>DOJV01000026.1 GCA_003511125.1 Candidatus Uhrbacteria bacterium
CTTACCGACACCATTATTTTTGCCAGTCTCCGCCCCTCAGACAAAACCATTGGCATGATGTCAATTCCTCGCGACTTAACTGTTCCGGTACCAAATGAAGGTTGGCGAAAAATCAACGCGGTTAATGCTTTAGCCGAAACAAAAAAAACCGGCAGCGGCCCCGAGGCCACCAGTCAAGTTCTTGGTTCACTCTTAAATCAAGAAATTAATTATTACATAAAAATTGATTTTGACGGTTTTGCCGAACTTATAGATGAACTCGATGGTATTGATATTTATGTCGAGCGCTCTTTTTCCGATCCGGAATATCCCATACTCGGTATGGAAGACGCCGTATGCGGAACTTTTGAGCAAACCGACGAAAACGGAGAAATCGTCGAGGTTGCCGATTACAGTTGCCGTTTTGAAAATTTATCTTTTCAAGAAGGTTGGAATCAAATGGATGGCGACACGGCTTTAAAATACGTGCGCTCGCGCCACGGTACTAACGGCGAAGCTTCTGACTTTGCCCGCAGCCGTCGTCAACAAAATCTTTTAGTCGCCCTTAAAGAGAAGATTCTCAGTCTGAATACTTTGCGCCACCCTTCAAGAATTTCCAGTATTTTCTCGGCTTTGGAAAAACATATTCAAACCAACCTTTCGGTTAGTGAACTTTTGGTCTTGGCTCGCGATTATAGCAAAATCGACACCGACAAAATCGTTAATCAAGTTCTTGACACTTCCACCGGCTCCCCACTTTATGCCACCTCCATGAATGGAGCTTATGTTATTTTGCCCAAAAACGACGACTGGACACCGGTTCAAAAATTGGCCGAAAATATTTTTTCGGGCACGGCAGCGAATGATGTTGTCGCCAGTACCACTACCATCCAACATTTTATAAAAATAGAAATTCAAAACGGCACCACAATTTCTGGTTTGGCTTTTCAAGCTTCACAAATTTTATCAGCTCAAGGTTTTGAAGTTCTAAAAATTGGTAATGCCGAGGAACGTAATTTTGAACACACTATAATTTACGATCTAACCAACGGTGAAAAAGCCAAGGAGTTAAAAAATTTACAAGAAATTCTAGAAGCCGAAGTAGCCATGTCAACAACCGGTTGGATTTATTCCAGTGAAGTCGTGCCCAAAGAAATTAGCGTGTCCGACGACCTCTATCAATCTAAAACCACCACTAATAACGTAGATTTTTTAGTCATCCTAGGCAACAGAAATGCCGATTTGGTAAGAAAGTAAGGTGTAAAAGCATAAAAGTGTAAAAAGGTAAATTTACATTTTTGCACTTTTACGCTTTTACCCCACACAAAACTTATGTCAAAAATCCCTACCGTAGCTATTGTCGGACGAACCAATGTTGGTAAATCAACTTTGTTTAATCGACTAATCGAGGAACGCAAGGCTTTAACTTCAGTTATTGCCGGCACCACTCGCGATCGTAACGAGGCCGAAGTTTTTTGGTGTGGCCGAATTTTTAAAGTCGTAGATACCGGCGGTACGGACAGTGATTTTGGAAAAGAAATCGAACAAGCCACTCGTGACCAAGTTTGGCGCGCCGCCGAAGACGCTGACTTAATTCTTTTTGTTACTGATCTTAAAACCGGCCCCCTGCCCCAAGAACGCGATTTGGCTCGAGCCCTTAAAAAAATCAACAAACCAATTATTGTCGTTGGCAACAAAGCCGAAACCCCAAATCTGGTAGCCTCGGTTCATTCTGCGGAATGGCGTTTGGTGGGTTTGGCTTCGCCAATAGCCGTCTCGGCCTTACGCGGTACCGGGGTTGGCGATTTGTTAGATTTAATCCATAAAGAATTGCGAAAAATCAAATGTCCACCAGTTCTTAAAAAAGCCGATGAAGAAATTACTCGAGTGGCAATCATCGGCCGGCCAAATGTTGGTAAGTCATCAATCGTTAACGCGGTGGTTGGCGAAGAGCGCGTTATTACCAGCCCCATGGCCCACACTACTCGCGAACCCATTGATACTTTGGTAGAAAAAAACAAGAAAAAATATTTATTAATCGACACGGCCGGCATGCGTAAAAGCGGCCGAGTTAGACAAGCCGGCGGCTTAGAAGCCTCGGGCGTGGCCAGAACCAAAGAAGCAGTTAAACGCGCCGACGTTGTTCTTTTGGTTCTTGATGCCGCCGAACAAATTGGCACGCAAGACAAATCCCTGGCCGGACTTTTAGAAAACTCAAATGCCGGAGTAATTATCGTGGCCAATAAATGGGACACTATTGAAAACAAGGGGCCAGAAACTTTAAACAAATACAAAAAATACGTTTCCGCCATTCTGCCTTTTATTTCTTGGGCACCGGTTATTTTTACTTCGGCTAAAACCGGGCAACGAATTGAACAAATTTTTGATCTAATCGACCAGGTTCAAACTTCGCGCCACTTGCAACTTACCGAAGAAGAATTAGAAAACTTCTTGCGTCAAGCTTTAACTCACCGTGGCCCAATCCGAGGCAAAATAAACAAACCACCAAAAGTCCTGGGCCTACGCCAAACCGGAACTTGTCCGCCGGCCTTTGCTGTTACCATTAAAGCCAGACGCGAAGACGCCATTAGTCAAAGCTATCTACGCTACATCGAAAACCGCCTCCACGAAAAACTTAATTTCGTGGGCACACCAGTAATTGTTAAAGCTAGACTGCCAAGAATTACAAGTGATTAAAATTATTAAGTTGTTGGGTTATTAAGTGATTGGCTTATCAATCAGTAACCCAAACCACCACACAACTCAATCACTCCACCACTCAATCACTCCACCACTCAATCACTCCACCACTCAATCACTCCACCACTCAATCACTCCACCACTCAATCACTCAACAACTCCACCACTCCCACCACTATGTGCCTCATAATCGGCCTGGGTAATCCCGGTAAAAAATACGAACGCACTCGCCACAATGTCGGTTTTTTAGTTTTGGACGAATTAGCCACTTTGGCCGATGTAAAATTTAAAAACAAAAAAGATCTCTCGGGTCTGGTGGCTGAAACAAAAATCAACGGCCGTTCGGCCGAACTGTTGCAGCCGACAACTTTTATGAATCTCTCGGGTGAAGCCGTGGTCAAAGCCGCAAAATTCTGGCGCGTGCCCGAAAAAAAAATCACCGTAATTGTCGACGACGTCAACTTGCCGCTCGGCCAAATCAGAATCCGCGAAAAAGGTTCGGCTGGCGGGCACAACGGTCTACGTTCGATCATTGAAAGATTAGACACTTCGGAAATCCGCCGCATTCGCATTGGTATCGGCCGGCCGCCGCGGCCGGAAATGGCTTTAGATAAATGGGTTTTGGAAAAACTAAATAAAGAAGATTGGAAAACCGTGGTCGAAGCCGCCCGCCAAGTTGCTAAAGATATTTTTGCCGGCCAAATTAAAATCGGCTGAAGATTATGGAAACCCGCGAACTAGGATATCTTCTCGCTTTAATGCGTTTTCCAAAATTCGGTCCGGTCCGCCTCGCCAAAATGCGAGGATTTTTTGTCTCCACGGAAGCAGCTTTCCGAGCCAATGCCGATGAATTACGGAACGCCGAACTCGATCCGAAAACCATCGAACAATTTATTTCCATCCGGGAAAAACTTTCTCCGGAAAAAGAACTCGAACTCTTGGTGCGCAGCGGCGCAAAAGTCGTTCCCTTCACCGACCCCGAATACCCGGAACTTTTAAAAGAGATTTACGATCCACCGGCGGCACTTTTTGTTCGCGGAAAATTACCCAGACAAAATTCCGTTAAACTCTCAGTGGTCGGCTCGCGCAAAGTTTCGTCATATGGAATTCGAGTGATCGAAAATTTAATCGAGCCAATAGCCAATGCTGGCGTGACTATTGTTTCGGGACTAGCTTTGGGCAGTGATGCCCTCGCTCATCGAGCAACACTTAAAGTTCGCGGCACGACCGTTGCCATTCTTGGCTCCGGCGTCAATAACGAAAATATTTTTCCGTCCGAAAATCGTCGGTTGGCTTTTGAAATTATCGAGAACGGCGGTGCTGTTATTTCTGAGTTCCCAATCGGCGCCCCACCACTCAAACAAAATTTTCCAATTCGCAATCGCGTTATTGCCGGCCTGGCCCACGGCACATTAATCATCGAAGCCGCCAAAACCTCGGGCTCGCTCATAACCGCCCGCGCCGCCTTGGAAGCCGGCCGCGAAGTTTTTGCCGTCCCTGGCCCAATCGATTCACTAACTTCAGAAGGCACCAACCAACTTCTCAAAAGCGGCGCTCATGTCGCAACCGAAGCCAACGATATCCTCTCAATTCTCGGCCTCGCGACTTCCAACGAACGCCCGACAGCCGAACCTGTCGTTCGCAGCCAACGACAACACCTTCCCGGCTCTGCCGCCGAAGCCGAACTTTTAAAAATTCTCTCGAACGAACCGATTCACATCGACGATCTGGCTCGAGCCCTCAACAAAAACATTTCCGAAATTTCTCATGTTCTGACTTTAATGGAAATGAAAGGTTCGGCCAGACATCTCGGAAGTTTGTATTACACAATCGGATAAGCACCTTGACTAAAGAAAAAAAATAGCGCATCATCTGAAGCGTGTTTTAAGTCATGGAGTTATGGAGTCATGGAGCTATGGAGTCATGGAAAATTTTCTTTAATGATTCAAAATGTTCATTTTTTAAAACATGAACAACTTGAACATTTTAAACACTTGAACAAAAGAACTTTTTTCACTCCACAACTCCACCACTTCAACGCTCCCAAAACTTCCCCCACATGTCCTACTCATTAGTCATCGTCGAGTCTCCGGCGAAAGCCAAAACTATTTCCAAATTTTTAGGTAGCAAGTATAAAGTGCTTTCTTCTTTTGGTCATGTTCGCGATTTGCCTAAAAAAGAAATTGGTGTCGATGTCGAACACGGCTTTGTTCCCAAGTACGTGGTCTCGCGCGAAAAAACCAAACAAGTTAAGGCCTTAAAAGACGCCGCCGCCAAAGCCGACGAAATTTTATTCGCAACTGACGAAGACCGAGAAGGAGAAGCAATTTCTTGGCACTTGGCGCAAATTCTAAAAGTTGAACCAGAAAAATTAAAACGCATTACTTTTCACGAAATCACCAAACGAGCCATCGACACAGCTTTGGAAAATCCACGCAAACTGGATCTTGATTTGGTTAATGCTCAACAAGCCCGACGTATTGTTGATCGTTTGGTGGGTTACGAACTTTCACCTTTTTTGTGGCGCAAGGTGCAAAAAGGTCTTTCGGCCGGTCGCGTGCAATCAGTTACCGTTCGACTAGTCGTCGAACGCGAACGCGAGCGCGACGCTTTTGTACCCCAAGATTTTTGGACTGTCGACGCACTTTTTAATAAAGAACAAATTTCTTTCCCAGGAAAACTTCATTCGATCGCCGGAAAAAAATTAGACAAACTCGGCATTGCTTCCGAAGCAGAAGCCGGCCGAGTTCTCGAGGCTCTAAATGGCGGAAAATACGCGGTCACGAATGTCACCAAGAAAAAAATCAAACGCTCCCCGCCACCACCGTTTACCACTTCGACTTTGCAACAAGAAGCCAACAACAAACTCGGCTTTGGCGCCAAAGAAACCATGTTCTTGGCCCAAAAACTTTACGAAGGCGTCGAGTTGCCCGGCCGCGGTTCAACAGCTCTTATTACTTACATGCGTACCGACTCGGTTAACTTATCCGATCTTTTTATAAATGAAACCAGAAATTTTATCGCCGAAAAATTCGGCAACGAATATCAACTCCCCGAACCGCGCCGCTACAAAACCAAATCCAAAGGTGCCCAAGAAGCCCACGAAGCCATTCGCCCAACCGATATTAGTAACCGCCCCGAGGATTTAAAAGATGTTTTAGAAAAAAATCTTTGGAAAGTTTACGATCTTATTTGGCGCCGAGCCGCGGCCACTCAATTACCAGAAGCCATTTTCGATTCCACCTCGGCCGATATCTCCACCAGCGAATATGTTTTCCGCGCCACCGGCTCATCCATTAATTTCCCCGGCTATCTAAAGGTCTACGAAGAAAAACAAAAAGAAACCATTTTGCCAAACCTAACCGAAGGCGACGCCGTGGCTTTAGAAAAACTTGAATCCAAAAAACACACCACCGAACCACCGGCTCGATACTCTGATGCTACTTTGGTCAAAGCCCTCGAAGAACATGGCATCGGCCGTCCGTCCACCTACGCCCCAACCATCGGCACAATTATCGATCGCGGCTATGTCGAACGCGACGAAGCCAAAAAACTAAAACCGGCCTTGGTGGCCTATACCGTAACCGATCTTCTGGTCGAACATTTTCCCGATATCGTCGATCTGGCTTTTACGGCCAAAATGGAAGAAGACTTAGACAAAATCGCCGAAGGCAAAACCGATTGGGTACCTGTTCTTTCTGATTTCTATGTGCCCTTCCACAAAAATCTTTTAGACAAAGATAAGAACGTTAAAAAAACTAAACCCGAAGACAAAGAAACGGATTTTGTTTGCGAAAAATGCAATAAACCCATGGTTATTCGCAGTGGTCGCTTTGGCGAGTTTTTAGCCTGCACCGGTTACCCGGAATGTAAAAACACCAAACAGCTAACCCAAAAAGAAAACGGCGAGGTTGTGGTGGCCGAACCGGAAACTATCGACGAACCCTGCCCAACCTGTGGCGCACCCATGATGGTTAAACGCGGTCGTTTCGGTCCTTTTATCTCTTGCTCCAAATATCCGGAATGCAAAACCATTAAAAAAATTGAAAAAAAAACCGGAGTCACTTGCCCGGCCTGCAACCAAGGCGATATTGTTGAAAAAAGAGGCCGCAGTGGCAAACCTTTCTTTGCCTGCAACAAGTATCCGGATTGCAAATTCGCTCTCTGGCAAAAACCGACTGGCGAAAAATGTCCGACCTGCAGTTCACTCATGACTTTTGCGGCCAAAGGCATGACCCAATGTTCAAACAAAGAATGTGGTTTTAAAAAAGAATTGGAAATCACAGAAACAAAAAACGAAAACCCTCAAGAATAATCTTGAGGGTTGTTGATCCGGGGTCTAATGACTCTGGATCATTTTTTTAAATACTGATCGGTTT
This sequence comes from Candidatus Uhrbacteria bacterium, assembly GCA_003511125.1. Lineage (GTDB taxonomy): Bacteria > Patescibacteriota > Patescibacteriia > UBA9934 > GWF2-40-263 > UBA12403. The sequence goes on from DOJV01000026.1 coordinate 7,059, forward strand.
TACTTTTAAGCCACTTGGCGTCTTCTTCACGAGCTTCTTTGCTGGTTTTAAATTTCTTAATCCAAGGCGCGGTTTTTTTCAAAACCCAGGAAAAAAGATCTTCGGTAGTATCGCCAACAGCGTTGCCTAGCCAATTCACTGGCTTAAGACCGAGTTCGAGGGCGGTTATTGCCAGCCCACCGGTAAACAAAAGGGCGGTTTTTCCAAAAGTCGCGGGAGCATCGACCAACGAGGCTTTTAAGGCCCGTTCGGTAACACTGTTGTCTTCACCAAAAGCATCGACCCGGCGAACTAAAGCTCGCAAGCGCGCGTCTTGGACGGTTTGGGAACCGTCCCAATAATTCCTTTTTTCACGAACCAGACTTGGCAAATCCCCATGAGGGCCGCGCAATAAATGTCTAAAACTACCAACCACCGGAACCAAATCCCAGCCAGTATGAATTGGCAATTCCCTGACACCAATCGCCGGCTGACCCAAAAATCGCCCGTTACCATTTTTGTCGTATTGATTAACCATGCGATCTTGTCTGGCCAAAATCCTTTCTTTCCAAGCTCGACGATAAGCCATTTCTCCGCCGATGCCATCGTACAAACCCCGACCGGTCGCTACCTCGAATTTTCGAGCGGCTTCGCTCATTAATGGTTCTAAAGTTTTTTCCGCAGCCAAAAAAGTTTCAGAAAGCTTATCTTCTAACTTAATATACTTTTTGCGAACCTCCCAAAATTCTTGAGTACCCCAATCTTTTCTGATTTGAGCCAGGCCCGCTTGATATTCTTTTCTGGCTTTAGCTTCTTTTTCTAAAGCCAGACCGGCGCCGGTTTTTTCCCATTTGGTTTTGTTGTCGCCCACCATCACCTCGACTTGTCGACCCCGATGCCCGGCCCGCAAAATCTCGCGAACCAAAAAAGGCAAATCTCTTGGCCGCAAATTTTCCGGAACCGAAACCTTACCTGACTCTGGATCGGTATCAAGTCTTGAACCGGGGATTAATTTAACTTCCCTTTCGCCAATAGTCTGCAAAAGATCTTGAAAACCTGTTCCGACTTTAACCAAAACCAAAGTTTCTCCATTGCGACCACGGCCCAACTTAACTTCTTTTTCTTCCGGTTCTCGCGCTTGATCCATAACCGCGGCGAGATCTTCAGTCCGAGCCCTGGTCTCGATAATTTTTCTGGCGGTCTCGGCAACTTCTCTTACTCGTTTCCTTTCTTTTTGTTCAGCAGTGGTTTGTTCTCTGGCCTCGCGGGCCGCGGTTTCTTCGGGGGTTTCTGGTTTTTTCTTCTTTTTTTTCTTATCCCTTCTTTCACCAGAATTTGAAGATCTTTCTCTAGCCATAAAAATTTTATTTAAGATAAGAATATTTTAGCACAAAAAACCAAAACCGTAAAAAAGTCTACACCCCGCTCTAACTACTATCAGCCCCCACCTGGCCAGCCCCTTTACACAACTCCTCTTCTTTACTAAGCTAAAGAAAGACTATGACCGAGATTATTCGTACTTACGAAGATTTGGAAGCGTTGATAAAAAAAACTTATGTCACGCCCGATTTAACGTTGGTAAAAAAAGCTTATGAAGTTGCCTCCCGGGCCCACGAGGGCGAGGTTCGTTTTACCGGTCATCCGTATATGGTCCACCCTCTGGCCGTGGCCTACAAACTGGCCGAAATGGGTTTCAACATGAACATGGTCGTTGCTGGTCTGCTTCACGATGTCATCGAGGATTCAGAAAAATTCTCACTCGAAGATTTAGCCCACAAATTTGGCGAGGACGTCGCCGGTATGGTCGATGGCGTCACCAAGTTAAAAAAAATCAGATACCAGGGTGTTGAACGTTATGTTGAAAACATGCGCCGCATGTTCATTGCCATGGCTTCCGATGTCCGAGTAATTTTTATAAAATTCGCCGACCGCCAACACAACCTACAAACTCTTTACGCCCGTCCCAAACACAAACAAGAACGCGTAGCCCGGGAAACTCTGGAAATCTACGCCCCAATCGCCAATCGCCTGGGCATGGGTGAAATGAAAGGCGAAATGGAAGACTTATCTTTTAAATATCTTTATCCAAAAGAATACGACTGGGTCCAACAAATCATGGACACTAAAGTTCGTGAAAAGGGTGTGCAAATAACCCGGGTCATTGATGATGTCGAACAATATTTAAAAACTTCCGACATAAAAATAATCCAAGTTCACGGCCGGGTTAAACGTTTATACAGTCTGTATCGCAAACTACAACATCGCGATAATGACATTACTAAAATCCACGACCTGGTAGCTGTGCGTATAGTCGTCAGCGATGTTGAGGACTGCTATGCCGTCCTTGGTTTGGTTCACCAAAAGTGGCACCCTATGCCTAATCGCATCAAAGACTTTATCGCCCAACCCAAACCAAACGGTTATCAATCTTTGCACACCACGGTTTTTGTCCCGGGCGGTGAAACCGTCGAATTCCAAATACGTACAGAAGAAATGCACGAATTGGCCGAATACGGTGTGGCCGCTCACTGGCGCTACAAAGAAACCGGCCGGTCTCAACCAAAAAATCTGCGTTGGATGGAAGAAATGGTGGCTATCCAAAAAGAACTGGCCGACAAAAAAGATTTCATGGAACAATTGGAAGTTTTAAAAATCGATGTTTTTCGTGATCGAATTTTTGTCTTAACTCCTCAAGGCGATGTTATTGATTTGCCCGAAGGCGCCACCCCGGTCGATTTCGCTTTTTATGTTCATACCAACGTCGGCAACAAATGCACAGCCGCTCGAGTCAACGAGGTCCTGGTCAACCTGGACACACCTCTCAACTCCGGCGATGTTGTCGAAATCATTACCGACAAAAATCGCCGCGGTCCTAATCCGGACTGGCTAAAATTCGTCAAAACCCACCACGCCCGCGAGCGCATCCGCGAAGCCGCGCGTTTTGGCATGAAGAGCTGGTTCGCCCACATGATGCCCAAAAGTAGTAATAAGGAAAAACCCAAAAAGAAAGAAAAAAATAAAATGGAAAAAACCGTAAAATCTGAAAATAAAAAGTAATCAAAAACCGCTATTTAGCGGTTTTTGATTCGGTCTTTTTTTTAATTTAAATCTCACTCAGCCGGCTCAAAAGCTCTAGTAGATCGTCTTTTGAATAAAAGTGTAACAAGATTGTACCCTTACCGCCACGTTCTTTAATCTCCACCTTGGTCCCCAAAATTTCTTGCAACTTTTTCTCGTGGGCCACCAAATTTGGATCAATACGTTTGCCGCCGATCGGACCGGCGCGATGCGCGGAAACGGACTTTTCGGCCGCGCGCACCGTTACCTTGCCGGTCAACATGGCTTCGAATAATTCTTTTTGTTTTTGCAAATTGTCTTCGGCCAAAAGCGTTCGGGCGTGGCTTTTGGTAATCTTGCCCTCGCTCAGAGCTTCTTGAATGTAGTCCGGTAGTTCGAGCAAACGTAAGGTATTGGCCACCACCGGTCGACTTTTACCGACACGAACCGCGGCTTGTTCCTGGGTCAAACTAAACTCGTCGATCAAATCACGGTAAGCCAAGGCTTCTTCCAACGGATTCAAATCGGCACGCTGTAAGTTTTCAATCAAAGCCCATTCCAATTTCTGCTGTTTAGAAGCGTCGCGAACGATTACCGGAACCGTCTTGAAACCAAGAGCCTTTGACGCTCGCCAACGTCGCTCGCCGGCGATGAGTTCATATTTATTGTCACCTACGGATTTTGTAACCACTAACGGTTGCAAGATTCCGTGTTCTTGAATCGAACTAATAAGATCCTCAAGATCAGCGGCAGCAAAATGTCGACGCGGCTGGTGTGGATTGGGAACGATATTTTCCGGTGGCACCTCGACAATTTCTTGACGACCAACTACCGAAGCCACAACTTCAGAAACTTTTTTGGTTGGAATCAAAGAACCCAGACCCCGGCCTAATACTGGTTTTATATTTGTCATAGAGTAGAAGTCGTAGAAGACGTAGAAATCGTAGATTTTCCGTCTTTTTCTTTAAATAATTGTGAATCACGAAGCGCACACAGTTTAAACCTTTTTTTCATTAACGGAATTCCATAAAAAAAATTGGCAATCAGGAAAAAAATTGAACCCGGATCTTTATCCGTTTCACCCATCTCTACGACTTCTACAGCATCCCACTCTATAATTCCCCGCCTTCCCTCAACAAAAACTCCTGTGCCAACCTTTCGTAAGCCTTGGCTGCCTTTGATGACGGGTCGTAATGCAAAATAGTTTTTCCAAAAGACGGCGCCTCGGCCAAGCGAATACTGCGAGGAATGACCGCGCGAAAAATATTGTTTGGAAAATAACGATAAAGTTCTTCCAAAACTTCTTTGGAGAGTTTGGTGCGCGCATCGTACATGGTAATGACCGCACCCATGACCTTAAGATCGGGGTTAAGTTGTTCACGAATCAAATCAACAGTGCCCAACAATTGTCCGAGCCCTTCAAGAGCGTAGTACTCGGCCTGCACCGGAATTAAAACCGACTCGGATGCGGTTAAACCATTGACTGTAAGTAAACCAAGCGATGGTGGATTGTCGATCAAAACATAATCAAAATCATTGCGAACTTCCAGAATACCTTTGCGCAGACAATATTCACGCTCCTCGGTATTAACCAACTCGACCGAAGCGCCGGCCAAAGCTTGAGTGGCCGGAATAATTTTTAAACCCTCATGAGCTGTCGGCATGATTAAATCACGCATGCGATGAGTGCCGATCATACCCTCGTAAATACCGGCCGGAACCGAACGATAATCAATACCAAGACCAGAAGTGGCATTAGCTTGAGGATCCAAATCAATAAGTAAAACAAACTTGCCAAGATGTGCCAGGTAAGCGGCCAAACTCAAAGAAGTAGTGGTTTTCCCCACACCACCTTTTTGATTCACGATGGAAATTACGTGAGCCATAAGTGATTAACATTATAACAAATTAAAAACCGGGATGGAAGGGGAAAACAAAATAAAAAAACCGCCCCAAAGAGTTCGGAGCGGAAGTTACTAGACAACCGAAATGTATCGAACCTCGATCCCGGCATCAAGGATGAGTGGCAGACCATTGGTCGGGTAAACCCCATCCGGAACTACGACCGCTCCAATACCGCAACCAAGAAGAACTTTGGCACACATCCGACAGGGCTCGGCGTTTATATAAACAGTCGCCCCTCTCAAAGATGGTCCGCCGACCAAGGCGTGGTTTTGTATGGCGGCAATCTCTGCGTGGAGACAGCCAATATCGTTTGCGATGCCACTTTGCGTTCCACCAACCTCGCGCGCACAACCGCCCTTCTCGTCACATTCACTAAGCCGATAGTTAAATCCGGTCGCGATGGCGGTTCGATCCTTCACAATGACACAACCAAAGTGTCGGCTCGCCCCGATATATCGACCAAGGTCATCTTTCTCGAAAAATCCGTCAGCGTTCCTTTGCACACCACGTAAACAGTTGGACAACAACGAAGCGCTGATGGCTATACGCATAAAATGTTCATCCCAGCGTCGTTGCTCGGCCAAGTATTCCACTTCCCCGAGAGCAATACTGGTAAGACCAGTCGAACCGAATCCGCCAGTGTTTCTGTAAGTTGGTGGCAACTCATCGACACAGTGAAAAACAGGAAGATGAACTTGTGTGAAAACCAACTGTGCCACACGCATCCCCTTCGTAATCGTAAAACCTTTTTTGCCTCGATTACGAAGCAGAATACCAATCTCGCCACGATAGTCAGGATCGACTGTTCCAGGCGAGTTCGATAATTCCACATCATATTTACTGGCCAAGCCAGAACGCGGACGGACTTGGCAATCGATCGAAGGTGGCACAGCGAAAACGATACCAATGCCAATGAGGACACTCTCGCCACCTCTGAGCTCAAAAGGAAGTTCCTGAACCGTCGCTCTAGTTTCTTTGTCGACTACATGATACGCGTAGACATCGAAACCGACCGCACCGGACGAAGCGCGGGTGGGTGCCAAGGCATCGGGAAACATGAGTATAAATTTAATCAACACTTGTGATCTCCTTTTGAAAGAACGACCTCTGAACCGATTTTACATTACAGCAAACCACAAGTCAAAAACATAAAAAACTGAATATAAAACTCAGGAAAACTTGACGATCGTTGACAAACTCTTATTTTTTTATTATTCTACACCTCTGGTCGCATGACGCTTTTCAAACACGAACAGTCTTCATATACATCGCACTCTTTTTTTACTTCAACACATAATGTGTTCGAGGTCATTAAGACCCAAAGATACGAAGGCACAGCATGGAACGAAAAGAAGAGGATCGAATCTTCGGTGAAATCACACGCACTAAAAAGCTGCTTCTAGAGCTCGAGGTCGACAATAACGGTGTCGATCCGAACGACATCGAACAGTTGCGCCGAGATCTGATTGCGGCCCAAGACAGCTTTGCAGCCGAAACCTCAGGAACATGGGTGGCAATCATCTGCGGAGATTACAACGTAGAAGGCCGACCCATCAAGTATCTCTTGCCAGTCTCGCGGTTCTGCGGTGTCGAAAGTTCTTTTGCAAGTTACGACTTCGGTCAATTGCACTTCACGTCGAAAAAAAAACGGACTCGAGTCATTGGCATACTCTTGCACTTGGAGTACATCCAAAATTTGTCGACCTCCAGCTTCGAAAATACTTCACTGTCTCAATACCTCCACTTCGGCGAACAACACTCGAGCAACAACATCAAGCTCTGCGTCTTCGCCACCCGCGACGAGGCCGAAACTTGGTTGAACAAACAAGAAGGCGTCTACCTCGACGATATTCTAGAAACAAACAAACGTCGCGCCAAAGACAAACCTTTTGAACAACAGCAACGGTCATAATCGTCTTAGACGTTCGGGAATACCAACATGGTATCTCGGACGCTTTTTTTATCCATTAATTTCCCCGCCAAATTGTTGAATGAATACTTTTAAATAACTCGGCAATATCTTTACTTTCAACAACAATAGCCGAAAGATCGCGAAGGCTGATAAGAGCCACCTTGTGGCCGTAAACCAAAACATCGACATTACTCTTAAACGACTCTGGAAGTTTTTTAGTAACTTTGTTTTCCGTACCATTCTTTTTTCGAATTTGGTCGGCTTGTTTAAAATATTTATCGCCGACAATCAAATCCTTACTTTTTATGGCGTACTGATTTATAGAACGATCAAACTCGTCATAATCTTGCTCGGTAAAATTTTCAAAAAAAGCGGCTGGTGGAAAAATTGAATAGATGTCGCCGACGGTTTTGAATAAATCTTCGTAAATATTTTTAAGCTCGCGCTTACCTTCGTAAAAAACCACTTTTGGTTTGTTGGTTGATTCTTCGTGTTGTCTGGTCATTTCTTCGACCGCGGTCTCGAAAACCGAGAAACGTTTTTTAACCGAAGCTAGAATTTTTTTTGGACTGGCGGCGCCGTAGTACATACGCTTGCCGAGCGGAATACGAATGACAAAATCTTTAATCAAAAGTGAGTCGAGGTGTTGGTAACAAGTCGGCCGCTTAATACCTGTAGCTCGAGCGATTTCAGAAACTGTCATTTTTTGTGATTTCAAAAGAATAGAATAAACCGCAGCCTCGGATTCATTAAGACCAGCTTCTTGCAAAACTTTTATAAAATTAATAACCATAAGATTAAATTATAACTAAAACATTATGATTATGTCAACAATACTGACACATTTTGTCTTCTAACATCAAAAAAGTCTTAATTTTACCAAGCTTCTGGTACCAAAATGATACTAAATCGGACGCTTTAAAAAAGTTGTGATATTTTGTTGGCTATGAAAAATTTAATTTCCACACAAATACCCACAGAATTCGGAAATTTCAAACTCTGGGTTCAAAACGGCGAACGCGGACGCGAGACGATCGCTTTATCCTCAATAAATCTCGATCCAAAAGGCGAAATCCTTCTTCGAATCCATTCCGAGTGTTTAACTGGCGATACCTTCTATTCCCTGGCTTGCGACTGCGGCCAACAAAAAAATACTGCCCTGCGCGAAATTAGCAAACATGGCAACGGAATTTTTATCTATCACCGCCAAGAAGGTCGAAATCTTGGACTCTTCAAAAAAGTTCAGGCTTACAATTTGATACTCGATGGCCTGGACACTCACGAAGCCAACATTCTCTTGAGCGGCAAACCCGACGGTCGCGACTACACTAACTGTCTCGAAATTCTCGAAAAAATACTTGGACAAAAAAGTCCGATTGTTTTGCTTTCCAACAATCCCTACAAAAGACTTTTCCTAGAACGCGCCGGATACAAAGTGGTGATGCACTCATTACTAATTGAACCGAACCTGCACAACAAAAAATATTTCACAACCAAAGAACAAAAATTTTCACACTACGACGCCAAACACTCCCCCTATATCGGCGTCACTCTTTGGCTGCAAGACGTTAAAGAACAAGGAGAAATAATCGCCAAACTCGTCAATTCTTTTGAAATTAACGATCAAGGTCGCAAAATTTTTCTAGGACTGGCACTGTCCCCGAAAAACGGCGATCTAAAAAACCGTCAGCTTCAAAAACACATAAACAATTTTGCTAAAAAAATAAAAAATCAAAAAAATGTAAATCTTGTCCTTCACCTCGACTATTGCCAACAAAGACAATTTTATCGCGAACTGAAAAATTTCCTCGATTCACTAACTTTTCGTTATTCGTTACAAATCCGAACTAACGATTCTGCCACAGAAAAAATTAATCTGGAAATCCTCGACTCGCTAAAAAAAGAAAATATTATCTTTCAAATTAGATCAGAACAAATTTCTCTGCTCAAAAATCCGGAATTTACCGAATACTTCCAAAAAACCGGAAATTACCTGCTCCTTGACGACAGCCTCGGCCGCGGGATTTCAGAAAGTATATCGACGACTCAAGAAAAAATTCTTTCGATCGTTAGAAAAGGTTTGAGCCATATCGCCGTAGCTGGCGGATACGATAGCAAAAAACTTGATAAAATTATCGCTCTTGAGGATTTTTTTAAAATCCCAATTTCCGTGGACGCAGAAAGTGGCTTGAGACAAAAAGGAAAACTGAATCTGGATAAGACAGCTGAATATTTAAAATATTTTTTTGACCAAAACAAGAAACCAACGAATCGCCAAGACAAAAAAACAAAAAAATGATACCATTTCTTTGTATGATCTTGGAGAAAAACCCGAAGCCTGGCGAAAAGGAAATCGAACCACAACATAAATCTGTGATTCGACCAGATTACCTATTCCCAAATTTTGACCGTCAAACTCAAATACATAAAATCATCGCTGAAATTGACGAAACTACCGAAAAAATTAAGCGAAAATTAGGCGTTCTAGACGAAATTTCAACTCTAGATGTTCAAAAAAGCATCTCTGAGATGGTAGAAAAAACCCTAGAATTCTGGCGCCAATTCTCTTCACTGATTGAAAGTTTGGAAAAACACCCGTTCACCCCATCGTTTTACAGAAAAGAACGCCAACCAAACTTTAATGGAAAAATATTAAAAGAAGCGGCGACACTCGAAAAAAAAGCAGGCTCTTTAATATTAGAAATTGAGGCCTTAAAAAAAATCGAACTGGAGAAAATCGCTTTAGAATCTGAATCTCAAAAAATCGCCGCGGATTTAGCGGAAATCGAAAGAGACCTCAAAGAAACCGCTCAAACAGACAAACAAAAATCGGAAAAATTTCTAGCTCTCGGATTTTTTCCAAACACCAGACGCCAAAACCATGCGCGTTTTGAAGACGCTAAAACCATTCTGGAATACTTCAACTCACTGGCTTCCGGACAGCCATACAAAAACTTGCACGGTCGTTTGTTTGACGAAAAAATCTTGGCCAAAATAAAAAAATTTGAAGAACTTTTAAAAAGAGAAAATGAAACAAAAAAACGTCTGACAGCTATAGCCTACACGGTTGACGAAGCAACCAAACGGGTCAATACAAAAACATACGATTACCAACAAAATGTTGGTTCCTTTTTAAAAACTCTCCATGGGCTAGACTCTTATCAAAAGGACGGCGAAGGCCTCCGAGAAATAATTACAAGAGCCGAACGAGCCGAAATCACAACCCTTGAACAAGAAAAAGAAATCGAGGAATTATTCTTTAAACCGTTTAACATAACCGAAAACGATGAAAGACGTGCTTTGTCCGAACCTTTGTCTGAAGGAGCTAGTGAGGCGTTTAAAGAGGCTCGAGAAAGATCCTTCAAAAACCTCCGAGAAAGCATTCGGCGTTTTACCGCTTACTACCACCAACAAGGCCGATCATCAAAAGAAATCTCCGAAAAATTACAACCCTTGGTTGAAAGAGCTAAACGATCAGCTTTTATAAGTTTTAATGAAAGATCCGACGAAATATCAGAGATCTTGGATAGTGGCAAAATCCTCCCCGGGGATTTACTACCAGAAGAATTGAGAAGTCGTTCCTCCACCGAAAGGAGCGCTTGGAAGCATCGCAGAAAGGTTGAAGATGAACTTGGATTTAAAAAAAATGAACATCCGGTATATTTGGCATTAGGAACATCGGTAGATAAGGAAAGAGGGGCCGCTCCGGAATTCGGAGCTTTTCACTTTGTTTTTTCTCTCGAGGCTCTAAAAAATAAAGCAGTCTGCACAATCGGAGACAGTCTAAACGAATCTGGTTTGCCTTTTTCGCTTCGTGACGACCAAAAAGGTTGGCTCGGGGCCGCCAACCGACAACTAACTTTAGAACACGGCATAATTGCTAAAGCGATTTTCGAACTTGACTCGCAATTCGAACCTAAGGGCTCGGAATCAATGGGTTTTTTTGAAAGTCTAAGTTATATCGAGGTTCAAACCCCTGGTCCGCTTTCAGTGGCAGATTCAGAAGAACTAGTTCTCTCTCAAAGAAGTGCTCTTTCTGAAGAAGATTGCCTTTCCTCAATGTTTCCAGATTCTGCGACCATGATCAAAAAAATCTCACGGTTAACTAGACGTTTTAGAATATCTGACGATCTGCCAGAGGGTACTAATAATCAACGTGCTTATGAAAGATTTTTCAAAAAAACTAAAACTGCGGCCTGAAACCAAATTGACCCCATTGGCAGTAAACTTTTCCGACAAATCTCTTGTCTCGATTTTAGTATCAACAAAACATCAAGGTAAAACTTTTTTTACTGTTTTAAACGGTCCAAATTTCGATCCAACAGGTTGGGTTGCTGATAAAACGGTTATTGAATCCCTGATAACCAAACACAATTTCAAACTTCTGACTTCGCATGAACACCCGCCGCAAATAACACTTAATAAAACCCTGGAAGGAAAAGAAATTCTGACAAAATGGCTTAAAGAAAAAGACAAACAAAAATAATAACAAAAATACCCGACAAACTTATCGGGTATTTTTGGTTGCGGGGACCGGATTTGAACCGGTGACCTTCTGGTTATGAGCCAGACGAGCTGCCAGGCTGCTCTACCCCGCGGTGTTTTGTTAAATTTTGGCCCGCCTAACCGACGCGTCCACCGAAGCCCGGTGTAGGCGGAAGCTACGCCTCGGAGCGAAGGGTGGTGGGCGAGGAGGGAATCGAACCCTCAATCCCTTGCGAGAACGGGATTTTGAGTCCCGCGCGTATACCAGTTCCGCCACTCGCCCGTTTTTTTGACAATGGCTAGTTTAACACAGTCTTGCATTTATGACAAGTTTTTGATATTATTTACCCGCCAAATACCTCAATAAAACCCGGCGAGCGCGGCAGTTGAATAAATTAACTCCAACCAGAAATACGGCGGGGTAGCTCAGTTGGTTAGAGCGCGGGACTCATAAGCCCGAGGTCGTGGGTTCGATCCCCACCCCCGCTACCAAAAAATTCCGAATTTTTCGGAATTTTTTGTTTATCCACCAAAATCTTCTCGAACCGCCAAAAATCTGCTATCATATTAGCGACTTATGACACTTACAGCTCATGCCGCCATGGGGGCGGTTATTGGCGAAGCCGTCGGCAACCCCCTGCTTGGGTTCATTATCGCTATTGCGGTGCATTTTTTGGTAGATATTATCCCACACGGCGATAGTTTTATTTCCGACAATTATCGCGTTTTAAAACGCCGCCGCAAACAAGCCGTGGCTTACGTTACCACCGATGCGGCCTGTGCCATCTTGTTTGTTTTGTTTATCGTTAATGTCCGCGATGTCACCCTAATCCGTTCAATCAGCATGGGTATCATCGGCTCAATCTTGCCAGATTTATTGGTCGGCCTATACGATGTTACAAAATTTCGCTATCTTCGTTGGATCTATAGATTACATTTTGTTTTTCACGACGCCATTATCAAACGCCGTGGCGATGTCCCACTCCGCTATTCCTTGGCTGCCCAGGCTATCTTGATTTTGATTCTGCAGGCGCGGTTGTAATTTAGTAAAAGTGTAAAATTGTAAAAAATACAAAAACCGGGGAACTTCCCCGATTTTTATTTTTCTGATTCTTCTTTGAGTTCTTGCCAAAGTTCGGTCGGGCCGAGTTGCGGGTAAGTCAGACAAAGCAGAACTGGTGACTTGGTTTTTCTCATAAAATCGGCTCGGGCTTCGGGTAACGCCCAGGCATCGCGGAGGTTATCGAGAAGATCGGAAATCTTAATGGCCCAAGCCTCGGCATCGGCCGCGTCGTACAAACCGATTATCATCATAATCCAGCGAGCATCGTTATTGGCAATAGTTTTATCAAAGCTACAAAGTCGCACCAATTCGACTACTCGAGATGAAAAACCCAGCTGGCGCAATTCTTCAAAACCAGTATCAGCATCTTCATAAATATCGTGAAGCAACCCGGCTAAAATAACCTCCTCGGGAAAACCGTAAGACTGAAGAGTTTCCGCCACATCAAAAGAATGCTGAAAATTCGGCACCCCGGGCATACCTTTACGAGTGCCAGAAATTCTGGTCTGTACAAGAACGACGGCTTTTTGAAAGAGATCTTCGGACATATTAAGCGACTCGTCTCTCAGCCAACAACTCTTGATATCTGGCTTTTTCTTCCCTTATTATTTGCTGCTGAGCCGGTATCTTTTCTCGCAACGCGGCTTGAGCCGCTTCCCAAACCTCAAATTCCATCTCCCCAGATTCAAGCCGACTGTCATTCGCTGCTAATTCTTCATCTATAGCCTTTAGAGCCTTTTCAGCTTCTAAAGCCCGCCGATTACCCCAACCATCGGCAATCATTTGGCCAGGAGTAACTACAACTTCTTTTTTCATAAAGACAAAATATTAAGAATTTCTTCGGCGGATTTTTTCCAAGAGAATTTTTCCGCCTGTTTTAAACCTCTTTCAATATAACCCGCTCGAAGATTTTCGGCAAACATTTCTTCCATGGCTCGAGCAAGCTCGACGGGATCGTTGATCGAAACATAACGCGCGGCCTCGCCGCAAACTTCGGGCAGGGCGCCGGCGCGCGTGGTGATAACCGGCACACCAAGTTTCATGGCTTCGAGTGGTGGCAGGCCGAAACCTTCGTATAGCGAGGGAAAAACCAGGGCTTGGGCTTTGGCGAGGAGAGAAAACTTTTGCTCGCAAGAAACAAATCCAAGTTCTTCGACAAACTCCGGATCAAATTCTTTTATTGTCTCCGCGAATTTCCAGCCGCGCCCGCCAACGATCAGAAGTTTGGCTTCGGGAAATTTTTCCCGAAGGATTTTTATGGCCTGCGCGGCCAACAAGAAATTTTTTCTAGGTTCGATAGTGCCAAGACACAGAAAATAATCACTGGACCCATTTTCGACGTGTTCGGAAACAACCACGTCCGGATAAACAATAAAAATTTTCTCGTCAGGAATTTTAAAAAGCCGCATCAAATCTTTTTTCGTCGCCTCGGAAACCGCGATTATTTTCTCGGCTCGTCGCAAACTCCACGGCACCACCAGCTTGGTCGAGAACCAGCGCGAGAAGCCACCAGGAAACCACTCCGGATGCCCGAAGATAGCCAAATCATGAACTGTTACCACGGCTCTTCCCCGCCAACCGAGCGGCAATTGACCCTGAGGCGCGAAAAAAATATCTGGACGACTCAAACGAACCAATCGCGGAAAAACGAAATGATTAAAAAAGAAACTTCCCCGCTTCACCGGCACTCGAACAACTTCGACTCCACCTCGAGCCACAGCCAAATCGCCAGAATATTTTTCCGAAAAAAATAAAACAAACTCGTTGCCTGTCTTTAAATCAAGCAAAGCTCGAATCAAACCATCGGCATACTCCGAAATCCCGCCAAACTGACCGTTTGGCGGATCGAGAATGTAACGACAGTCGATGATGATACGCATAAATCTATTTCTTTTTTGAAACCAAAATTTTCATTGGCCAATTTAGACAATAGAATCCTTTTTTCTTTTTCACACCAAGAATCTTTTCGGCACCTTTCAAACATTCTTCCGGAGTAGTTTTGACCATAGCATGAAGCTTATATAAAAAGATACCCAGGTCTTTTTTGGTCTTAAATTTCCACTCAATTTTTAAATCTTCAATTTTTGGTTTCTCAAAACCAGAAAGGAAGCACAGACTTTCGGCAAATTCATCTGTCCAAAAAGCCACTTCGTGTCCAGTTGCGCAATATCTGGCGACTTGGGTATCAAAATGTTTTGCCAATTTAGAACCACTAAAGACATCTCCAATCACCAATCGACCGTTCTTTTTTAAAACTCGAGCAAAATTTTTAAAAGCCGCAGTTTTATTAAAACAATGATGTAGCGCCCCAAACGACCAAATAGCATCAAATTTTTCCTTACCTAAATTCAATTCATCCGCTCCGAATGCCACTAATTTAATATTTTGTCTTCCTAAAGCCTCTACTTCCAACAATTGTTCATTAGATGGATCGGAAACCACAAGCTCTTGAACCAAATCAGCAAGAAGCGCAGAAAAAAAACCGCTACCTGCGCCAACTTCTAAAATAATTTCATACCTTTTGGGCGACAAAAACTTTTTCATCACCTTAAGATCTTCTTCTCTGGCTAAAGGATACTCCCTCAAACACTCTTTATACATTTTAGATCTAATACCACTAAATTCCATCATATGATTTTAAAATTATCGGTTCTTCAGACTTTCCTGTGGGTAAAATGTTTTAGATTCGACATCACACCTCTCCCAGGCCATCTCCGGGAGAGAGGGGTTTTGAGGAAACTCGTTATCTCTCCCTTCCGGGGAGGGCCCGGGAGGGGTGATCGAGGCTAACTTCTTTACAGAAAAGTCTGAGGAACCATTTTGGCTCTTCCGGCTTTCTTATGGGTAAAAACCACCCGTCATTGCGAGCCCGGCGAAGCAATCTCCTTGTATTCTTGTTTTGTAACCAAAAATTCGACTGCTCATGCAAAAATCGAGGAGATTGCTTCGCTGGGCTCGCAATGACGACGGTTGGGAGAATTGTTCTACCCACAGGAAAGTCTGAAGAACCAAATTATCTTTAAATCATCCACCCCAAAAACCCTAACGCTCCGCTCACAATTAACGAAACAATCACCCCGGCAATCAAAATTCCGGCCACGATTGCCGGAAAAGAATAGCGCGGGTGGATTCGCAAAAGAACTGCCAAACCTGTTCCGGTCCAAGCCCCAGTAATTGGCAACGGAATGGCCACAAAAAACATGAGAGCGAGAGCGCCGTACTTATCGTACGAAGACTGAAACTTGGCGCGCTTTTTCTCGAGATAAACCGTCAAAAATCGATGTAGCCAAGGCCCGTGTTTTTCGGCCCAAGCCAAAACCTTTGGCAGAAGATAAAAAATAACCGGCACTGGCAAAATATTTCCGATGACCGAAAATAAAAAAGCCGAAACCAGCGACAAATGCCAAACCGAAACGGCCATCGGAATTGCCCCGCGAAGTTCAGAAATCGGCGCGGCCGCCAAAAGTAAGGTTAAAATTTCTGGACTAAACATAAAATCTTAAAAAAATAAACTTTCACCCCCCACCTTCGCCGGGCTTCGGCGAGGCGGGCCGCCACTCCACCCTCACCACTCAAAAGTATTATACGCCCAAACTGTCAAAGCCTTAACGTCACGCAATCTACCAACCGATGAATCAGAACCCAAAGCCACGACAAAAATATTTTTTCCGCCATCTTTTTGGGCTTCAATACCTAAACAATAACCGGCCTCTGGTAAATAACCGGTTTTGCCACCGACAATTTTATACGGTTCTTGATTAACAAATCCATCCAAAAGCTCGTTAGTATTTTCGAGTTGATAAACCGTTCCTTCGAAATCGGAAATCGTGGCACTGGCTTGCTCGGTGGCAAAACGAATATTTTCATCTTGAAGAGCGGCTTTTAATAAAGCGACCAAATCCGGAGTAGTGGAACGATTTTCCGGCGACAGGCCGGTAGGATCGGAAAAAGTTGTCGAAGTCATACCAATTTCCGCGGCCTTTTCGTTCATTCGAGCCACAAAATCACCTTCGGTCAAACCGGAAAGTCTAACCAAAGAAGCCGTGGCTGAATTATCAGACGAAACCAAACTGGCTAAAAGTAAATCTTTAACGGTAATCTGTTTACCAACAGGAACGTGTTGGCGACCGCCTTCGCGAAAATCACTACTCTCAAGCGCGGCCACAGAATTCAAATCCGGATTTCCGGACAAAAAAACCAAAGCCGTCATCAGCTTGGTCATGCTCCCGATTGATCTTTTAGCTGAAGCGTTTTTTTCAAAAAGCACGGCGCCGCTAGCGGCATCAATCACCAAAGCCGAATGAGCGGCCGTTACCACCCCCATACTTTCCGGACGAATTTTTTTAGGCGCCCGAATAGCATTTTCGGCCATGGGCAAACTCGGCTGTCTCGCTGTCAACACTTCTTCGATGGTTACGCCAGGACGATTGCCTGATTCCGGAAATCTGGCGTAAGACTCAATAACTCCAGCGTCAACCGGAAAAATCTGCAGCAAACTAGCAGTCAAAAGTATTTCAGCTAGAGCTTTATAAATCATACAATTTGTTTTTCTTCCGAGATTACTATGGCGCCGGTAAGATCTTGAATCATTTGATCGATCTGGGCGTTGTTATGAAAATCCGCGTACTCGGGGAGCTCGGACACACCAACAATTCCCAAATGCCGAAGCAAATCAAGCGAGACCGAATAAACCGGCTGCAACTTACTGACATCTTCTTTTTCTTCAACCAAACCGCGCATCAAAAGATTACGCAAAATCATGGTGCAGTTAACGCCACGAATCTGCTCGATCTCTGGCTTGGTCATGGGCCCACGATAAGCGATGATAGTCAAAGTCTCGAGTGAAGGTTTAGTGAGCTCGCCGCCCATATCCTCTTTGGCAAAAAGTTTAACCGCCTCGGCCGCGGCCGGATTGCTAACCAACTGCAACTTCCCTTCTTGTTCCAAAAGATGAATACCCGAAGTTTCGATATTACGAACAGCTTTTAATGAATCAATGGCTTCACGAAGAGTTTCTTGGTTGGTATTCAAAGTCTTAATCAAAATTTTAAAATCGAGCGGCTTGGCCGCGGCAAAGAGAATGGCTTCGAGAGTGGTGGTAAGCATAGATTTGGTTAAAGTTAGTGCAAAAACACTTCTTTTCGACGGTCGTCAATTTGTTAAAAAATTACGCTAAAATTAAAGAAATTATTCATTTCGTGTTAAAACAATATCTTCAAAAGCTTTTGACTGCTGAACTTTTACAATTCTCTGTTTTACCAGCTCGAGCAAAGCCAAAAAACTCACCACAATATCGGCCCGTGACTTGGCTTTACCAACCATATCTGAAAACGAAAAATGCGCCCGATCCATGATCGCTCGATGAATATCGCGAATACGTTCCTCGACCGAGGCCACACGCTCAAGTGAAGCTTGGCGCAGTGAGAAAAACGGCTCGAGTTTTTTGATTAGAGCCTTAAAAGATTCAACCAAAGAGTTCTGAGTCAACAATTCCGGTGGACGGAAACCTGGTTCCACCGGCAGTGGAACATACGGGCGAGCAAACGACACCATCTCGCTGACATACATCTTTTCGACCTGTCCGGCCACTTCGATAAAAGCTTGATACAATCGCAACTGCGCCGCCAAATTATTCTGATCTTCAACCTCGGCCTCGGGTATCGGCAAAATTGAATTCGACTTAATAAGCAAAAGTTTCGCGGCCACGGTCAAAAAATCCGCCAGCTCGTCAGCCGGGACATCGGTGCTCTCGATATACTTAAGATACTCGCCGGTTACTTCGCCAAGCGAGACATCGGAAATCGGCAGTTCTTCTTTTTCAATTAAACTAAGCAGAAGATCAAGAGGGCCGGAAAATTTTTCTGTGGCGACTTGGTACATTTATTTGATTTTAATATGAACTTCTGATAAAGATTTCTCCGGCAATTCGCTCGGCGCGCCCATCATCAAGTCGCGAGCGTCGCCGGTTTTTGGATAAGCAATCACTTCGCGGATATTCGGCTCGCCGGCCAATAACATAGCAATTCGATCAATACCGGGAGCAAAACCACCGTGTGGCGGAGCACCATACTCGAAAGCCTCGAGCATATGACCAAAACGCTCTTGTTGTTCAACTTCGCCAACTTTTAATAAATCGAAAATCTTTTTTTGCAATTCTCTTTCATGAATTCTGATACTTCCGGAAGATAATTCGTAACCATTAAGCACCAAATCATAAGCATTCGCTCGGATACCGGCCAAATCTTCGCCCTTCATAAATTTCTCGCGGTCTTCGTCTTTGATCGAACAGAATGGATGATGTTTGGCGGCGATGTTTCCTTCTTCGTCCCACTCAAACATTGGGAAATCTAGCACCCAAGTAAAAGCCAGCTCGTTTGGATCATTTTTGTCGACGCGCAAGTCCGGTTTATCGCTTCCGTATTTTTCCATTGATTCGGCGTAAGTCAGACGTGGAAACGGGACTGTGGTAATTTTCTTTTCAGGAAAATTTGTTTTCAATAATTCTATAAACATTGCTTCAGTAAATTGCAAAATGTCTTCTTGGGTCACAAACGACATCTCAAAATCAAGTTGTGTGAACTCCGGTTGACGATCGCCGCGCTGATCTTCGTCGCGAAAACAACGGGCGATTTGAAAATACCTCTCAAAACCGGCGACCATGGAAAGTTGTTTGAACTGTTGAGGCGATTGCGGCAAAACATAAAACTTTCCGTCATGCAAACGAGATGGTACAACATATTCTCGTGAACCTTCAGGGGTTCCTTTCATAAGAATCGGCGTTTCGATCTCCACAAAATCATTCTTGTGCATGTAGTCACGAAAAAACGAAATAATTTTATCGCGTAAAATTATATTTCGATGCATCCGCTCACTGCGCAAATCAAGATAGCGATACTTGAGACGGAGTTCTTCATTGATACCGATGGTGTCTTTGTCAATTTCAAACGGTGGTGTTTTGCAAGCATTCAAAATTTTGAACGATTTAGCGGCCACTTCGACCGTGCCGGTTGGCAAGTCGGGATTGATTTGTTTCTCCCCGCGCTTCTGCACGACTCCCTCGATTTCAAGGACATACTCGCCACCAACTTCGTCAACCTCTTTGAGTGAGACTTCGTCTAGATCAGGTTTATAACAAACCACCTGCACGAGACCACTACGATCGCGCAAATCAATAAAAACGAGCTTTTCGCCCATTCGACGAATGCCGTGAGCCCAACCGTTAAGTTTTACTGTTTCTCCGATTTTTTCCGGAGTTTTGAGGTTCCAAGTTCGAGTCATATGATTTTTAAATTTTAATTGTTCCGATATAGTCAATTATTTGATAATCCGGATCCCAACTTTCACAAATATCTCTATCAAGAATTATTGTCATCTTGGTAGTAAGATCGTATAAAACCAATTCTCCATCTCGCTTCACAATTAAGAGGTCATCAACCCAATCAACAACTTTTCCGCTCATTAAACATTGCGTCTCGTTATCCTCTACTAACTCTTGCCCAACAGACAGCACGCGTACACAGTCCTGAATTCCTTCGGCGCCATCATTAAAAACTGGCGACCAAAAATTTCCATCAGACGATAAAAATACTCGATCAATACTCAAAAATGAATGTGGAATAACTAAATCGGTTATTTCACCAGAAATCAAATTTATCCTAAAAACATGTTGAGCTGTCCCTAAATTCTTATCCACCGAAACCACACCAAGCCAACCGTTATCAGTATTAATCTGCCAAGAAACCAACCGACTGTCTTTTTCCAATAAATCAGCTTTAAACATTTTATCTTCCTCAACTGAATACTTCATTATAGTATCCACCGTACCGCCACCAACCGAATCACCTATTACATAAAAATATTTTCCGTCATTAGACACATAATAAACTTCCGGACACAGTTGTTGCAAATCATAATCTTTCCAAACAAAAGTTTTATCTGAAACTAAATTTATACCATTTTCATTAATAATACTTATCTTTAAACCATCACGAGGACACCCCATTTCCCCAGAACCTAAATCCAACTCTTCTGTTAAAACAGCGATTTTCCCATTATTTGAATTTAATGGAAAATCAAAAGAATCTGTTGTGGTTTGGATTCCGGCCATATCAATAAAAGTAGCGGCGCTGGAACTGGATAATCCATTTATGGTCAAAATTCCTGTTCCTTGTTTTGAAAAATTAAAAATTCCATTATTCATTGAACTAAAAAGTTTATTTGTTTCTTTATCCTCTAACCTGTATGAAAAAAGTTCACTGGAAATTTCGGCTGGTTCGTAGTCGGTCGCTGATTTAAGTATCTTGGTAACAGAATACGAGACATAGGTTCCTGGTTTAATCGACTCAATTTTACCATCAAAACTAGCCGGAAGATTCTTGGTAAACCAACTAGCCGGACAGGCCAAATTAAGATCCAAATAATAATCTGTACCGCAAGAAAGAATGGAATATCCAAAAAACAACACTCCTGTCATTAACAATAATCCTATTACTTTATACTTCATAATTTTAGTTCTCCCTCCCTCGTATGGCCGCATACGGGGGAGGGTTGGGGTGGGGGTGTTATGGTGTAATTCTATTAATTAATCTTGGAAACGGAATCGACTCTCTCACGTGCTCAAGCCCACAAATCCAAGTTACCAATCGTTCAAGACCAAAACCAAAACCCGAGTGCGGCACCGAGCCGTATTTGCGCAAATCGAGATACCATTGGAAAGCTTCGACCGGCAAATTATGTTCTTTAATACGAGCGAGAAGAGTTTCGTAATCATCCTCACGCTGACTGCCGCCGATGATTTCGCCGTAGCCTTCTGGAGCAAGCAGATCGGCACAAAGGGCACGCGACGGATCGGTCGAATCGCGCTTCATGTAAAACGCTTTGACAACGGCCGGATATTTCTCAACAAAGATTGGGCGATCGTATTGCTTGGTCAAAATTGTCTCATCGTCGCCTCCCAAATCATCCATCTCGCTAATGTCACTGCCGAGCTCATGAAGTTTAATTACGGCTTCGGCGTGAGTCATGCGAATAAACGGCGCCTGAATTTTTTTAAGAGCTTCGACATCGCGTTCCAAAACTTTTAATTCGTGTTGATTTTTTTCCAAAACGTCTTTCACAATTCGACAAACCAATTCTTCTTGAATTTTTATGTTCTCGTCATGCTCGACAAAAGCCGCTTCGGCGTCCATCATCCAAAACTCGGTGAGGTGGCGACGGGTTTTCGACTTCTCGGCACGAAAGACCGGACCAAAATCAAAACAACGACCAAGACTCATAACTCCGGCTTCGAGATACAGCTGACCTGACTGGGCGAGGTAGGCTTTACCAACATCAAAATAATCCATTTCAAAAAGTTCGGTCGTTCCCTCGCAAGCATTCGGAGTTAAAATCGGCGTATCGAATTTTACAAAACCGGTTTCTTTAAAATAATCAAAAGTCGCGCGAATGATCGTGTCGCGAACGCGTTGAATCGCCCATTGTTTTTCCGAGCGCAACCAAAGATGACGATTGTCGAGGAGAAAATCCGGACCATGTTCTTTTTTACCGATCGGATAATCTTCCGGAGCGAGTTGAACGATCTCGACCGAAGTACCGTCGAGTTCAAAACCTGACGGCGCGCGCGACTCGGCTTTGACGGTTCCGTTAATCACAACCGAAGATTCGATCCGCAAAGAATTTAATTTCTCCCACTGCTCGACCGGCAAATTCGCCGCCGAGTAAACGATCTGGATACGACCGGTACCATCACGAAACTGCAAGAAAAAAATCTTGCCGCTGGAGCGGAAGTTGTATACCCAACCTTTGAGCTGAACCTCCTGGCCGACATATTTTTCGATTTCGGAAACAAAAGTGTTTTGAGACATAAGACATTGGTTATTTTAGCGGAAATTATGGATTTGGTGAAGTGGATTATATTAACTTAAGGCCGACAGTGTCCTCCGTAGCTCGCCGAGAGCGAAGGGGGATCGGCCTTATCGTTTAAGTAATTATGTCCTTTTCCGCTCAACTTCGATAAAAAATTCATTCTCCCTCTCCTCCCAGAATTCTGGCAGGAGAGGGTAAGGGGTGAAGACAAAAAACCCCCTGCCCCGAACCGGAGTTCAGGAACAGAGGGAAGGAAGACGGCGACGCACTACAGCATCGCTCGAAGCTTGGCAAAAGCGGCTTGGAGCTTCTCCTTGGCCGGAGCGACCTCTTCCGATGTCCATGTTTCAGGCTGGCGGCGGAAGACATCGGTGCAGCCGACGCCGGTGTTGTCGAAGACAGCGGCTGGCAGGGTTACTTCCATCCCCCCACAATCACTGAAACACAGCCACCCCTCTGCATCACACAGGTGGGCGAAATCGTCGCCCCAGTAGGCGCCCTCGCGAACCACATCCGGCAGACCGTGGTTCATGGTGGAGTCGCCGCTCGGCACGTTCCGCGCCTTGTCCTTGCGAATCGAATCCTCGCGCGTCACCATGATATTGAGGACGAAAGCGGTCTCAAGGATCTCCGGCGAGAGCCAGGCCAAGGAATGGGTGTAGCCGAACGGGAACTCGGGCGGCAGGAACGAATCCTTGGGGATGCCGCGCGAGAACTCGATGATTACAGTGCAACCGTCGAGGCTCGATCTCCGCCAGAAGTATGGCTCGATAATGAGCCGCTTGGCCGCGCTCATCCCCTCGGGGTTTGCGACTTCGGCCACAATGGCGTCAATCAACCTCACTCTGTCTACTGGCTGGAACGAGATCAGACGCGGAGCGACTCCCACCTTCTGCTCGGCTCGATCGATACGCTCGAACAGGTCGCAGACGGCCAAAAAGTGGTTATCGAACACATGGCGCTGCTCTGTGATGTTCCTGAAGTCCTCATTGAGCAGCTCGATGAGGACGAGCCACTCGAGCGGGTTCTTGAAGCCGCCATCCGGACCGTCGAAGAAGATCTCCGACATACCGAGGCTCCGGCACGCTATGTTGACCATTCGTTCGAACTCGACATACGGGTAGTCGTCGAGGTCGACGGTCTCCCCGATGCCGAGATCGGCGAGTTCGGCCGAAGTGAAGGCGTGCTTGAGGCACTTCCGCACCTCGGACTTGCCGGAAGCAGGAAGAGCGATGAGAAGAAGTGTTTCGATGGAAGGACGCATTTTTCCCCCTTTCGAAGGGAAACAGGATTTGGAAGCCATGGATTACCAAATCCACGCACCAAAACCTTACATATTTTGACCGTTTTAGTCAATCCAACCAACCAACCAACCAACCAACCAACCAACCAACCAACCAACCAACCAACCAACCAACCAACCAACCAACCAACCAACCAACCAGCCTTTCAAGCATCTCCAGCCTTTCAAGCCTTTCAAGCATCTCCAGCCTTTCACCCCATTGACAAAAACCTTAGAAAACGCTAACCTTTTGAAGCTCAGGAAGAGCAATCACCCCACCTCAACCCGCACGGAGTGCACAAATGTTCCTCGCTCAGCGCTGCCTTCTTCTCTTCGCTTTCTTCATGGCTTCGGGCTGTCGCAACGAATGCGACCAGATAAAGGAAGGATATGGTCTGGGGGGGCAGTATGATGACACTGCCATCCCGGTAGACGACGAGACCTACCAAGATCTCTGCGACACCACCATCTGTATCTTCGGTGGAGCCGCATACCTCGCCTGCTACGATGATTTGTGCAGGCGTGCCGGCTACTATGACGATATCCCAAGCGATATCGAAGCCTATTGTGATGAAGTCTGGGAGGAAAGATACGAAACTGATGATACTCCGTCTACCCCAGACTGCCCAACCGACCTCATCGGCACCTGGACGGCCGTCGTCGGCGCCGACCTCTACGACGCTGCAACCGTCGATGAGAGCTCCTGCTTGGCTCGGTCGGTCGAGCTCACCATGAGCTTCGTGGGCGCAGATATCACCCGCGACGCCATCGGTGTCTTCACCGGCGACGGTGTCATGTCCTCAGACTTCGTACCCGCCGTCGACAGCTACGACGACGGCTTCATCCACGGGTATCTCTTCGCGAGTGGTGTCTACACCACCAGCGGCACGGTCGAAGTCGACCTCCTCTCGGACATCGACGACACCATCCCGATCGCCACCCTGACTGGCACGATCAGCGGTACCCACATGGAGCTCGAAGTAGCCGGCGACCCCTTCGACGACGCCGCCTGCCTCTACGACGTCCGCTACCCCACCCTCTACTTCGCCCGCTCCAGCTCATCAGCCACCGGCCAAGCCATCACGGCTGTCGGTGACGAGGTTGTACCGTGCGGAGAGGAGGAAGTCTCGGCCTCGGTGACCCCGACCGATGGCTTCGATGAAGCCGACTTCCAATTCTTCCTGACCTTCTTCAAGAAGCTAGGAACGATGGAAACGCCAGCCGAGAAGCACGCCGCCATCAGTGCCTTCTTCGCGAGCAACACCACCAAGGCCCGGGTGGCCGATGTCGACCTGGTTCCGGGCACCTGGACTCTGGCCGAAACCCTGGCCCACCAGTTTGTCACTGACATGGCCACGAATCCGCACCTGCGCGAGGTCGTCACGACCATCGTGAATCGCTACGACCACCGCGAGTCGACCGGCTACACCTACATCAAGGCCATGACCGACGTCCGAATGGCCGTCGACCGCATGGTCACTCAGAAACAGGACCCCGAGCAATAGCACACCTTCTGTTACTCAAATCATCCCAAACACCTCTCCGTCTCTACCAATCAGCCGAGACGGACTTTTTTTAATTTCTTGCATTCCAACCCCAAAGACTCTTCCATCCTCTCAAGCCTCTCCCTCCTCTCAAGCCTCTCAAGCCTCTCCAACCTCTCAAGCCTCTCAAGCCTCTCCAACCTCTCAAGCCTCTCAAGCCTCTCCAACCTCTCAAGCCTCTCCAACCTCTCAAGCCTCTCAAACCTCTCCCTCCTCCTCCCTCCCTCCCTCCTCTTGACACAAACAAAAAAAAGGCTTACCATAGCCATGGTTTTTCGGAGCAGTTCCGATGACCAAATCCCCGCACATGGAGTCAAACCCGTGTCAGCCGCCATCCCAACTCCTTCCTTTTCCTCCGCTCGCCGCCTCAACGCCCACTACCGGCTCGTCAGGAGCATCGTCCAAGACCCTCAGGCCATCACCAAATCCGGCGATGACGCCATCCATGTCTTCACCGACATCCTGGCCAGGGTCGATGGCGTCGTTCCACGAGACCCCGATCTCCTCCTGCGCATCGCCGCCGCCTCGGGCCAACCGCAGTGCTTCTGCGATCTGGTCTCCTGGGCACGCCAGAACGGCCTCCGAGGTCAACTCGAGACTGCTTTCGACCGTCTCGTGGGGAACTCCAGCGATCCGTTCTTCGCCCGTCTGGCAATGATCATCACGGACGAACGCTCCCGCGCCGGCGTCTCCGGGATCAGCATGGTCCCCGCGCACCACTAGTCCGCTCTTTTCTCCTCTCTTCCCTCCTCCGCATCACGCGTTGAGGAGGCTTTTTTTTAATTCTTACCAACTCTTTACAAAAACAAAAAAATGGCTTACCATAGCCATGGTTTTTCGGAATGATTCCGACTACCAAATCCCCGCACATGGAGTCACACCCGTGTCAGATTCCTCATCCGGCCTCACTGCCCTGCTTCCTCCTCCCGGCCGTCACCCCAAGACCCCCGTCGAGGATTCCGTCATCGCCGTCATCCAGGCGCCGAGGACCATCAAGGACCACCCTCTCGAAGAGCGACTCAACATTCTTCGGGTGATTCTCGACTGCCAGTTCGACCTGGTCCCTTTCCGGATCAAGCTCGCGGCAGCTCTGCACACTGGCTCCGAAGGCGTCTGCGAATTCCTCGTCTGGCTGGCCCACCAACCACACCTCGCAGTACTTCGTGCCAAATATCGCCTGGGGCAATTCGCGACAATCGTCAGCGATCTCCCAGAATCGGAAGTTGACGCCATTCTCGCCGACCCCAAGGTCCGGGAGACCATCGTCATCTTCCACGAAATCTCCGGTCGTCGTCTCTCCCTCGGCAGCATCCCGGCCGAGGCCTAGTCCGCTACCGTTCACGTCTCTCGTCTTCGCCTCCTCCGCTTCACGCGTCGAGGAGGTCTTTTTTTACAGAAAATTCTAAGGGGTCGAATTACAAATTTGCTACAAATTTACAAATCTACGAATTACGAATTTTACGAAAGATAAGTTTTTTTTAAGATTCGCCAGATTCGTACCAATTAGTAATTCATATATTCGCCAACACTCGTAATTCGCCCCCCTCTCAAAACTGACACGCCGCCCGCAAAGTTGTTGCCGGAATTGTTGGAAAATGTGCCACCAACAAACCTTCAACTGTTTCATGATATTCATCGAGCACCTCGCCGGGTAAATGTGGCCGCAGCAGGTCGGCAAATCTTTCGGTCATGGCAAAACGCATTAATTTTAAAACTTCGTCAGAAAGTGACCGAGACGAAAACCACTGTTCGCGATCTTCTTCAACACAAGATCCGCAAATCACTCCGCCTTTTAAAGCGTGCCAACGAAACTCACCGGCCTTAATCACCCCTCGACAATGAAGACAGAAATTCAACTCCGGACGATAGCCAAGTAATCCCAAAAGTTTAAGCGTAAAAGCCGAAAGCAAAAAAGCTGAACGTTCTGAAGTTAAAGTCGGGGCCTTATTTAAAAATGATAAAAAATTTCTAACTTCCTCGTACAAAAATTGATCGACTTCACGTTCGCGCGTACCCATATCTACCAACTGCAACATATGATTAGCCACAACTGTTTTTAATAAATCATTATACAACCCAGGGAAATTTTTCTTGCGTTCCACCCCGGCCACAGTTTCGTTTACCCGCCCATGAACCACCAACAAATCCACCTCAGCACAAAACTCCAAATGCGGCGCCAACTTAGCCAAAGGCTTCCGCGCCCCACGTCCAACGACCTCAATCTTCCCATGTTCCTTAGTCAAAACCGAATAAACCCGATCAGCCTCCCGCCAATCGCGCCGACTCAAAACGATACCTGTGGTTTGATAAAGAATGGACATGTAAAATTTAGAAAATGAAAAAACAGGAAGAATCTAATTCACTTTCTCGTTTCTCGTTTTAGATCCTTTACTGAGCTCTGGATGACAACTGAAACAATTAACAACCTCTGTTTCTTTTACCCTCGGCCAAAATATTGCTCAAGAATAAGCATCGCTGCCAAGGCATCCTCTTCGGCCGCCGCACCCTCTTCCCTTTGCAAACGAATACTCTCCGAAGTCGTATAGGCTTCGTCTTCTTCAAAAATTGGGATCGAAATCACGGTTTTTAATTTTTCAATAAATGCCCGGGTCTTTTCCAACTGTTCCGGACCATGAAAAGCGCCGGTCGACAAAGGCACACCAACAACCACTTGCTGAAAATCGTCGATAGAAATTTTTTGAGCAATTTTTTTAATGGTCTCGTCACCAATATTTGGAATAACCTCGAGCGGCAAAGCCACTCCGGCGACCGATTCACCGAAGGCCAAACCAATTTTTTTGTCACCGTAATCAATACCAAGAACGCGCATAAATTAATCAAATTTTAAAAGCAAATAACCAACTCCGATCAAAGTCGAAAAAAATGCCGCAACCGTGGAAACAAACACCAAATTCTTGTTATCACTACGCCCTTTAAAAAACCAAAAAACTAAAGCAATCACCACCAACCAAAACACAAAATTTAAAACAAACGGCAGCTCTGACTGCTCTGGTCCGGGTCCCATCGGCGGCCGCGGGTAATCATAAACCTTAAACGGAAAACCGCCGGTGGCGTAAATCGAATTTTGGTTATTTAAATCAAGCGGCAAGAATTGATCAGAATACACAGGGTTCAAACGAAACGAAGCGATCAGAGAAATCCAGTTCGTTACCCAAGCCAAACATAAAATTGAGACAACACGAAGTTTTAAAATCATAATTTTATAACCTTTAATAATTCATTTAACACCAACGGAAATTCTTTCAAATTATCCGACCCGCCCATGTGACCAAGATTATGTTCAACGATAATTTTGGCGCCGAGCCGCTCGTGAAAAAACTCGGAGTCAGAAAACGGAACATACGGATCGTTGTCAGAGAAAATTGCCGTGAATTTTGGACAAACTTTTTTAATTTTTTCCGTGTCGATCGGCAGATCGAGCCAGGGTTTGGCGATCGTTTCTTCTGCCGGACCACCGATTGAGCCGGGGATCAAATTAAACCAACCGGCAACACCAACAGCGCCACCGATTGAAGAATCGATCCGCTCGAGATAACGCATAATCGTTGGCACGCCAATACTGTGGCCAACCAAAAAAGTCTCGGTGTCTGGAGTTCCGACAAGTTCGGCCAGGTACGGCACCCATTTCTCAATCGCCGGGGCTGAAGCCTCCGGCATTTGCGGCACAACAACCTCAAAACCCCGTTTCTCGAGCTCGCTTTTGAGCCAAAGAAACCAAGCCTCCTCGGGGTAACCATCCCAACCATGAATAATAAAAACTCGTTTCATATTTTTTTTGGAAAACCCTCCTTCCCTATCCCCTAAAAAATCAAACCACCATCGGCGTCAAAATCTCGTGTCCGTTTTTCGTAATCACAATCGTCACTTCAAAATGCGCGGCCGAACTGCCGTCTCGGGTTACGGCTGTCCAACCGTCGTCAGCGGTTTTGATTTCTCCGCTTCCAAGAGCGATCATTGGTTCAATGGCCAAACACATACCTGGCTTTAACAGTACCTGCGGTGCCCGAGGAGAAAAATAATTTGGAACGTGCGGATCTTCATGCACAGCATGACCAACACCATGGCCGACCAAAGCCGTGACAATTCCATAACCATAAGGTTTGACACAATCTTCTACAGCTCGACTAATATCGCGAACATCGCCTTTTGGCCGAGCCGCGCGCACACCAGCCAGCAAAGATTCGCGGGTGACGCGCATAAGTTCCTCTTCTTTTTTCGAAACCTTACCGACAGGAACTGTCGCAGCCATGTCGGTGAAGCGCCCCTTGTACTCACAACCAATGTCAATACCGACAATGTCGCCTTCTTTTAGCTTAACCCAACGGTCGGCCGTGCCATGAACAACTTCAGAACCAACCGAAACACAAAGCGTCGTCGGAAACGGCGGATCGTTGCGCGAACCGCGATAGCCTTTGAACGACGGTTTGGCTCCGACCGCCAAAAGCGAAGCTTCGGCGATTTTATCCAATTCGGAAATAAAAACCCCTGGCCGAACCGCTTTAATTGCCTCGGCCAAAGCCTGCGAAAGGATCTTGCCACCCTCGCGCATGATTTTGATGTCTTCGTCGGATTTGATTAACGACATACTATTCAAAAATCTTTTTCACTTTCTCTGCCACTTCTTCAACGTTTCCTGAACCATCAACCCGATACAAAATTCCCATACCTTCAAACTTATCGGCCACTGGCTCGGTTTCGGTGTGATAAATTTCCAGGCGTTGACGAATAACCTCCGGAACATCATCAGAACGACGAACAAGATTGCCGTCGCAATGATCGCATTTATCATTTTCTTTTGGAGGAACGTATTTTAATTGAAAACCGCAACGACACTTGTTGCACTGCACTCGACCAGAAAGACGTTCGACAGATTGATCATCGGTAATTTCTAAAAGAATAGCATGAGTCGGCTCGACAGACTCTAAAAATAAATCGGCTTGTTTTAAAATCCTAGGAAAACCATCAAGAATCCAACCGTTGGCCGCATCTGATTTTGTTAATCTTTCTTGAATGATACTCAAAGCCAAATCGTCCGGAACCAAAGTCCCGCCGTCGATATAACTCTTGGCTTCCAGGCCTTTTTCTGACCCGCCGGCAATTTCGTCGCGCAACAAGGCGCCCATGGAAATCGCTGGAATGTTAAGCTCTTTGGCCAAGATTTCGGCTTGGGTACCCTTGCCGGCCCCTTGTGGGCCCATAATAAGTATTTTGTTCATAATGGTTATAGTATAGAATAAAAAACTCCTCCAGCCAAGTCTGTGGCACGGAGGACAAGAGAATGGTTGTTGGCCGAATTATTACGAATACCAAAGTTCTAAGGCATGATCAAGGTCACCTGTCGAGACTTCGAAAAGAATGACCGACCCATCAGGAACTTTGCTTTCGAGTTCGATACGACCTTCGGTCCCCGGGGCGAGAACTTTCGGTTGATCGGTGGCTACAGACAAAAGAAGCGAACCATCAATGTTTATTTGAAGTTCAAACGGCACAGCTCGCAACCGCCTAACCTCGGCCGGAGAAATAGTAGTCCCCGGCCTTGAATACCGTAGACACCTGATTCTTCCCACCAACATACCCTTTTT
Source organism: Candidatus Uhrbacteria bacterium (assembly GCA_003511125.1). GTDB lineage: Bacteria > Patescibacteriota > Patescibacteriia > UBA9934 > GWF2-40-263 > UBA12403. The sequence continues at coordinate 37,753 of DOJV01000026.1, forward strand.
GAGTTTTGGTGGCCCAAACTCAAGTTCCATCTCCGCGGCGGCCGCGGTGACGAATTTGACAGCGCCTGACAAGACTTGATCAAAGTCCTCTTCCAGATTCAAGTAGTCGACGTTCACCATCTTGTCATCAGGAGGCAAAAGCGAAGCTCCGAAACCTCCCTTGTTCTGTTCGCTAAGAGACTCTGGGGGGAAACCTTGAAGCTTGAGAGAGATCTCACGAAAAGTGCGTCGAGTCACGAATTCCTCCTTGGATTCTGAGACCAACCATCACTACCACCTTAACAAAACCCGCTCAAATAATCAAGAAAAAAAGACCCGCAATCCAAAAGACTTTTGGGTCAAAAGATGCCGAAAAGGTTCAAAGAGACAGCCTCACCGAGTCTCAGCTTCGGCCACCTTTCTGGCTTTCACAGCCTCATCTATCCACCGATTGAAATCAACCCCACCCTCGATGGCGGCTCGGTCTTCCGTGTCGAGCTCGGTAAACAGAGCTGTCTGCCACGGGGTCAACTCGGCCGGGAGGGCTTCGGCCACTCTATCAATCATCATCTCTCGAGACGCATCGACGAAATACCCGGGTTTTCCACGGTGGAATTCGTCAAAAAGTCCTTGAAGCGGACAGGCACCTTGTCGCCTGAAACGAAAGATCTTTATCCGAACCTGCTCGACATCGGGCAACATCTTGAGGAGACTCCAGCGCTGTTCATCGTCCGGCGTGACGGAGTGCCAAGTCGAGGCAACTAAATCGAGCATATGTTCGCGAGACAGCTCGTGGTTCGGAGNNACAAAACATCAAACCAATCAAAAAACCGTTCATTTCTGAACGGTTTTCCTAAATTCTAATTTACAACTCGTATTCCCGCATTGTTAACTGGGCTTCGATTTGCTTCACGGTTTCTATAACCACACTGACTACGATGAGAAGCGAGGTACCACCAATAACCAAACTGGCATTGCCGGTAACTTGCTGCAAAATAAGCGGCAACACAGCAATTAAAGACAAGAACAAAGCGCCGGCAAACAAAATTCTGGTAGAGACAAATCCTAGATAATCAGCAGTTGGCTTGCCTGGGCGAATACCTGGCACAAAACCGCCCTGATTCTGTAAATTCTCGGCCACGCGATCCGGATGGAAAATAACCGCGGCGTAGAAATAAGTGAAAAAGAAAACTAACAAGAAATAAACTACGCCGTAAAACAATTGATTCTCAAATAAACCCATGGTAAAAACTGCGGCTTGTCGTAACCACTCGCTTTTAGCGTCAGTAAAAAACTGAGCAAAAACCCGCGGAAACAAAACAATCGAAATGGCAAAAATAATTGGAATAACTCCGGCCATGTTGATTTTGAGTGGCAAGTAAGTAGCCGCGCCACCGCCACGATGACCACCCCGAGCATACTGAACCGGAATATTTCTTTGAGCTTCTTGCATAATAACCACACCAACGATGGTCACAATAGCTACAAGAACAAAAAGAATCAGAGTGATTAACTGGGAACGATCATAAACCGCCAAAGATCTTTGTAAAAACTGCGGCAAACCGGCAGCAATGCCGGCAAAAATCATAATAGAAACACCGTTACCAATATGCTTTTCGGAAATTAATTCGCCAATCCACATAATAAACACCGTTCCGGCGGTCATGGAAAGAATAGCTAGTACAATAGTCAGAATGTTGATATCAATAAAAACTGTCGGAGCTTGCTGACGAAGTAAAAGAATCATGCTGTAGGCTTGGAAAGCCGCTAAAGGCACGGTCAACCAACGAGTCCAGCTGTTAATTTTTTGGCGGCCTTGTTCCTCTTTTTGCATTTCTTCAAGTTTCGGCACAATCATGGCCAACAACTGAAAGATAATTGAAGAAGTAATGTACGGGGCCACACCAAGCGCCACGATGGAAAAGTTTTCCAAAGTACCACCAGAAAAAATATTCAGAAGTCCAAAGAACTGACTGTTTTGAAAAAAAGAAGTTAGGGCACCAGCGTCCATGCCAGGAACTGGAATATGGGCGGCGATACGGAACACTACTAGCAAAGCTAGAACGAACAGCACGCTGTTTCTAACCTCTGGCGTGCGAAAAATACGCTGGAGGGTCATAAATTTATTTTAGACGGCGATTTCACCGCCGGCTTTTTTGATTTTTTCTTCGGCTGTTTTGGAAACCGTACAGCCCTTAATAGTTACGGCCTGAGAAATTTCTCCATCGCCCAAAATTTTAACACCGTTAGCAATGGTTTTGACCAAGTTTTTTTCGAGAATTAATTTTGGAGTAATTTTTGAACCGTCAACAAAATTCTTGGCTAGAATTCCAACATTAACCACGGCCGGCTTTTTTGTCAGACTCTTAAAACCACGATTTTTTGGCAACTTCAACATGATAGCCCGCAAACCTCTCAGTTGCAGCTTGTTACGACCACCTGATCGAGCACGTTGACCTTTAACACCACGACCAGAATAAGTACCGGTCGAAGCCAAACCACGACCAATGCGTTTTTTGGTTTTCTTTGAACCGGCGGCTGGTTTTAAATTATGCAATTCAAGAGTCATAACTTTATTTTACCTCGGAAGCGACTTTTACCGGAAGTCGTAAGCGCTTCAAAGCTTTCATAGTGGCTTTGGCCACGTTGATTTTATTGGACGAACCTTGGATTTTGCTAACTGCATTAGGAACACCACCAAGCTCAAGAACCACCCGCACAGCGCCACCGGCCTTAAGTCCGGTACCTTTTGGAGCCGGCTTCAAAAGCACAATGGCCGCACCAAACTTTTCGTTTACGGCATGCGGCACGGTTTCGTTAGCCATGGGAATAACAAACATATTTTTCTTGGCCTGACGAAAAGCTTTTTCCACAGCCATGGCGACATCAGCACCTTTAGCTACACCAAAACCAACTTTACCAGCCTGGTTTCCAATAACCAAAGCAGCACGAAAACGCATCCGTTTGCCACCGGCGGTCACGCGAGTAACTCTTGAAAGTTCAAGAATTTTTTGTTCATACTCTTTTGGTTCACGTGAATCACTTCGACGATCACCACGACCACGGCCGCGGCCTGCACCTTCGCCGCCACGACCACCACGACTAGCACCACGCCCCGGACGTCCACCGGCTCTAGGAGCTGTGGCCGGTCCAGGAACTTGATTCTGAACAGCTGGTTCTACGGCCGGAGTTTGAGTTGTGTTTTTTTCTTCCGACATATCATTTTAAAAATTCATTCCGTTTTCACGAGCTCCGTCAGCCAAAGCGGCAACTAAGCCATGATAACGATAACTACCGCGATCAAAAACCACGGTTTCAATTCCCTTCTCTTTGGCTCTGGTGGCTAAAATTTTACCCACCTCTTTAGCCAAATCAAGACCAGAAAATTTTTCTTTAATATCAAAATCCGAAGCTGCAGCCAAAGTTTTGCCGGCGGCGTCATCAATCAACTGAGCATAAACATGTTTTAAACTGCGCTTAACAGAAAGACGAGGAATTTTTTCAGTTCCTTGCACCCGAGCACGCACCCGTCGAGCCCGAAGCTCGGCTAAATGACGTTTTCTTTCAATAAGATTCTTTACCTTCATACTTTTCTAATTAAGCGGTGCCCGCCTTACCAGCCTTACCGGCCTTGCGACGAACGGTTTCATCGGTATATTTAATACCAGTACCTTTATAAGGTTCGGGTTTACGGATTCGACGAATCTGAGCGGCGGTTTCACCAACTATCTGCTTATCAATACCACTTATGGTAACAATACTTTTCTCAACCTTAGCCGCAATACCTTCCGGTAACTTAAAATTAACATCATGAGAATAACCGACCTCAAGAGTTAAAATGTTACCAGAAACATTAGCTCGATAACCAACACCATTAACTTCTAGCGATCTGGAAAAACCTTCGGAAACACCTTGAATCATGTTTTGTAAATGGGCGCGAAAGGTACCCCACAAAGATCTTTCTTGTTTAACTTCCGGCTTGTCAACAACAACCCTGATTTCGTCTGCCTCACGATTTAACCGAACACAATCTGGGAAAACCATGGAGAGAATTCCTTTTGAGCCTTTTACTGTAACCTTCTGGCCTTCGATTATTACTTCGACTCCAGACGGGACATTAATCGGTTTTAATCCAATACGAGACATAAAATTAAGCTACTTCACAAAGCACTTCACCGCCAAGTTTTCTGGCGCGGGCTTCTTTGTTAGTCATCAAACCGTTAGAAGTTGAAATTATGGCGATGCCAAGACCAGACAAAACCCACGGCAAACCATCGGTTTTAACATAAACTCGACGTCCTGGCTTGGAAATTCGTTTAATTAAACGAATGGCTGGCTCACGTCGGCTATACTTCAAGACAACTCGAATAACCGGTCGTTCGACCTCGGTGGTTTGTTCTACTTTTTCTACAAAGCCTTCTTGCTCTAAAATCTTGCCAAGACTAAACTTTAGCTTAGAAAAAGGAATGTTTAGCTCGGTCTTTCGTACCGCCTGAGCGTTACGAATTCGAGTTAACATGTCAGAAATGGGATCAGTCAACATAATATTATCCTAAAAACTTTACCAACTCGCTTTTTTAATACCCGGGATCTCGCCATTATTAGCAAGCTCACGAAAGCAAATTCGACATAAATCGAAATCGCGCATATAGCCGTGATTACGGCCGCAACGCCAACAACGATTGACATGACGAGTGGAAAATTTTGGCTTATTGCGCGATTTGGCGCGTTGATTTTCGGTTGCCATAATACTTACTTTTGTTTGTCGATTTTCTTAAAAGGAAATCCGAGAGCCTCCAACAAAGCCTTGCCTTGTTCTTTATTCTTGGCCGTGGTAGTGATTGTTACTTGTAAACCATGAACTACTTCAATTTCATCCGGACGAATTTCTGGAAAAGACATGTGTTCACGAAAACCAAGAGAATAATTACCTTTTTCATCAAAAGCTTTTGGTGAAATACCCCGGAAGTCACGAACACGTGGCAAGGTAATATTTACTAACTTATCTAAGAAATCCCACATTTGTTTACCACGAAGAGTTACTTTAGTTCCCACCACCATGCCTTTTCTGATTTTAAAGTTAGAGATAGAAACCCGGGCCTTGCATTTAACTGGCGCTTGACCGGTAATTCGACGCAAAGTGTCTTCGGCGGTTTCTAAAAATTTAGCTTCTTTAATACCTTGACCCAAGCCAATATTAAGAGTGACCTTGGTGACTTTCGGCACAGCCAAAGCATTTTTGACCCCAAGTTGTTCGGCTAGTTTGGGGGCCACGCTCTCTTTGTAATAAGTTTGCAACGACATAATTATTCAATATCTTCGGAAGTTCCGCGGCGACGAATGACTCGCACCGTAGTTTTTTTTCCGTCCTTTTCAATTATTTTTTTACCAATTCGACCACCAGTACCGCTCTTTGGGGAAATTAACTGCAAATTGGAAACCTGAAGTGGTGCCGGAAAAGTAATTTTTTGTCCAGCGTCGCCACGACGTCGGCTTCTTAAATGGCGGACACAAAGGTTTAGGCCCTCAACCACAACTCGTTCAAGTTTAGGAAAAACCTGAAGGACCTTTCCTTGTTTGCCTTTATCTTTGCCCGCAAGAACACGGACCATGTCGCCTGTCTTAATCTTCATATAATTTAAAGCACCTCGGGGGCCAAAGAAACAATTTTATTAAAACCCTTGGCACGCAATTCACGAGCTACCGGCCCAAAAATACGAGAACCTTTTGGGTCTTTACTTTTAGGGTCGATGATCACGGCGGCGTTTTCGTCAAAACGAATATAAGTGCCGTCCGGGCGTCGAGACTCTTTACGAGTTCGGACAATTACGGCGTGCACAACATCGCTTTTTTTAACCGCGGCGTGCGGGACAGCGACTTTAACCGAAGCTGTAACAACATCACCAAGACGTGCGTAGCGTTTTTGATAACCACCCTCAACCCTAAACATCTGGAGTTTTTTAGCACCAGAGTTATCGGCTACGTTTAACATGCTGCGAAGCTGAACCATAGATTTTACTAAAATTAAGCGGCTTTTTTCAAAACCTTAACCAAACGCCAGCGCTTGTCGCGAGAAAGCGGACGACATTCGACAAACTCAACAGAATCGCCAACCTTAGCTTCCATTTTCTCGTCATGCACTTTATAACGACGGCTGGAGATGTAGCGCTTCTGATATTTCTGGTGCAAAACGGTGCGATCAACGCGTACCACAATAGTCTTAGTCATTTTATCTGAGACTACTAGACCACGAAGATTACGCTGGGTTTTACTTGTTTGGTTTGACATAAAATTTATTAAACCGTTGTCTTTTGACGAAGAAAGGTTTTAATTCTGGCAATCCGCTTTTTTACTTCTCGAACTTTTCGAACCTGCGAAAGCTGATGAACCGAAAGAGCAGAATACATTGAACGTAATTCACTCTCGGCTTCGGCCAACATTTTTTTTAAAGCTTCGAGGGAAGCGTTTTTAATTTCTTTCTCGTCCATATTTTAGATTCCTTCATCAAAGATGAATTTATTCTTAACCGGAAGTTTATGAGCGGCTAAACGCATAGCCTCCGTGGCTACCTTTTGGTCAACACCGTCCATTTCAAACATTACAGTTCCGGCTCGGACTACGGCTACATAGTGGTCGACCGCGCCTTTACCCTTACCCATTGGCATCTCCGCGCCTTTGCTGGTTATTGGGTGGTCGGGAAAAATTCTAATCCAAATCTTACCACCACGTTTAATGGAACGAGTCATGGCTCGGCGAGCGGCTTCGATTTGTCGGGAAGTTACCCAACCTTCTTCCATAGCTTTAAGTCCATAAGAACCAAAAGCCAAAGAATTCTTGCGGGTAGCCAAACGCTTGCCGCGAGCTCGGCCTTTGTGCCATTTTCGATGTTTTACTTTCTTCGGAATCAACATACTTTTTTATTCTTCAATCTTGGTTTCAGAACCGATCTTTTCTCCACCCGGGGCGGAAAAAATCTCACCTCGGTTTATCCAAACCTTAATACCAATGGCGCCATAAATAGTTCTGGCCGTAACGCAAGCAAAGTCGATATCGGCGCGCAGGTTATGAAGTGGAACCTTTCCATGGGCCAAAGTCTCGACTCGAGCAATTTCTGCGCCATTGAGACGACCACCAAGAGTAATTTTAACACCCTCGGCCCTGGCCTTAAGGACTCGCTCCACCGACTGCTTCATGGCTCGACGGAAAGGAAAACGTTTTTCGATATCTGCAGCAATCTGTTGACCAACAATTTGAGCTGAAAGGGATGGGCGGGCAACTTCTTTAACATTAACCGAAAGAGCCACGCGACGACCACGATAAAATTTCTTTAAAATTTTATTTTTTAGATCCTCGACACCGGCTCCGGCCCGACCGATAATAAACCCTGGCTTGGCTGAAAAAATAACCACATTTACCTGCTGGCGAGTACGTTCAATTTCCACTCTATCAACCAAGGCTTCGCGTAGTTCTTTACGCAAAAAATCACGAATCTTTACATCTTCACGTAAAAAATCCCTGTAGTTGTCTTCTCGGGCAAACCAAACTGCATCCCAAGTACGAATAGTGGACAGTCGGAAGGCTTTTGGATGAACTTTATGACCCATAAATTAGTCTTACTGCTTTGAACCCTCGTCCTTAGAAACGGCGGCTGTGGAAACTTGTTTGGCCGCGGACTTTTTTGCTGACGAAGTTTTTTTCTTAGTTGTTTTTTTATCGGCAACCTCTTCCTTTACTTCCCTCTCAGACAAAGTCAAAGAAATATGCGTGGTGCGATGACGAATTGGTGTCGCCCGACCAAAAGCTTTTGGTGTCCAACGTTTAGCCACCGGACCACCATCAGCCGTAATGGTTTTTACATACAAAGCCTCGGAAGAAAGTTTAAAATTATGTTCGGCGTTGGCCACCGCTGATTTCAGAAGTTTTTTGACCGGTTCGGCTGATAACTGTTTCATAACCGAAAGTCGTGTTTCGGCTTCGGCAACTCCAAGACCACGGATGACATCAACCGCTAAACGCACCTTGCGAGGTGACATTCGGATAAATCTTGCTTTAGCTGTAATATCCATAAAAATTACTTCTTAGCCGCTGGGGCTGGAGTGGAAGGTGTAGCCGCCGCACTTTGTTCGGCTTTTTGAATCTTACCACCGTGACGGACAAACTTACGAGTAGGTGAAAACTCTCCGAGTTTATGACCAACCATTTCTTCGACAATCCGAACCGGAATATGATCCTTACCATTATGAACAGCAATAGTTAAACCAACCATTTCTGGAGTAATAGTAGAAGAACGAGCCCAGGTTTTAATAACCGTACGGCTGCCTGGACCGAGCTTTTGAACTTTAGCCAAAAGCTTGGCGTCGATATATGGTCCTTTTTTTGAACTACGAGACATAAACTACTAATGATTATTACGAAGAGGTTCCAACAAACAAACCTTTTGGCCGACGTTTTATAATTAATTTGTCTGAAGTCTTTTTACGACGAGTCTTAACACCCAAGGCCGGTTTACCTTGTGGGGTTTTTGGATGTTTTAAACCAATAGGACTACGTCCTTCACCACCACCGTGTGGGTGATCGACCGGATTCATGGCTTTACCGCGAACGGTTGGTCGGATACCGCGATGGCGAGTACGTCCGGCCTTACCCCAACGGACCAAACCATAATCAGGATTTGAAACAGATCCAACTGTGGCTTCACAAACCTTAAGAATCATTCTGACTTCGCCTGAAGGTAATTTCAAGGTGGCATAATCGCCCTCGATGGCCATAAGCTGAGCAGTGGTGCCGGCCCCGCGGACCAATTGACCACCCTTCCCTGGTTGCATTTCAACATCGTGAACATTAACACCAACCGGGATATTTTCCAAAGGCATGCGATTACCGTTTTTGATTTCACCCTTACCTCGAGTCGAAACTACCATATCTCCTACTTCGACACCTTGTGGAGCAAGGATATAACGTTTTTCGCCGTCGATATACTGAATAAGCAGAAGGCGAGCGCCACGATTTGGATCATACTCAACCGCAACAATCTTCGCTGGAATATCAAATCTTTCGCGCAAACTGTCGACAATACGTGTACAGCGTCTGGCACCACCACCACGATGACGAACGGTTATTTTACCACAGGAACGGCCGGATTTTTGTTTTCTAAACACCACCAAAGATTTTTCTGGTTTGGTTTTAGTGATATCTTTAAAAGTCTGCACGCTGGAAATGCGACAACTATTTGATATTGGTCTGTATTTTTTAATAGGCATAGCGATTCATCTACACGCCTTCGTGGACATTAATAGTTTTACCTTTTGGTAAACAAACAATGGCTTTCTTTCTTAATTTTTGTTTGCCGTGAAAACGACCAAAACGAACTGGTTCGCGACGAACATTTTGAATTTTCACCTTGACTGGTTTGACTCCATAGACTGCCTCAACAGCTTCGGCCACCTGTAAACGATTAGCTTTTGGATTAACTTCGAAAATATACTGACCAGAAGAAGCTAAAACAGCTGACTTTTCGGTGACCAAAGGGTGAAACAAAATTCTGGACAAAACGTCGGGAATGATTTTTTTGGAAGCCTTAGTCGCGGGTTTGTCTTTTTTATCAGCCGACTCAACAGATTTTTTTTCAATTTTAGTTTTGGACTTTGCGGCTTTTTTTTCGGCAGTTTCAATAACCGGAACGGCCTGGCCTTCCAATTCTTGTTCTTTTTGATTCTTGAAGCGATCTAAAAATCCCATATCATTTATTTGGTATAAGTCTTTTCCAAAATCTCGATAGCGGCTTTTGAAACGACAACTGTATCGTTATTTAAAACATCGAGCAGATTTAAACTCTTGGCCGAGACAGGATTAATACCAACGATATTTCGCACGGCTTTTGGAGTTAATTTATTTTCTGATTCAATAACCACTAAAGTTTTTCTGCCGAGCGGTAATTTTTTCAACATGGCTGAAGCGACTTTGGTTTTTGCTTCTGGCAAAACCAAGGAGTCTATAACCAATAATTTTCCGTTGGCAACTTTGTCGGACAAAGTCATGGCCAAAGCCTTACGGCGTTCAACACGGTTGATTTTTAAACAAAAATTACGTTCATTGGTTGGGCCAAAAGTAATACCGCCACCGACCCAAATTGGTGAACGCCTGGAACCGTGACGAGCCTGACCAGTACCTTTTTGTTTCCAAGGTTTTCTACCACCGCCACGAACCTCACCCCGGCCTTTGGTGTGGGCTAAAACTTGTCTGGTATTGGCCTCGTAGGCCACCACGGCACGATGAATAAAAGCTGGGTCGATTTTAACTCCAAAAAGTGTAGAGTTAAGTTCCAACTCTCCAACAGCCAAACCTTCCTGGTTGTACAACTTTACTTTTACCATATCAATTTGCCTTCACGGGCTTGAATAAGAATCAAAGTTCCGCGAGCTCCGGGAACCGCACCTTTAACAGCCAAAATATTCTTTTCCGGATCAACCGAAACAATTTCTAGATTTTTAACAGTAACGCGATCATCACCCATATGCCCAGGCATTTTTTTACCTTTAGCAACCGGGCCTTGGCGACGTGAAGCAATAGAACCAGGCATACGCAACTGGTCTTTGTGGCCATGCGAAGCCGGCGAACCGTGAAAACCATGGCGTCTGACCACACCTTGAAAGCCTTTACCTTTTGAGGTTCCGACCACGTCAATTTTATCGCCCGGTTCAAAAATCGAAACCTCGATTTTATCGCCGCGGTTTAAATCGGTGGAGTCAACACGAAATTCGCGAAGCGTGGAAAATAAAGGTAGGTCCTTTAAATGTCCGGCCTCGGGTTTATTTAAACCCTTGGCTTCGTCGCTACCAATCTGAACGGCGACATAACCATCTTTTTCCGTGTTTCTAACCTGGGTAACCACGCAAGGCGCAGCCTTAACCAAGGTGACGGGTACAACAGTACCATCGTCACGGAAATGTTGGGTCATCTCAATTTTTCTTCCAATAATGAATTTCATACTTTTCCGGCATCTAACTTAAAAGCCAGAAGTTAAAAGCGATGTATTTTTCACACAAATAAAATGGCGTGTAATTTCGCTTGCAACTTCTAGCCTTCAACTAACAAAGGCGCGTTGTATCTTAAAGTATTAAAAGGTTTGGCCTCGCTTATTTTGACTCTTGTAAGCTACAGGAAGGTTTTCGTGGTCAGTGATTTTTGAAATTCTCACGAACTTTCTTCCCCGTTACTTAAATCAATTGTGATCTTTATTACATTTTTACCTCGATGTCTACGCCAGCCGGAAGATTCAAGCTCATCATGGAATCCATGGTGCGTTCGCTGGGATCGAGAATATCAATCAAGCGTTTGTGAACGCGCATTTCGTACTGCTCGCGAGCATCTTTGTAGACAAAAGTCGAGCGGTTGACCGTGTACTTCCTTTTTTCTGTAGGAAGTGGGATTGGTCCCAAAACTCGAGCCCCGGTGCGCTCGGCAGTTCGCATAATGGTTTGAGCCGCCTGGTCTATAATCTTGTGATCATAGGCACGAATCTTGATACGGATCCGTTGACGGACTTCTTCAGTTTTCTCGATAGCATTAGACACAGAGTTTAAAAAAGATCACGAGATGTCCTGTCCGTAATTCGTCCGTAGAAACGCCCAACCAGGGCGTCTCTACGGACTCGAACGGACCGGACAAAATTTTGTTATTTGATAATTTTGGTTACCGCACCAGCACCGACAGTTTTACCGCCTTCACGGATGGCAAAGCGTTGATTTTGTTCGAGGGCGACTGGTTGAATAAGCTTGACAGTTAAAGTAATAGTGTCACCAGGCATGATCATTTCGGTACCTTCTGGAAGTACGAGTTCGCCAGTGACATCGGTGGTACGAATGTAGAACTGTGGCTTGTAGCCATTGAAGAAAGGCTTGTGACGGCCACCTTCTTCTTTAGACAAGGCATAGATTTGCGCTTCAAACTCGGTGTGAGGAGTAACCGAACCAGGTTTGGCTAAAACCATACCACGCTCGATGTCTTCTTTTTTAACACCACGAAGCAGCAAACCGGCGTTATCGCCAGCCCGACCTTCTTGCAAAGACTTGTTAAACATTTCGATACCGGTAACAACAGTTTTTGAAGTTTCTGGTCTCAAACCAATAATTTCGACATCTTCGTTAATATGAATTTCTCCACGTTCAATACGACCAGTAGCCACGGTTCCACGACCTTCAATTGAGAAGACGTCTTCGACAGCCATAAGGAACGGTTTGTCGATTTCACGAACCGGTTCTGGAACAAAGGTGTCCAAAGCATCGATTAAATCCATGATTGGTTTTATAGCAGCCTCGTCAGTGGGTTTTTCTAGAGCTTTTAAGGCAGAACCACGGATAATTGGGGTGGTATCGCCCGGGAATTCATACTTCTTTAAAAGATCGCGAATTTCTTCTTCGACCAAGTCGAGAAGTTCTGGATCATCAACCATATCGACTTTGTTCATGAAAACAACAACCGAAGGTACACCAACTTGGCGAGCAAGAAGAATGTGTTCACGGGTTTGTGGCATTGGACCGTCGGCAGCAGAAACCACAAGAATTGCGCCGTCCATTTGGGCCGCACCAGTAATCATGTTTTTGATGTAGTCGGCGTGTCCTGGACAGTCAACGTGAGCATAGTGTCGTTTTTCAGACTCATACTCACAATGCGCGGTAGAAATGGTAATACCACGAGCTTTGGATTCAGGTGCCTTGTCTAGATCGGCGACACCTTTGTTTTGGGCGGCCAAGCCCTTACCACTGAGAACTGCCAAGATAGCAGCGGTCAATGTGGTTTTGCCGTGGTCAACGTGGCCAATAGTACCAACGTTAACGTGCGGTTTTGTGCGTTGAAATTCTGCCATATATTCGGCTAAGTTTAGCGGCTCTGGTTGTAGTTGATCCGATCTCGAGGTTCGGACCATTTAAACCAAGAAAAACCGCGAAATAAAAAGTTTTTTCTTAATTTTTAATAGCGGCATTAGTTTAGCAAAAGCCCATAAAAATTGCAAGGGGTAAACCTTTCCACAGGAGGACTTTTTAAAAACCTTATTCAATTGGCTCTAAATAGAACTGTTCTTCGCCCAAATCTTCGCTAGACTTATCTACGGATTTTTCTGAACTTTCTTGGCTAACCTCAGATATTTTTTGAGATTCGTTTTCTTCTTGAATTGGCGTAATTGTTGGTTCTTGAATAGTCGTTTCGGTTTCAACCGCAAACTTTTCCTCGACTATTTTCTGCTCTACGTCGCTAAAATTATTCACATCCCAGGTTTCCGAAGAACTTCCGGCCTCGGGCATAGCTGACCAAATATTTTTGGCTGCGGAAGAATCATTAACCGGCTCAAAAACTTCTGTTTTTTCTGGTGCAGAAAAATCGTTGGTCGAATCGTTTAAAACCTCGTTAGGAAAAGTCCAGTTTTTGCCGTCAAAATCCTCGTCTTTTTCAAAACAAGACTGACAATCACCATTACAGCTTTCGAAATCGCAACAATCGTCCAAATATTCGTCTTCTTCGTCATCAAGATCACTATCTAACCACGGACTATCTGTTGGCGAAGCCGTGCGATCAGCAATTTTCTCGTAAGCATCAAGACCCATGAGGACATAAGTGTCCTCTCCATTAGGGTCGGTAACGACCAAACGATCGCCAGTACGGCGGACAAGGTCTAAAAGACGCTGGAATTGATAATCCATATTAAGCCCATTTTGCTAGATTTGGGATTTGGTGTCAAGCAGGACTCGGGTTGGTCAAATTTTGGAGGACGGACTTAAAAAACCGCCTTGAGAGGCAGTTTTTTGCAAAAACATGATTTGATTACAGTTTTTTAAATTCTTCTTCCAAAGACCCAAACGGGAAACCGAGTAATGTTTCAGCCGCCCGAATAATATGACCTCCTGTTCCACTGCCACCACCTCGATAATTAAAAGCTCGACAGAATATAAAAGTCGTCTTTTTAATAAAATCTTTATCTTCAAGATTTCCACCAAGAACTTTCATCATAAAGACCAAATAAGTTATTTTCTGGAAAAGACTTACCGCCTTTATTTATATTGATCTCCAATAAGATCTTTTATTTGTTGCCTTTCCTCGTCTGAGCCTGCTTTTTCTAAAGCTTCGTCCAAAGCAGAAAGCCGCAATCTGCCATTTTCTGCATATACCAATCCGTATGATGAGTCGCCGAAATCTCTATAATGTCCAGGTGGTACGAATTTTAAGACCGCCAATCGTTCTGTGGTAGTCTTAGATTCTCCGAATTTTATTTTAAAAATTTCTTGCCAAGATTTAAAAATTTTATGTTGTTCTTTGGTGGCATGGTGACCGGATGTCCAACCCCAATACTGATATCCATTAGTTTCAACATTTGGAGCGTCTTTAAGAATATCTTTAAAATCCTCAAGAGATTTTGCTGTTTGGATCTTCTCATCTATCAGATCGGACCATTTTTTTCGAATCGTTACTAATGCCGGATAAAGATCAGTTCTTTGGCTTGGTTCACAACGCGCTAAAACTTTTTTAAATTCATCTACTGATTTCGCTTCTTCCGCCAAAGGCAACAAAAGTTCCCTCCACTTGTTATGTATTTCTACATATAACTCCGTAAAATTTTTCTGACCAATAATTTTTCTAAGGTTAAAAGTTTCAAAAGTTCTTCCTGTATCACGATCATACCCGTAACCAACACAAAAATCTGAGAAAAAACTTTTATAGACTTTTGTTCCTTTTAAATCTTCAACGGAAATAAGGGTTGAAATGGCTTCAAGTGACAACTGTTTAATTCTTTCTGTAATTATGGTCAAAAATTTTTCACCACCAAGCACGTTTGGGAAAAAACTTCCGCTCCGTTTTTTTATTGCAAGCAAAAAAGTTTTTAATTCTTCAAGACCGGAAATTGAATTAACTATATCTGAAATGTTCTGCTCTGGTATTTCCTTATTCGTCAAACGATCAAACCTACCAGGTTGTTTAAAAATTTCCAAAAGATCTACTGCTGTTCTTACACCGGAAAGTTCCTCAAATATAGACTCTGCATCTTTTTGGCTTGTTTCATTAAAAAGCCCTTGTGTTTCTGGCGACATAAATTTTTAATTGATTAATTAATTCATTCTTAGTTTACCCCCCCCCGTAAAATTTCAACTTTTTATGTGGATAACAAAAAACCGCCGGATTTTGGGCGGTCTTTTGTTCACACGGCATTTTTTTTTGCTTTCGAAGCGGCTTCTTGTATTTCCTCTGCGCGTTTTTCTTGGTAAAACTGTCTAAGTTCGATACTTTTATCAAGTTCTGCTTTACAATCTTTAATCGATTTGTCCGCATCCAACACTGTACTCAACAAAAATCGCGCACTTTCTGTTGCCACTATCCCATTGCTCAAAATTCTGTCAATGTTTCTAACATCTTCTTCTCTGGATTCTTCTTTTGTTGTTCGTTCTTTTGCAAGTTCTTTCCTTTCTTCGTAATCGGCTTCTCTTTCTTTAGAATAATCAAAATCTGGTAGCTTTTCATACAATCTTTGACTATTACTTTTTTTCTCCGCTTCTAACCTTAACAAACGTTGTTCTACTATAGATTTAAGTTCGGCTATTGTTGTTTGATCGTGGATACCAAAAAATTCTTCCCCCACAGCATCCATTGCCTCATCCATCTTGCCTTTTTCATCTTCCTTGTCTAATAGACCTTTCAGAAATTCACTGAGTGGTTTTTGTGATCTTATTCGTATTTCCATGTCCCGTTCTTGTCCTCGTCTTTTTTCGGCTTGTTCTTTTTCAAAAGCCTTCGGATCAACTGCAAGAACACGTTTTTCAAAGCCTTGTGCCGCTTTCTCTCGACGAGAAAACTCGGCGTCAGGAATTCCTTTGTTATCTGGATCGGGATGTTTAAATCTTTCTGGTGTAAAGGGTTTTTCTTCACGACGTCCAATTCCCATA
Organism: Candidatus Uhrbacteria bacterium; assembly: GCA_003511125.1. Taxonomy (GTDB): domain Bacteria; phylum Patescibacteriota; class Patescibacteriia; order UBA9934; family GWF2-40-263; genus UBA12403. The sequence continues at coordinate 53,661 of DOJV01000026.1, forward strand.
GAAATTAGTTAAAAGTTTTTAATTTATTCCAATATACCACCCCCCCCCCTGTAAAATTTCAACTTTTTATGTGGATAACAAAAAAGACCACTCGTGGTTGAGGTGGTCTTAATTTATTTCTTTAAACCCTTAAATTCTTTTTCTAAAGATTCCGGCGAAAAACCGTACAATGTTTCGGCCGCTCGAATAATATGACCCCCAGTTCCGCTACCGCCACCACGATAATTAAAGGCTCGACAAAACCTAAAAGCCGTCTCTTTAACAAATTTCTCATCAACAAGATTTCCACCGAGAGCTTTTATTATAAAGACTAAAACCGTTCCGACATTATCCAAATTGCCTATTCCGGCTTTTGTTATTGTTTCTGACAAATACCACATTTCTTTATCAGAAAAATTTTGTTCCGATTTAAAAAGCTTTTTTGCGATTTCGACCAAAGAGACACCGGTCATCTGTGCGACGCTTTCTATTGTCTGAATTATTTTCGTCTCAGCTTTTCCAAATTCTTCCGGAGACACAAACTCGGTCTCCTTATTAAAGTTTGTTAATTGTAAACAAAGATCGTTTATTAGAATTTCTGATACTTCTATATTACTCTCTCTCATAAATTACCTTTTTAAAAACTATTTTTAATAAATCTCCGATCCGCTATCGTAAGAAGTGGCATTTTGGTCACTTATAAATAACCTCGCTTCCCTCAACGCGCCACGCCTAGGATTTAATATTTTTTTGTCTTGAAAGGATGTACAAAACCCTTCAGTCGTAAGTTTGTATTGTATTGGGTTCATTTCATTAAAATTTTTATTTAATGTTTGGGTCGAAACAAAAAGCACTTCGTTCGGCCGTCTTCCGAGGACAACATAATATTTCTTATTTCTTGAATCATAAAATACATCTCCTCTTTGCGGATCCTTTAAAATTTCTTCGAAAACTAATTGCTCACGATTGTTATCAAATGTTTCTTGTGATTTCATAAATTACTTTTTTTTAGTTTACCCCCCCTGTAAAATTACAACTTTTTATGTGGATAACTAAAAAGACCGCCTTGAAAAGCAGTCTTTTTTTTGATTTATAACCCTCGGATTTCCCTCTCTCGGATTTCCTTCTCCCTTCTTATTATAAAGCCTTCTAACTCTGCTAATAGTTGTTCCTGTCTGCTTCTAAGTTCTGTTTCAGAGGATTCATCCGTCAAAGACTCTGGTTTTATTTCTTTTGCAGTTTTCACAAGAAAACCCACAACCTCTGTAGCAAAAACATCATTTTTCTCCATATCTTTGTTTAGTCTTTCACCTTTATAACTACAATAAGGACCAAAGACTATCGGATCCATTAATTGTCCTCTCTCTTTAAATCCTGGGATGATAACTTCATAAGCCCTCTCAAAAAAAGGAAGGGCTTCTCTTCTTATAGCAACCATCAAACCATCTTCCTCAAAAGCCGTCCAATTCTGCCAAGTATCCTCGTTTTTTTCTTCTTTTTCTGTTTCTATCTTCGTCTTAAAACGCTCTAAAAATGTCTCAGGATCAAGTGCTTTCCTTCGTTTTTCTTGTAAATCGACTTCCTCTTGTACTTTCTTTTGATCATTATCTTGGCCGGAAGGGCCGCCACCTTCATTTCTTCTCATATATTTTTTTGTTAAAAAATAAAAATCTTTCTAAATTCAGCTTACCCCCCCCCTGTAAAATTACAACTTTTTATGTGGATAACAAAAAAGACCACTCGTGGTTGAGGCGGTCTTTTTTTAATTAAAACTACGATGCGAGATTCCTCTCTGGATCGGAATGACGGTTTATCGTCTAACCCCAGTCCGCGCGGCGACAATTGTTTCGGTAACGTTTCGTTAGGATTCTCACGCCTCATGAATTATCCACCCCTTCCTTACCACCTTTTCTCCTCTGTATCTCTTCCTCAGTTTTTCGCAACTCCTGACGCAATTTTTCTGCGGACTCTTCCCAAGCCAGCAAAAAAGAAGTTGGTTGTTTTTTTGCTGCCTCTTTTGCGATAGCGGTTTCGTATGCTTTCAGTTCTTCTTTTTTGGACCCCGCTCTCTTTAAAAGTTCTTCCTCCGTGAAGTCTTCTAGTGTTCTGCCCCTTCGTTCCTTTATCGGCTTTTCTGCCTTCATACCAGGTTGCTCCGGGGATCTTACTAAAGATCTTTTAACCAAAAAATCTTTTATACTGTCAACGGTTTTCGATAACGGACGAGAACTTAAATCTCTCGAACACACAACCTCTCCGGCGACGATACTTCCGCTGGCGTGAGCCAGGTCTTTTAACGCCGGATTATTCATAGCGAAACTCCGTCTCTCGCCAGAAGCATTCAAAACTACAATCTTCGTGTTTTGGATGGCGTCAAATTTATTTGATAAACCTAAAGCTTTTTCAACCAAAAGTCTGAGAAATAATTCACCGAATTGTTCGACGAACCTTTGAGAGGCTTCGACCGATTCCCAAGCACCATTGTCGGCGTCGCTCTCCATTTCAAAAAATTCATCATCAAGCAAAATAACATCTAATTTTTCTCCGGAATCGACAAAATTTTTTATTTGATCAAAGGCCGCGGAAGAATTATCTACTTTTCGTATTTTACCACCTTCTCCGGCTGACACGCCTTTCTGCGTCAATTCTTGACGCAAGCTTTCCGAAAATCCGTGATGCAGCTCCCCTCGATCGCTGACCGCTTCTAAAATTTTTAAGTTCTCCGGGGCAGGAACCCCTTCTCCGGTTTCTCGCCTATTTTCGGCTTTAAACAAAAAACTATGTATTTCCGCCCTTACGGTACTATATCGCTCGGCCTCGGCGCTACCAGGATTAGCCTTTCTTAAAGTCAAAAAGTCCTGGACGGCTTTTGCTGTTTGTTTATCAGCGGCCTCTTTAGCAACTTGTTCGGCGTCTTTCTTTTTATAAAAATCAGCTTTGGCTCTTTTAATTGGAGTTATTTCGGCCTGATATCTGCTCATGTTCTCCTGAAGTTCAACCAAAGAGACTTGCAACTCTTTCAATTTTGCACCAGCACTTTCGACGCGACTTTGTAACTCGGAAAGAGTAATCTCGTGTCTGCCAATGTCTCTTTCCGCTTTTTTTTGATTATCGCGTAAGATTTGATTCTCTTTATCAGTCATTTCTTTTGACCATTCTTCAAAAGAAAGATTGCCATCGTGATATTTCTCTTCAATTCCTTTTAAAAATCTGTCATGTGCTTCAATGCCCAGGCTTCTCAAATAACCACTGTCTCCGAAGGCAAGATTAGCGATATCTCTGCTATGAGCATTGGCTCTGTCGTCTTTCCACTTTTCATATCCTTCTTTTGTAGGTTTTTCAATAAGGACTCCGTAATGCTGTTCTTTATTTCTCTTGATCTCTCCCAACATTTGTTCAATTTTTCCATGTAACTCAGTCAGTTCGGTCTCTTTTTCAGACATCTCGCCCTGTCGCAAATTAATCTCCTGTTGCAACACCTCAGCTTGCCGCTCTAATTCACTCAACTCTCTGTTTCGTACATCAAGTTCGTCATACGTTTTTATCTCTATTTCCTCTGGTTGATTATTTGGTTTTTCTCTCTCTGACATATAATTACAATGAATCAATTTTTTGTTTTAATTCAAAAACCTTTTCTTCGTCCTGAATTGCCGACACCTTGCCCCGAATTTGGACAATCTCTTTTTTTACAGACTTAAATCTGCCGGTTAATTCTTTCAACCTTTTTTGAAGATGATTAATTTTTTCTTTTATTTCAATAATATTAGACATAAAATAGACATCAATTAAAAGAGTACACTAAAATTCAAAAAACCAAAAGACCACTAAAATTTCTATTTAACTGTTTTACAAAATTTTGGTAACGACCTTAAAAGACAGTTTTGTGAAACGATCTTTTTTTATAGATAATCTTCTGAAAAACGAACTGACGCTATTTCTTTTAATTCTACCCCCCCCTGTAAAATTACAACTTTTTATGTGGATAACAAAAAAAGACCACTCGTGGTTGAGGTGGTCTTTTTTTTAATCTTATTTATCGTCTAACCCCAGTCCGCGCGGCGACAATTGTTTCGGTAACATTGCGTGGGGCTTCTTCGTAGTGATTGAATTCCATGTTGTAGCTGGCTCGGCCCTGAGTGAGCGAGCGCAGGCTGGTGGCGTAGCCGAACATTTCGGCTAATGGCACCATGGCATCAATAACTTTGGCACCGGCGCGATCGGTCATTTCCATAATCTGTCCACGTTTGGAATTTATATCACCAACGACCGTACCCATAAAATCTTCCGGTGTAACAACTTCGACTTTCATAACCGGTTCAAGCAAAGCCAAACCGGCTTTTTTACAACCATCTTGGAAAGCCATAGAACCGGCAATTTTAAATGCAGCTTCGGAAGAGTCGACATCGTGATAACTACCGTCAAAAACCGTAACTTTAACGTCAATCAGGGGGTAACCGGCCAAAACACCGCGATCAGCGGCTTCGTGGGCACCTTTATCGATTGGCGAAATAAATTCACGAGGAATGGAACCACCTTTGATTTCTTCAAAAAACTCATAACCCTTGCCGACTTCGTTCTTTTCAATTCTGAGCCAGCAATGACCATATTGACCACGACCGCCGGACTGACGAACATATTTACCTTCGGCTTCGGCTGAACCTTTGATGGTTTCTTTGTATGCCACTTGTGGTGTACCCACCGTAGCCTCAACGCCGAATTCGCGTTTCATGCGTTCGACAATAATGTCCAAATGCAGCTCACCCATACCGGAAATAATGGTTTGGAGAGTTTCGTCGTCTGTACGAACACGGAAGGTTGGATCTTCTTCGGCCAATTTTTGAAGAGCAATACCCATCTTTTCTTGATCAACTTTGGTTTTTGGTTCAATAGCAATTGAGATAACCGGCTCTGGAAAAATAATGTTTTCAAGAACAATTGGCTGATCCGGATCGGACAAGGTATGGCCGGTAAAAGTACTTTTTAAACCCACAGCCGCAGCAATTTCACCGGCATAAACCTCTTCTACATCTTCGCGACTATTGGCGTGCAGACGAACAATCCGGCCGATACGTTCTTTTTCGCCAGTAACGGTATTAAGAACATAAGAACCAGCTTTGATTGAACCAGAATACACACGAAAGAAAGCCAACTTACCAACAAAAGGATCGGCGGCGATTTTAAAGGCCAAAGCTGTAAATGGTTCGGTGTCATTAGGAGCGCGTTCGATAACCACACCAGGATCTTCCGGATCAAAACCTTTAACCGGCAACACATCGCTTGGCGCAGGCAAATAATCAATAACTGCGTCAAGCATCATTTGCACACCTTTATTTTTTAAAGCACTACCACAAAGAATGGGAATAATTTGTACATTAATACAAGCCTTACGCAAAACCCGTTTTAAATCTTCTAAAGGAATTTCCTCGCCAGCCAAATATTTATTCATCAAATCTTCTTCGTTTTCGACAATTGCTTCGATAAGTTTAGCGCGATATTCTTTGGCTTTATCAAGCATGTCGGCCGGTATTTCTGATTCCTCGATTTCTTTTCCCATTTCATCTTTATAAATTTCGGCCTTCATGGTTAAAAGATCGATGATACCAACAAATTTATCTTCGATTCCGATTGGTAACTGGATGGGATAAGCGCGTTTGGTTAAACGATTGTGAATGGAAGCGACGTCTTTATAAAAATCCGCCCCGGTACGATCTAGTTTATTGATAAAACACAAACGCGGAACATTATAATCGTCGGCATAACGCCAGTTGGTTTCGGATTGCGGTTCGACACCAGCGACACCATCAAAAATAACGCAAGCACCATCAAGAACACGAAGTGAACGTTTTACCTCAACGGTAAAATCAATGTGTCCTGGGGTGTCGATTAAGTTAATGCGATGGCCTTTCCAAAAACAAGTCGTAGCCGCGGCCGTAATGGTAATACCGCGTTCTTGTTCTTGTTCCATCCAGTCCATGGTGGCTTCACCTTCGTGAACCTCACCGATTTTGTGTTTTTTACCGGTATAGTAAAGGACACGTTCAGAAACCGTAGTTTTACCGGCGTCGATATGAGCAATAATACCGATGTTGCGGGTTTTTTCTTGAGAATATTCTCGGGGCATATTTGTCTATGACTTGAGAGGTGGGAGAGGCTTGAGGGGCGAGAGAGGCTTGAGAGGAGAGAGAGGCTTGTTGGGCTTAATACGAGCCCGAAGCCTTTCCAACCTTTCCCGCCTTTCCAACCTTTCCAACCTTTCCAACCTCTTATTTATCTTGCAAAATGGGCAAAAGCTTTGTTGGCTTCGGCCATACGTTGGACGTCTTGTTTCTTTTTGACAGCATCACCTTCGCCTTTGGCCGCGGCCATAAGTTCTTCGGCGAGTTTTTGGGCCATGGGACGGCCTTTTTTGCCGCGAGCTACCTCGAGAAGCCAACGAAAAGACAAGGCTAAACGACGTTCGCCACGGACTGGCATTGGAATTTGATAATTAGCACCACCAACGCGTTTGGATTTAACCTCAAGCGAAGGCATGGTATTTTTGAGAGCAGTTTCAAAAACCTCAACCGGATCAGTTTTGGTTTTTTTGGAAATAATATCAAAAGCCGAATAAACAATTGCCTGAGCCGTAGTCTTTTTTCCGCTTTCCATTACATAATTGATGAGTTTGGCAACTTGAGGGTTACCGTATTTTGAGTCCGGAGCAATAACCCGGGCTACCGCAGATTTTCCACGCATAGAATTTAGAACCTTTGGCCGGATGTCTTCCCCGCGTGCGGGTACTCCGCCAAAGATATTATTTTTTATGATTAATTATTTTTTAGCTTTTGGTTTTTTAACACCGTAAAGAGAACGACTACGATTACGACCGGAAACACCTTGAGTATCGTACATACCACGAACAATATGATAACGAACACCAGGCAAATCCTTAACCCGACCGCCGCGAATCATAACAATGGAGTGCTCTTGAAGATTATGACCTTCACCGGGAATATAAGCCGTGACTTCCATACCATTAGACAAACGGATACGAGCGATCTTACGGATAGCTGAGTTTGGTTTTTTTGGAGTCATGGTAGTGACTTTAACACAAACACCACGCTTGTAAGGACAGCCCTTGGCGATTTCGTTACGCTGACGATGCAAAGAATCTAAAGAATATTGCAAGGCTGGCGACTTACTTTTGGTTGTTTTGGACTTGCGTCCTTTGCGAATTAACTGGTTGATTGTGGCCATATTAAAAGATTGTTGATTGGAAATTTATTGTGTTTTAGATGGCAAAAAGGTATCACGGGGCAGGAAAAAGGTCAAGAAAGTTGGGTGGGGTGTTTGAGTCGTGGAGTCGTGTAGTTGTGGAGTGAAGGAAGATTGTTCTCTAAATTTTCTAGGATTTTATTAATATATTCCTTAACTTTTAGTTGATCCTCGAGGGAATTTTCAAGTTCGATGGCAATGATTTCTGGAAAAAGGCTTAGTGGATAATTAGCCAAATAATCGAATTCTGACAAATCTTTAAAAGCGTGCTGAGAATATCTTGGAAAATCCTTTGGATCGTTACTGGTCCAAGACTCTTGACCAACGGCACTAATATGTCCACAACCAACAGGATATTTTGAACAAGCCTTCAGCCACTGTTCAAAAATCTTCGGAGCCGAAAGACGAGCGTCTTCGAGATGAGAAAAGTCGAGACAAATCCCTGCCTTGCCAGTCAATTCCTTGTCGGTAAGCGGAACTTCGGTGTTTTCGATATACAGTTTGGAAAAATATTTTGAAATGTCGTTTTCCAACGGATAAGAAGACGGGGCATGATGATTAAAAAACCCGGCCTGCCAGCGCTCGGACAAATAGTCGAGTTCTTCAATCGTGACATCTGACCTGATATGAACAAAGGGGATCGCCTCAAGTTTGGTGGCCTCGAGGGCTCGATAAAGCTCTGGCCGTTTTTCAAAAGGCAGGGTGGTAAAAAACAACGCGACTTCTTTTAAACCAAGATTATCGATCTCGGCGACTTTGTCTTGCCAACTACTGATATTTCTCCAGGAAAAAGTTGTGACTGTCGGCAAAATCTTTCTTTTCATAGTTTAAAAATGAAAAGAATTGCCACCAAGAAGTAAATTAATGGCGGTACGTACCAAAAAATCCAAAAAGAAAAAAATGTTCACTCCGGCAAAAGACAAAATAATCAAAGCAAACAAAACCATTTGCCCGCGCGACTCAATCAAATGTGCCAAGCCGGGATTTTTAACAGTGTTAAAAATCGAGTGCCAAATTTTTGAACCGTCGAGCGGCGGCAAGGGAATAAGATTAAAAAACATCAGAGCCAAATTCAAAAACATTACCAAGAACAAAAAGACCAATAACAAATTGGAAGAATCGAGAATTTCCGCGCCGAGAAAAAAACGAATCAACAAAGAAGCCACAATCGCCAAAAGCAAGTTCGAACCCGGCCCGGCCAAAGCCACAAGAATTCCATCCCAACGGGGATTTTTTAATTTGTAAGGATTGTAAGGCACTGGTTTGGCCCAACCATAACCGACCAAAAGAAAAGCCACAAAACCAATCGGATCCAAATGCGAAAGCGGATTCAAAGTTAACCGACCAGCGGCCTCGGCGGTATAATCGCCACGCAAATAAGCCATGTAGGCGTGAGAAAATTCATGAATGGTAATGGCTGAAAAAACCGCGATGATCCAGGCCACAGCCATTATTGGTTCGGAAAAAAGCAAGGAGAAAAACATAAGTTTAATTTTTTATTTTTTTCGACCGATAATAAAGATTTCGTCTTTAACAAAAATTTTTAACCCCCAGGCTAAAAAGAAATTGATAAAATTTATTTTGGCTATAAAACCGATTATTTTATCAAAAACCGACAATGTCGCCGTCGGATTTTTAGCAGCCGCGGCCACATGACGAAATCGGGAAACCGATTGACACAATAATACCTCAAAACCATTATTTTCCAAAATTTGTCTTAAGGTTTTTTTACTAAAATAAACCAAATGTTCTGCCGGTTTAATTTGGTAACGTCGACAAAAATAAGAATCAATATTCGGAGTAGTGATAACCACCAAGCCATTAACATTTAAAATTTTTCCAACATCTTTAAGCAAACTAACTGGATCAACCACATGCTCTAAAACATCATTCAGAACAGCGCAGTCGAAAGAAGTTAGAGAATTTTTTTGACAAGCCTCAAAAGAAAAAAAATCATTTATTATCCTAAGACCTTTTTGTTCAGCCAGGCTGGCGGCCACTGAGTTGGGTTCAAAAGCCAATGATTGCCAACCGAACTCTTGGGCTAATTCAGAAAAAGTTCCGACAGAAGAACCGATGTCCACAAGAGTTGTGGGGCAAATAAATCTTTCGATGGTTTTCAATCTTTGATAAAAATTCTTTTTGTCTATTTCCACGGTCTTTTTATAATAAGCGGCTGTGGAAACTTGGTCTAAAGAATATTGCCGCAAAATCTCGGTCTCGCGGTCTTTACTAACCGGAATAAAACAAAAAGAACAGGCCAAACATTTCCAAAGTGGCTCTTTAAAAGGTTTAACAAAATAACTACCGCACAAGCGGCAAAAATTTTCTTTTTTTTCTTCGATCTCGATCATAGAACTGAAAATATATTAACCTACTTGCCTTTTTTAGTCGAATAAGCTAAACTAGCGCCATTGAAATCATAAAGGAATCGACTTTGTCCGGGCCTCGATGACTTTCAGCCCCAGACTGATCCGCCTTCGGCGGAAATGCCCCAAAAATCGAATTCCCCCCATTCAAAAAAAATATGTCCAAAATGTGTGAAGCCTGCGGCCGCGGATCGCTGTCCATCAACCTGCGCAGCAAAAGCGAAAACGCCGTAAAATCCCGTCAGAAAGTTAACTTGCAAATCAAAAAAGTTGATGGCAAGCGTGTCAAAATCTGTACCAGCTGTATGCGAACTTTGGTTACCAAACCACAGTCATTTAAAATTACTAAACGTAAAATCAAGTTGGCTAACCGTAAAACTAAACAGAAGGCGGTTAAGTAAGTGGTTGAGTGGTTAAATGGTTGAATCGTTTAGTTGTTAAGTAATTGAGTTATTAAATCGTTCGGCTTGAAATGGGCCGGGCGGTTTTTTGTTTTGGGAGGNNCCTACCTCCTACCTCCCTCCAACAAAAAAAGACCCCGCACGAGACGAGATCAGAAGATGAAACGGAAGCTACCACTTTCTGTCGGCTCGACCTTTACAGGAGCTCGAGAAAGACGGAACACGACCTGGTAGACACCGTTCGAAATCAACGACGAGGTGATCGTGATCTCACCGATGACGGTACGGGGACTGCAAATCCAGGACTTTCCCGACCCGCGAGGAAATTGGATCGGCACACGCTCGGTGTCTCCGTGTCTCCTGAACAATACCGAACTGACCCTCGGCGTGAACCGGAAGGTGTAGACACGACCGTTGTCCGAGACCTCGAAATCCGAGTGCTCCGATGGAGCACTCGCGGTCGCCGAAGCCCCGATCGGAGCAAGGCGGGCAAGAATCTCGTCAGGAACGCGGCCCTCGGCGAAGTACAACTTGAGCGACTCGGCGGTGGCGCCGGTCGGAAGGACGAGGTCGGAGAGAGGCAGGAGGAAGGTGGTGCAGGTGGACGGAACAAAGACAAATTCGAGACCGGTTCGGAGGCCATTCTCGCGAAAAGCCTCGATACGACCATCTTGCTTCCGATAAAAAATCAAGCGACAACTGACGACCACCGCCCGAAGCGCCGCTAATTCCCCGAAATTACCCAGGGCACGGAGAGGGACGAGATGCCAAGTAGTACCACCGTCGCTGGTCTCACAAACGAACTGCGGAAAAAGATGGTTGGCGAAGCGGTCTTCTGCCTGGACAGAATGGACACAGAGACAATACATGATCCTTTCGTCGACTCGGCGAAAAAGATCGCCACCGACCAAAAGCTGACTTCTAAAACCCCACCAGTCAATAGGCATACGACCGATTGGAAGTCCGAGATTTCTAGAAATTCCATCGAAGGGATTGCGTTGTGGCACGAGGCACCTCGAGTTGTGGGATAGAAAGAACACCGGGTGGAGTTTAGTAAAAATTGGGGAGATTGGCAAGCAAGGGCGACCGACCGGTCGCCCTTGCTTGTGACTCCAAACAAACGGAACAAGCTTAAAAACAAAAGAGACGGGTCAAAACCTCGTCTCTATTTCGCCGATGGTATGACGTGTGGTGTGTGGGGCAAAAATCTTTGCCCTTACAATTGTGACTGGGTTTCAACACGTTGGATGTTGGCACCGAGGCCGCGGAGTTTTTCTTCGAGGCGTTCATAGCCGCGGTCGAGGTGTTCGATGCCGGTGAGGACGGATTCGCCTTCGGCGACCAGTGCGGCGATGACAAAGGCTAGGCCGGCACGGATATCAGGCACGACAATTGGAGCGGCTTTGAGTTGGGAGGGACCTTTTATAACCGCGGAATGTTTGTAGTTCATGCTTTTAAAACGACAACTGATTTCACCAAGGCAGTTTGGAAAAAGAGTAATGTCGGCGCCCATGGCATTCAAAACTTCGGTATAACCGAAACGCTCTTCGTAAACAGTTTCATGGACAACACTGGTACCGCTGGCTTGAGTTAAGACAACAGAAAATGGTTGTTGCCAATCAGTCATAAAACCAGGGTGAGTGTCGGTTTCAAGTTCGATACCGTGCAGGCCGTTATCGCGCTTAAACAAAATTCCATCTTCCTTGACCTCGTAAGTACCGCCGATTTTTCGAACAGCATTTAGAAAATTTATCAGATGACCATGGACGGCACCTTTAACAAAAATTTCACCGTTCGTACCCAAAGCCATACAAGCGTAACTAACCGCTTCGTTGCGATCTGGCATAACCCGAACTTGGCAACCATTAAGTTTTTCCACACCAATAATTTCAAATTGACGACCAATTCCGACTTCAATAATCGCCCCCATTTTTTGAAGCATTTTAACGAGTTCCATAATCTCGGGCTCGATGGCGGCGTTTTTGATGACGGTTCGGCCCTCGGCCAAAACTCCGGCTAAAATAACTGTTTCAGTGGCGCCGACTGACGGATATGGCAACTCGATCATAGTACCCTTGAGCCGCCCTTCGACCGAAGCTCGATAACCATCCGGAGTTTCTTCGACTAAAGCGCCCATTTTTTTCAAAGCATCCAAATGAAAATTAACCGGCCGTGGCCCAATTTTATCGCCACCAACCACCGGCACAAAAGCCTCGCCAACCCGATGCAAAAGCGGCGCCAAAGTCAAAACCGACAAACGATTTTTTCGCGACTGCTCGGTAACTTCGGGTGAGACAATGTTCGGAGCCTCAACAACAGCCGTGTGCTCTTCGGGCCAACTGATTTTAGCACCAACACCGTTCAAAATTTCGGTCGTAATTTGAATCTCGGCGTGGCGCGGAACATTCTCGACCGTTACTGGCTCGGAAGTCAAAAGCGCCGCCAAAAGCATTTTGGACGAAGCGTTTTTAGCACCAGCAATTTCGACAGTTCCGTTTAGCGGTTTGCCGCCAACGATGTGGTAGGTGGAGGGCATAGGAGGTTTAAGGGGCTGAGAGGGTATAATAGGTGGAAAAGGAATGAAAAATCCGCTTCGGCTACTCAACCTCTTTTTATTCTTAAAAAAAATCTTTTAATTTTTTGAAGGCTTGACCGCGATGGCTTAGTTCGTGTTTTTCTTCGTGGGACATTTCGGCAAAAGTTTGGATGTGGCCTTCGGGGATAAAAATTTGATCGTAAGGAAGTTTAGGATGAGCCGTGCCACGGCGTTCTTTGATAAGACGACCGTTCGAGCGGCCTTCAAATAAAAATTCTTGACCGTCCGGTTTAACTAAAGCTACAAAACAACGAAATTGAGCGCCAAGATTTTCTTCGACAATATCTTTTATTTGGTTCAAAGTAAAATCAATAAGATCGTTCCCTTCCCCGGCCCAACGAGCTGTAAAAACTCCGGGCGCGCCATTCAGGGCGTTGATGCAAATTCCAGAATCGTCGGCCACGGCACACTCGCCGGTTTTCTTGCAGACGAAGCGAGCTTTTTTGAGGGCGTTTTCTTCGAAGGTTAGACCGTCTTCGACAACATCTTCGTTTACTCCGGCTTCGTCAGCACTCAAAACCTCAATACCGCTGCCGGCCAAAAGTTCTTGCATTTCTTTAATTTTTCCGGGATTGTGAGTGGCAAAAATTAGTTTCATAAGCAAAACCACTTTACCAGAAAAACCAACCTTTTGGCAACAAACAAAAAAAACAATTTCTTTAAGAATTGTTTTTACTGGTCGGGCTAGCGGGACTTGAACCCACGGCCTCTTGCACCCCATGCAAGCGCGCTACCAACTGCGCCATAGCCCGATGGTGAGTAGGATAAATTAAATCAGACAAAAAATCAAGAACAAAAAAAACCCCGAACTCTTTACTGAGTTCGGGGTTTTTTAAGCGCGCCTGGACAAAGGTTTATAATTACCACGCGGGTTGCTTTAACCAATACAATAACAAAAACTTGTCGAGTTTTGCTACCACAATTTGCTAAAACACCTACCCAAAACGAGAGTTTTGGTTTGTGACTTTAGAACCGTTTGAACAAGCGCGTTCATTCGAAGCATACTCTTTGTCAAGAATTGGGGCAAAAAAGTTGTCCCAAGGTTGTGCAGATGTTGTGCACATAAAAAATGATATAAAAAAACCCGCGGAGTCAAAGACTCAACGCGGGGAGACAAGAGAGAGACAAAGAGACTAATACTGAACGCGACGCCGTCGTTCGAGCGCGCCGAAATCGACATCGAATTCCCAAAAAACCTCGCTTGTGACGGGCTCGGACTGACTTTCGTCATCGTCCAAATCGTCCGGCTCAGGAGCCAAGACCTCGGGCCACGAACTTGTGGAGACACCGGGGTGATACCGGGCGTGCTTGTCGGTTTCGATGACCATTTTTTGTCCTGCCGAATTAGCAAGACATGACAAATTCGCGATTTTCCGGACAAGTGTTGTCCGGCTCGACACCACTGTCGTCGACTGACCCGGAAGCACGAAGAGGCTCGAGCGAAGAACGAACTGACGACTCGGGCGACGAAGGGATACTGGAAAAACGGTCGGTCGAAGCGTAGCTGACACCAGAATCATCGCCGAAGGTAGCCATGAAGGGACCTCGTTGGGTGTTTGGGGAATACCATCTCTCTTAGACAGACAGACGGTGGTTTGGATAAAAACTTTTTATTCAAACCGCCATCGGCCTGTTTTTTACAAAGAACAACTTAAAAGACCGCGGCCAAAGCCAGCGGTCTTGTTTCTGGTTTTTGCAACCTAGAAGACACGAACCACCGGCTGGCGCGGAATAATAATAACCTCGACAATAATGCCGATATTATTTGGCGCGAGTTGTGGTGACAAAACTTTCATACTTTACTTACTTAAAGTACAACATTGATTAGTGTCTGTCAAACGGCAATTTTGTGGATAAAAAGACCCCGCAAGTTGGCGGGGAAAAAGAAGAAACGACGACTAACAGCCGAGGTAAGGATTCCAGAATTCCAAAATTTCGACCGGCGCTACGATGACCGAATCGATCGAAACGGTCATGACCGGCTCGTCGATTTCGGCAGCGATCGGAGCGGGACGAATCAACTCGAGATGATGGCTGGAGAAAAAGTCTGGATTGAAAAAAGAGGCAAAGAAAGCGGTATCGTCGCACATATGGAACCTCGGGAGAACGGTGTTTGACTGATTTCCACAGCAAACCATTTGCTGTGGAAGAAAACCAAACACCAATAAAGAACAAACAAAAAACCGCTTGAGCTAAGCGCCAAGCGGTTTTTAATTAGCAAACAAAATTTGCTCAAAAACCATTTGGCGCGCAGATAAGACGGGACAAAACCGAAAGAAGTGGCAAAAATTTTTTTGCCACCACATTATCTAAACGAATTACATTGAATGATTTCATAAACTATTTTTTAATTTACCGGAGATCTTTTTGCTTGTCAAAAAGGCTGTGGAAAAACTAAAACCGCCAGCATTTCGAGCTGGCGGTTTTAGTTTTTATTTTAAATTTTCTTCAATCTCTTCTGCGGACAAAACTTTCTGATCACGAAAAGTTTTAATCGTAACCCCTAAAGCTTCGCGTGCCTGGTCGTATTGATAATCGGCCTCGCCAAAGGGCCTGCCACCGGCCAAAAAATCGCTAAAAGTCATTTTTGTCGGCTTGAGCATTGGCCGAACTAAATCGGCCAACCGCCGCAATTCCACCAAGGCCGCGGCCCGACGGGCCTCGCCTTCTTTTTCCATGACTTCCT
Organism: Candidatus Uhrbacteria bacterium; assembly: GCA_003511125.1. Classification (GTDB taxonomy): domain Bacteria; phylum Patescibacteriota; class Patescibacteriia; order UBA9934; family GWF2-40-263; genus UBA12403. The sequence goes on from DOJV01000026.1 coordinate 68,946, forward strand.
TTAATAACGGAAATTTTTCTTCCGAAGCCTGACGCACACCGTGTTCTTGATGACCTGCACGGAATTCATTACGTATGGCTTCGGCGGCCAACAGATCAGAAGGAGTTTGGTGATTTTCGCCACTCATAATTATTGAAATCTGTCGTAATTAAAAATTACCTCACGATTGCCAAACCAATGTTCGATTTCGTGTTCGGCTTCGGTTGTGGTCTCGGAAGCATGAACCAAATTCATAACTGCACGGTGTTCGGAGTTGGCCACAGCCGGAGAATCAGCTGAATAATCACCACGGATTGTTCCCATGTCTGCTAAATAAGGAAGAGTGGCGCCACAAATTTTTCGAACCATATCAACGGCGTGTACGCCTTCGACAACCATACGAACCAAAGGAGCGGAAACCATATAATTGATCAACCAACCGCGCACCATTTTTCCCAATTCTAAATCATCGGCCGTGCCTAATTTTTCCACCGGATCAATACCATACTTTTCATAAGTTCCCAGAGTTTTCTGACCCAAACGACGAATCCAAGTTTCGTCTTTTGGATAGTGATTATCGATCTGCTCGGTGGTCGGCTGAAACATTTCCAAAGCAATAATTTTCAGATCGCGCTGTTCAAACCGACGAATAATCTCGCCAATCAAACCCTTTTTTACGCCGTCCGGTTTAACCATGACGTAGGTCCGTTCTTTTTTGAAATCCATAAAGATTTAAAATTAATTATTTCTAAGTTGCCAATAAATTATCACGAATTCGTTAAAAAGGCAACGGCCGACTCTCCACAACTGGTTCCCCACCATCCGAGGTAATCAAAACATCACCATCAAGATCGGTACGAAAAATTTCGATATCTCGTGAATACAGACGCTCAAGAGTAACTGGGTGTGGATGACCGTAATCATTATCGGCACCAACTGAAAAAATAGCAAAACGCGGAGCGGCAATTTCTAAAAATTTTTGCGAGGTCGAGGTAACACTGCCGTGGTGAGCGACTTTGAGAATATCAATTGGTTCAGAGAGGTCGGAGAGAAAATCGCTTTCTTCTTCGTTGGTGGCGTCACCGGTAAGGAGGATGGAGGTGTCGCCGTAGGTTAGGAGGAGGACGATTGAGGCCGAGTTAAGGTTGTCGATTTTTTTGTTGTGGAGGTTAGAGTCGGGAGCGATGATCCGGAGTTCGAGTTGGGCACTCTCCCCGCCTTCGCCGGACTTCGGCGGGTGCAGCCCTACTCTCCCCCATCGCGGCGATGAGGAAGGAAGAACTCCGTTGGAACTTAAAATGATTTCGGTTCCTTGTTCGGCGGCGAGTTCGGTGACTTGATATTGCATGTCGTCGTAGCCGAGGACGCCGGTTTCGTAAATTGTGGTGACTTGATAGCGGCGCAAAATTTCGGGTAGGCCGCCTTCGTGGTCGGCGTGGGGGTGAGTGACGATGACCTTGTCGATGGTGCGATCCCAGGGCGGCATGACTTGGCCGAGTTTGGCCAAAACCGTTCCGGGATTTCCGGAGTCAACTAAAATTTGCTCGCCTTCTGGAGTTTGAATAAAAATCGCGTCGCCTTGGCCGACATCTAAAACCCAAACTTTAAGATCAGAAGAAAACCACTCGGCTTGAGTGCCTTGCAAAAAAAGCGAAAAAACCATGACCGCGGCCATAAGACCGAGACCGAACCAGCGTTTCTGATTCTTGGCCGTTTTAATCGGCCGACTGCGAGTTTTGAGTGGTGAGCGGGACATGGGTCGGGGAGAGTGAATTAATAGAGTCATTAAGTTTAAGACCGATCGGCCTTAAACGTAATGGAATTAAATTTGAAAAACACTGTCACTAAACATTAGAAGCAGGCGATTTTTTTTCGAAAAAAGTCAAAGATAAAAGAAAAACAAAAAATCCCAAAGCCAAAGTCGCGGACAAAATTTTCGGCAGGGTTACCGAGGCAAAAGGCAGCGCACCAAACCAAGTCACCAAAAGCAAAACAAACGAACTCAAAGCCGCAGCTGGCACGGCAACAATCGCTCCTAAAGGAATTGAAAGCCAACCAATTCCCAAAGCAATGCCACCAAGCAACATAAGATACGGAATCCAAGGCAAAACCAAAAGATTAACCAATGGCGCGATGAACGAAGTTGAACCAAAGTGCCAAAGCATAATCGGCAAAGTTGCCGAAATGGCGGCCAACGAGGCCGAACAGGACTCACGCAAACCAAAAGTCTCGGGAATAAATTTGACACGCTCACCAAACCAAGAAGACAAAAGCATCAAACCTCCGGTAGCAGCAAAAGAGAGTTGGAATCCGACATCAGAAATCAACCGCGGATTAAAAACCATCATAAGAAAAGCCGAGGTGAGCAACAAATTTCCGGCGTGCGGTTTACGGCCGAGCCAAGTTCCGAGCATGACCGTCGTCGCCATAATGCCGGCGCGAATAACCGGCGGTGTGGCTCCGGCCAAAAAAATATAAAGAATGACAAAAAGTCCCGAAACAATAATAGCTCGCCGTCGACCAAGAGTACTGCGCATCAAAAGCAATAATAAAATCTGCGAAAAAATCGAAACATTATAGCCCGAAGCGGCCATAACGTGTGACAATCCAGTCTCAGAAAAATCATCTTTCATATCTTGGCTCAAACCTTGACTGCCACCAAAAAGAACTCCGCTCATAAAAGCAGCGTGCGGTTCGGGGAAAATTTTTCCCAAACGCTCGATCATGGCCAATCGTAAAGACAACAAAGCATCGCCAATATTCCATTCGGCTTTCCCCTGAACAGCCAACGACTTCGGCTGATAACAAACCGCGTAAATACCGCGACTCTCAAGATAAGCGGCATAATCAAAGCCATCAAAAGGCTCGGGAACAATCAACTCGCAACGAAACTCCAAAATATCGCCGGTAGAAAAATCTTGAAACTTGGGCAAACGCACCATAATTTTTCCGTTTGGCAGTTCGCCACCAATCTCGGCATTTTTCAAAGTTATTTCCTGTGCCGCCTCGCGTTGAATAATTTCTCCGGCAATTGTGCCGGTGATCACGGTTTCTTTATCAACATAATCACGAACCGAAGGACTGACCGGTTCGGAAAAAAATATGGCCTTGACCGACAAACCCAAAAGCAAAACCAACAAAACAATAAAAAGCGACCGCGAAGGCGACTTCGCGATCGTGCTCCAGTTCTTAAAAAAATTATCTTGTTCCCACGCCATAATATTCGAAACCCAAATCTTTCAAATGAAGATCGGCTAAAAAATTGCGGCCGTCAAAAATCAAAGGCGTTAGCATGTGAGTAACCACGGTTTCAAAAGACATTTCGCGGAACTCCGGCCAGTCGGTTAAAACCAACAAAGCATCGGCGCCTTCAGTAGCGTCCACGGCCGTCGGCGCGAACTCGATATTTTCCGGCAAAACTTTTTGGGCCGCGACCATAGCCACAGGATCATAAGCCACAACTTCGGCGCCGCGAGCAAACAAACGCTGAACAATATCAATCGCCGCTGACTCGCGAATATCATCAGTACCGCCTTTGTAAGACAGACCCCAAACCGCCAAAGTTCGGCCCTTCAAATTTCCAAGTCTTTCTTCGATCCGTTGAACAAAAATTTCACGCTGGCGATTATTGACTTCGGTTACCGCGGACAAAAGTTTGAAATTGTAACCGTTTTGTCCGGCAATTTGTTGAAGGGCTGAAACATCTTTGGGAAAACAAGAGCCGCCGTAACCGACTCCGGCCCGTAAAAAATGCGAACCAATACGCGGATCAAGACCAATAGAACGAACAATCTCGGTAACATCAACTCCGACGAGATCGGCTATGTTGGCGATTTCGTTAATAAAAGAAATTTTGGTGGCCAGAAAAGCATTGGCCACGTATTTACCAAGCTCAGCGTTTTCGATTGAAGTGACGACCCGAGGAGCACTGATACCATCGTGGAGCCGTTCGATTAAAGTGGCGGCCACGGCATCATCGACACCGATAACAATTCTCGACGGCTTCATGAAATCTTGAAGAGCCGTGCCTTCGGCCAAAAATTCCGGAACCGAAGCAACAGTGATCAAATCAACCAGATCAACGCGACCGGCGACAGTCATGGCTTTTCGAACAATTTCGAGAACTTTTCGGTTAGTGCCAACCGGTACCGTGCTTTTGGTAATAACAACCGCTTCGTGCTCCAAATTTTTTCCAATCTCTTCGGCTACATCAAAAACCGCCGACAAATCAACTGTACCATTCGGCTTGGCTGGAGTTCCGACGGCGATCATAATAACATCGGCGCCATTGATAACACTGGCCAAGTCGGTGGTAAAAACCACTCGGCCGGCTTCTTGCATTTCGCGCAATAATTCAGGCAAACCAGGCTCAAAAAATGGCGCTTCGCCAAAATCCAGCTTGGCAATTTTGGCAACATCACGATCCACACAAACCACCCGATGACCTAGCCTAGCGTATCCGAGCCCGGAAACCAGGCCAACATAGCCGGTTCCAATGATAACAAGATTCATACGAAAGGTATCTTAGCAAAGCAACCGTGTCGGGCAAGAGGAAAAAGGGGACAAAAATTCGTCGATTGACAAAAAGCCCAAAAAGCGCTTAAATATCAAGTCTCGATCCCCGAGACCAAAGGAGAAAGTCGAAATGTCCGAGACGCAACCAGATGCCTGGAATAAGAATCACCTGATCTGCAAGGACGTTGGCCAACCAGAGGAGGCGCGCCGCCAAGCTCTGTGCGAGATGCTCCGTCTCGCCCACTGCTACAGATACGCTGTCCTCACCATGCGCCAGACCCACGACCTGCGGCGGCCCAACAACCCGGATGACACCGAACTCCTGGGCCTGGCCATCAACAAAGTTCGGCGTGACGCTCTGCGCGTCCGCGGCCTTGAAGAAGCCTGGATGTATGCGCCTGACGCCGAATTCAAGACCGCCGTCCTCGAGCAGATGGAGGCCATCGCCAACGAAGAACCAGAGCAGGCCTTCGACTACTGTCTCTTTGTCGTCGAACACATCGACGACATCGCCGAAGATGAAAATGATGCCCACGGTGCACGGAACGATCTGATCAATGCGATCACCGACGCCAAACAGGCCCATGTTGTCCTCAAGCGCCTCGAGGACCACCCCGATCTAAGGCCCGGCTTCTGGCTCAAGATGCCGCGAATACTGCAACACTGCCACGAAGCGCTGATCCTCCACCACAACTGGCTCACAGAAGGTGAGTGTGAGGACATCCAGCTGCTGATTGCTAGCCGGCACCGTGACAAACAGAACTGCCCTGTCAACTACCGAGGCATCTGCCAGAACGCCGACTGCCCGCTCTCCGGTGCCAATCGTCGCAAAAAATAGCGAAAAACCACTGTTCTCTCTGCCCCGAGTCTCGGGGCTCTTTTTTTTATTTCAAAAAAGCAATCTCTACACCGACAAATCCGACCGGTTCGGCAAACGCACGGCCGCACCGAAAATCACCACTGCCAACGCGGCCAGCAAAAAGGCCGCTGGGAAACCAATGAACGAAACCAAAAGAGCCGATAAAAGTAAAATCAAAAATCGTCCAACGCCAAGGGCCATTTCTCGCAAAACAGTATACTCGTCAACATAGTGTCCGGCATCTGCGGCCCGAGCATACATTATCGCTTCAAACGGCGTATTCATTAAAATAGCCGCTAAGCTGTAAAAAACCCCAACAAAAAATACTTGCCCGACCGAGCTGACAAAAATTCTTAAAAGCCAACCAAAAAAAGTCAAACCTGTGCCAAGATGAAAAATTTTTTGCGGATTAAAACGATCGGACAAACGGCCGACAAAAATCTGAAGAATGACGCTAAAAAAAACCACGGCTGTGGCCACGGCACCGACTTCGAGATATTTTCCTTTGAACAAAAGAAAAATAAAAATCGGCCAAACCAAAAAACCAATGGCATTTTCAGCACCCTCGGCGGCGTATAAAATTAAAAGCGAACGTTCTTTTTTGGAAAATAAAATCTTGAAAGTCTGCCAAAAACCAAACTCGAATTTTTCTTTTTCAACAGACAAGAAAAAAATAGGCAAAATCGAAAGTAAAATTATCAAACCGGCAGATATGAGCAAAACTGGATAACCAAAAGAGACGATTAACCAAGCGGAAATAATCGGCACGGCGATATTGATTGCCGAACAGCTGGCATTCAAAAAACCAACAGTGGAACCCAACTTATTCCTCGGCGCCGACTCGGCAAAAGCCGTGTGGAACGGCACCCAATAAACAACGTGCCAGGCAATTAAAAAACTCAAACTCGAACCGGCAACCAACCACAGTGGCAAAATATCTTTTAATAAAAGTGAAGCAAAGAAACCAACATACAACAAAACACCAAAAGCCATGGCTTTTTTTAAACCGATTTTTGTCATTAGTTTGGCCCCTAGCGGCTCGGCCACAAAAGCCCCAAAATAATAAGCCGCTCCGTAAAGCAAAACCGCCCAAACTCGATAACCAAAAAATTCAAACAAAAAAATCGGCAAAAATAAACCAAAAAGTGCCGAACCGAGAAAATTAATTTGCTTGTGAAAAACAAAAGCCAACAAGCTGTCTTTTAAATTTGACGACCGAACGGCTCGTTTATGTTTTGTTACGGTATGAACACGGATGGACATAAAGTTATTTTACTGGTGGCCACACGACTTTTGTACCGCTCAAATCTTCGTCTACCAAATACAAAGGAATTTTTCGCTGTTTGGCAAAATAAATTAAACAATCGATCGGGGCAATGTCTTTAATTTTTTTACCGATTTTCTCTTCAAGAAAACAAATAACAACTTCGCGTCTTTTCTGTCCAATATCAAACAAAATCTGTCTTGTTTCTGAAGAATCCGGCTCGTTTTCTTTTAAATTATTTTTATGTTTTAATCTATAAATGACGAGATCATGATCGCTTTTGTCGATGTCTTTAGTTTCTAATCCAAAAAAAAGATTAACCGCCCTAAGCGCGTGGCAAAAACCAAACTCGTCCGTTGCCGCGCCTAAATTTTTTACAAAAAAATCTGGTAATTCAACGACAAACAGACCTTCGATCTTTTGCGGTCTAATTCTAACCTGAACGTGTGACTCATTAACATGGGGAGTTACAGGTGTTCTTTTTAAATTACTAGGTAACAAAAACCCGACATAATCATCAAAATTACTAACAAAAAATTTAAGCCACCAATCGATTGGTCGTTGCCAACAACTAAATTTGTTTGGTTTAGGATTCTTTTCTCGGTCACCGATACTAATGTCCTCTGATAAAGGCGGATTATCCTCTAAACGCGATCTTAAATCGGTCGATAATGGTTCTAAACCGGCCCAATCAGCAAAACTGGACGACAAAATTCCTTCCTTAATTATTCTCGCAAGATTTGGTGTCCGTGAAAAATGAAATTTTAATTTTGGATCATGAATCCAATCACGAATTTTACCTCGAGCTTCGGCTTCGATTTCGGCCTCAGTTGGCTCTATCTTTATTCTCTCTGACATATTATTTGACCACCATGTTCATTAATTTCCCCTTCACATAAACCACCTTCACGATTTCTTTTCCCTCCACAAATTTTTTCACATTATCTTCAGCAAAAGCCGTGGCTTTTACTTCGTTTTCTTCGGCGTCTGGCGAAACAGTGACTGTGCCGCGCAATTTGCCGTTAACTTGGACAACGATTGTTACCTGATCGGCAACCAACATTTCCGGATTATAATTCGGCCAAGCTTGAGTTTCCAAAATCGCGGTCGCGCCGAGAATTTCGGCGAGTTCATTCGTCAGATGCGGGGCAAAGGGGCAAAGGACTTGAAGAAAATGAAAAAAACTTTCTTTGGTAATCGCTTTTTCTTCCAACACAATATTCACAAAAGTCATCATTTGAGCGATAGCGGTATTGAAACGGAATTCGGCGATATCATCGCCGACTTTTTTGATGGTTTGATGCAAAGCACGAATAACTTGGTTGCTCTCGGTCTCGGAAATCAAAGCCGCGAGGCCGTTAACTTTTTCCAAGAAACGGCGAGCGCCAACCAGGCCATTAGTACTCCAAGCCGCCGGCTGATTGAACGGCCCCATAAACATTTCGTAAACTCGAAGAGCATCGGCGCCGTATTCGGCAACAACATCGTCCGGATTGACTACATTGCCCCAACGCTTGGACATTTTGCGTCCGTCTTCGGCAAGAATAAGTCCGACGTTTTGCAAACGAATGAACGGTTCGTCTCCACTTACCACCCCAAGATCAAAAAGAAACTTATGCCAAAAACGAGCGTAGATAAGATGACGAGTGGCATGCTCGGCCCCGCCGACATAAAGGTCGATAGGGGACCAGTAACGAATTTTGTCATTAACACCATCAACCCATTCTTGCAAAAAATTAATTTTTTCTTCATCACCAAGACTCTGACGAATACCAGCTTCTTTTTTGGCTATGAATTTGTAATGTTCGAGATTATATTCAGGCGACAAAATTCTATACGGAAAACCCCATAGCGATCCGAGTTCGGCTTCCGGCATGTCCGATGGTTTCATGTCCTGACGAAACCCTTGCGCGGTTTGCGAAAAGATACCTTTTTGATCGCGAGATACGGCGATTATTTCAAGGCGCACATCCTCCTTTTCGTACAAATAATTCGTACCGCCAAAAACTTCGGTTAAAGAAAAACCTTCAGTTGCCAACAAACTCTCGATTTCCGCTCGATCCTTCTCCCAAGCCACAAGGGCAATGGTTCTTAATGGCAACCAAAGAGAGCGATTTAGTCCATTAAGCGAAAAGCGATTACATGTCCAAATTTTAATTTCTTTTTTCGCGAGAGCAGAATATATTTTTTTAAATTCAGAAAAATATTTTAGATCTTTTTCCGTCGCTTCGATGGCCGGGCGGTATTTAAACCCTTTGGCAAAAAAATTTTCGTCATTTTTCGGATCCATGTAACGCAAATAATACCAGCAACTCCCGGCCCACTGCGGCATAGTGTTTGTTTCTCGGCGAGCCGGCCTGCCACATTGCGGACAGGTCGTATTAATCCACTCCTTGATATTGGCAAGCGGCGATTCGCCGGTGCCGGTCGGTTCGTAGTTTTCGACTTGCGGAAGTTCGAGTGGTAGCTGATCCTTTGGTAGAGGAACCACTCCGCACTTTTCGCAATGAACGAGCGGGATCGGCTCGCCCCAATAGCGCTGTCTGGAAAAAACCCAATCGCGAAGTTTGTATTGAATTTTACGCGCCCCCAAACCTTTTTCTTCGAGCCAGGAAATCATGTCATCTTTAGCTTTCCAAGTCGGCAGACCGTTGAGAAAATCTGAATTAACAGATAGTCCGTCGCCGACATAGCACTCGCCTTTAACCAGACGATCGAAAACCAGTTCATGCAAACGCTCAACGACTTTTTTGTCAGCTTCTTCGGCCGAAAACCACTCGACTTTAAATTTTTCTTTTTCATCGNNAAAGCAAAATAATGATGATGAATGGTTTCGGTCTGAGAAATAAAACGCAAATTTTTGTAACCGGTTTCTTCGGTCACCTCACGGCGAGCGCATTCGATCGGATCTTCGCCTTCATCTCGACCACCGCCAACAAAAAGATTGCCTCCAAGTTCACTCCCCCAATTGATTGAGAGAAATTCGTCAGTCTTGGGATTGCGAACCACAGCCACAATACTTTGACGATACTCTTCGTTTTCCTTTGGCTCACCAGTTACAGGCTCGACAACAATTTTTTCCGGCAAATTATATTTGCACGCAAAAGCGTGATCGCGTTCATCGTGCGCCGGCACGGCCATAATCGCGCCCGTGCCATAACCCCAAAGAACATAATCAGCGACCCAAATCGGAATCTCCTCGTCATTCACCGGATTGATAGCGTAAGCGCCGGTGAAGACGCCGGTTTTTTCTTTAGAATCATCGCCACGCTCGATGGCGGTTTTGTTTTTTGCCGCAGAGAGATAATTTTCGACTTCGGATTTTTGTTCAGCGGTGGTGATTTCGGAAGCTAACGGATGTTCGGGCGCAAGAACCATGTAGGTGGCACCAAAAAGAGTGTCAGGACGGGTGGTGAAGACCTTAATCACCCCTCCCTGGCCCTCCCCCAAGGGGAGGGAATTTGTCACACCTCCATCATCCTCCCCCAAGAGGAGGAGATCAACCACGCCGGGAATTGATTCTAACTTTTTAACAATAGTTTCAACAACCTCTTTGGTTTTATTAAAGACATCGTTATTGTGAAATCGAATAACTTGAAAACCTCGCTCGTTCAAAAATTTAGTTCGATTTTCATCTTCCTCTTTTTGATAATCATGGATATCACCATCAACCTCAATTACCAGTCCTTTTTTAATACAAACAAAATCCACAATAAAATTTCCAATAATTTGCTGCCTTCGAAAATGAAACCCCGTAGCGTCTCGACGTAACATCTTCCACATAACCTGTTCGGCTTGGGTCGGATTTTTTCTCATTTTCAACGACTTGTCATGAAGCAAATTCCACATTTGGCCATCAGTAGTCATGTAACCAAGCACTTCACCCGCCCCACCAATCCCCCTCCCCTTGGGGGAAGGGTTAGGGGAGAGGTGAAAATTCACTTCCGCCCCCTCGCTCCTCCCGATCCACTCTCGTTGCATTTGTTTGATCGACTCCGGCCAGTCCGGAAGTTTTTCCAAATCATTCAAAAGCCGCTCGGCGTAATTTGTGATTTTCAAAACCCACTGGCGCAAAGGTTTTTGCTCGACAAGCGTACCGCAACGCTCGCAATTTCCACCCTCAAGATCCTCGTTCGCTAAAACGGTTTTACAAGACGGACACCAATTTACAGGTTCGTTGGATTCAAAAGCTAAACCATTCTTAAACATTTGAAGAAACGCCCACTGCGTCCATTTGTAATACTTCGGATCAGTGGTGTTCACTTCCCTGTCCCAATCATAAGTGAAGCCGAGAACTGAAAGTTGTTTTTTAAAAACTTCGATATTCTGCGCTGTGGCCGCTGACGGATGAACTTTGTTTTTAATTGCGTAATTTTCCGCAGGTAAGCCAAAAGCGTCCCAACCCATCGGGTGAAGCACATTAAAACCCTGCATCATTTTCATGCGAGCAATGACATCGGTGGCAATATAACCCTTGGGATGACCAACATGTAGTCCGGCACCGGAAGGATACGGAAACATGTCGAGAGCATAAAACTTAGGCTTGTCTGGCGATTCTTGAGTTTTAAAAGCTTGAGAAGTCTCCCATTTTTCGCGCCATTTTTTTTCGATTTGTTGGTGATCGTAGGGCATATTGGAAAGGCGGAAGGGACTTAAGGGGCTTAAGGGGCTGTTTTTTTCTTCCGAACATTGAAAATCATAACAAATTAACGGGGTTGGTGGAAGAGTACAAAATTTTGTCTGAAACTGTGATTCCTTTGATTTTAATGATTAAAATGATTTGGGCTTTGGCAAAAAAACATCACCACGCATCATTCGATCAGACGAATCATAATTCCCGACAAAAAAAAGACCACTCCATGAAGGGGTGGTGAGTGGAAGAAAACGAGCGCGGGGAGAGAAGATCTCAACCCTCGGAGTTGGGTGATCCGGCGGCACCGGGCAGAGGGTTCCAGACATCGCCGCACTCGTCGGCTGCCATTCGCGCGCGAGCCAGGGCTGAGCCTCGCAGTGGAAGAGGTGGAGCCTTGCGAGGCTCACGAATCAGCTCGGTCGCGGCGGCCAAGCGAGCATCGAAGTCCGCGTCGGTCTCGTTCGCCAAGTTGCCGACCGGGATATAGCGATCGCTGTTGATCGCGGTGACCCTGTCTTCGGAAGTGACCCGACCTTCGGCCAAGAAGCGGCGTAGATCTGACAGATTCTCGAGGTCGTAGACGAGACCGATCCTGTAGTGGACGGAGTACTTGAATCCTGAAAAAATGGGTCCATCTGGCATGGTTTTTTCCTGCCGTTTGGGGTGCAAATTTATTATCACAAAAACTGCCTGAAAAAGCAAGAAAATTCTATGTAAGAAAATTCTAAAAAATACAATTGTAAATTGTTTTCTAAAAATCCCTCAGTGGCTTCCGGATGACGGTAAAAAACCAAACCAACACCAATCCTTTTCCGCCCCAAACAAACCGGTCAGGTAACTGCCTGACTGGTCTGTAACTGGTAATCCTTCCAAAATCCAAAAATCCTGGTTAAAAAAACCGCCCAGCTGTCGTGCTAGACGGAAACGAAGGGTCGCGGATCGATGAGAAAACCAGCAATGTTATCGCCGGGATGAAGTTCGGCGAGAAAAGAAGAGAGACTCTGGGCTTTATCGGCCAAAGAGCGGCCGGAAACTCGAGCCCGGAACTCTCGATGAGTGATTGAGGCGTCGTCCAAAGTTCCGTGCAAGCCGTCGGAACCGATCAAAAGATGTTCAGCTTGCCGAAGCATACCGTTGGCCAGACTGAAGAAATCCGGCTCGGCCGTAACCAAACCGTCGTAGCGAGCACCGCCAAGACAACGACTCAGACCGAAACGATAAGGTCGATCTTCGATACGCACAAAAAGACGATCACCGACAACCTTACCACCAGCCGCTTCGATTCTGGCTTTTTCTGTTGGCTCGTATGGATGATGAAGGGCAGGAGTGAGTTGTAGGAAATTTCCGCGATACGGCAAAGCACGAACTTCGCTGTCGCCAACATAGGCGGCAGAAAGTTGTCCCAGACTAAGCCAAACAGCTGTGGCTGTAGTAGCGCAATCGGTCTGGTCGCGAATTTCTTGACTGGTCATAGCGAAGACACGGCGAATGGTCTCGCGGTGATTCTGACCACCGTTTTCCGGCAAATTTCGAAGTAGTGAATTCACGGCGATCTCGGCGGCCTGTTGGCCTTCGTGTCCGCAACCGTCGCAGACCACGGCCAACAGAACTCCGTCTTGCCAACGAACTCCAACTCGATCTTGCATCACTTTGCGAGGCCCTTGAAGAGAGAACTCGGCACAGAAATCAGCACAGCTCACGTACCACCTCCGAAGGAACGAGGTGGAAGGATACNNAGCAGACCAGCCCACGGCCGGCAATCTCTTAAACCCCCATCGCCTTCTCAATCCTCTCAAGCGCCACCACAAAGGCGGCTTCACGCACAGTACAATTCAAAGCGACTTTCTTTTCCCAGACAGCATCCAGGGCGGCTTTCATGGTTTCGTCAAGTTTGACGGCCACATCGGCCTCGCTCCAAACTTCAGCCTTCATATTTTGATCCCATTCGAAGTAACTGACAGTGACACCGCCGGCGTTAGCCAGAACATCGGGAACAACAGGAATGTTGCGTAAGGCAAAAACCTCGTCGGCTTCTGGAGTGGTTGGACCGTTGGCAACTTCGATAATGGCTTTGGCTTTAACGTTTTGAGCGTTCTCGACCGTGAGTTGATTTTCAAGCGCAGCCGGGACGAGCACTTCACATTCAAGTTCGAGTAGTTCGGCGTTGGAAATGTTTTGCGCGCCAGCAAAATCTTGAACTGAGCGAGTTGCTTTTTTGTGTACGCCAACCGCGGCCACATCAAGACCTTCTGGATTGTAGATACCGCCACGAGAATCAGAGAGACCGACAACCTTATAGCCATTCTGATGAAAAAGCTCGGCCATTCTTTGTCCAGCATTGCCAAAACCTTGAACAACGACGCGGCAAGACCCCTTCTCGATACCGAGTTTTTCACGCAAACCTTCAAAGACAAAATATCCGCCGTCGCCGGTCGCGGTACCACGACCAAGCGAGCCGCCGGCTGGAATGGTTTTGCCGGTAACAACCGCTTTGTATTTTTGATCACTGGTAACTTTATAATATTCATCGGCAATCCAGTCCATTTCACGCGGTGTGGTATTCACGTCCGGAGCCGGAACGTCTTTTTTCGGGCCGAGAATTGGAGCCATACCCCGAGTCCAACCGCGAGTCAAACTTTCCATCTCACCTTCGGATAAAGCTTTTGGATCAACGGTAATTCCACCTTTACCACCACCCATCGGGATACCGACCACCGCGCACTTAATGGCCATCCAAAAAGCCAAAGCGCGAACTTCGTCGATATTGGTTTCTTGATGATAACGGATTCCGCCTTTGTACGGCCCGCAAGCGTTGTTATGTTCGACACGATAGCCAATAAAAATTTTCTGGCTGCCGTCATTCATTTTGACCGGAATGGAAATTTGGACTTCGCGTTGTGACTGACGCATTTGTGCCAAAAAATTCGGACTAAAAGTCTGCAGCTTGGCGGCGCGATCGAGTTGTTTGAGAGCGTTTTCGAAAGGATTGGACATAGATCTTTGACGAATTAATAATTTTAAATTATTCTAATTTAGATCATGACTAAAGAGTTCTCTTAGAGATTAGCCTCTAAAAGAACTCTTTCTTAATATAGGCTATTTTATTTTGTTGTTTATCCAGAAAATCCAATACATTATTATCAGGAGTGCTTAAAATATTTAAAAGACAAGAATAATTAAACTGGTTTGGCGCCAATTTTTTTTAATTTTCCGTTATTTTTTAAATACTCCGCGAGGCAATAAAAATCCCCGTCCCTAGAAACAATTACCGCATTTAAAACCAATAAACAAAAAGGCTTTGTTAATACTATATTTATCCTTTAAAAAAGATCTTTTGCTAAACTCTGATATAAATTATTACTATCAATAAAAGCGTAATTATTTTCATGAGTATTCACAGACGGTTATAGAATAATACTTTGAAAGCCGAACGGCAACAAAATAAAAGTGTATAACTATTGACTATTTTCATAAAAACCAACAAGATAACCATGAACCCTGGGCACGGAGAAGAACCCATGACAAGAAATCTTCCAACGCCGCCGGTTTCTGAATGGATCGCAGTCATCATCAAGCTTATATTTGGTGTCTTCGGGGTGCTGATCATCTACGGTGCCATCGGCCTCGGAGCGGCCTGGGCGTTCAACCTGCTCACCGGAAGCTACCACGATGTCCGGTTGTGGCAGGTGATCGGCTTCGGTAGTGTGGCCCTTGGACTCTTCGTGACCAACATGACGAGCTGGCTCACCCTGACCAAGAAGCTGATGTTCTGGTCGGTTGGTGTGGCCTTCTTGCCACCGATCGTTTTCAAGATCTCATCGTTCGTCTTCAGCTGGTTCGACACAACTGTGTCGCTGGCCAGGTGGCTGCACATCCACCGCTACGAAGCTATGGTGGTCGCACTCCCGCTCGCCACCCTGATCCTTCTCGTCGGCCTGGTCGTCGACATCAAAAACCGCGGCAAGATCAAGCCGCCGCCGACCTCGCCGGAAGCTTGATTCTTTGCCATTCTCTCTCCGCCTCGCCATCGCGAGGTGTTTATACTAACTATTGACCAAAACCGTAATTTATGATAGTGTGAAGCACTCGGCGAGTTCAACCAACGCCGATTATCTCCAGGAGGAGATATGCCAAACAAAGTCGAGACGACGCGTTCTTTTTTCGCCGGCTTTTCCACGCCGGCCACGGTTTCCGCCTTCGTGGTGGCAACCTTCGCCATCTACTGCATGATGATCAACCTGTTCCACGTCGACGGCCTCGCAGCCGGAGTCTGGACAGGCGTGACCGCCCTCCTGTTGGTAGAGGCGAACATCGAGGAATTGTCTACAAGAGACATCTCGATTGGCTTCGCCGCCGCTCTGGTTGTCGGCGGAGTGATCAGCATCTTCTGCTGAAAACGCCGAAGATTCACCTACGCTCATCTGCACCCTGTTCTTCGGGTGCAATTTTATTTAATCGTGTGTTATCCAACTATTTGAGTAATCGCCGGCCTTGCTTGTTCGATACCTGGCGAGGATTGATAAACCGTTTGCGTCTTATCCCAATCATCCCGCAACATTTCTACTCGTTTAAGTAAACTTTCGACAAATTCATTTGGATCAACTTTTGTTTGAAACAACAACGCATAAGTTGGATCTTGTTTTAAAACATCAATTTGTTTTTGATCATGCCGATGACCGGCAAAAACACTTATTCCTGTTTTTTCATCCTCGTAGATAACATTGCCGGTTTTAAAATCACCAAAACCGATTTGTACTAAAATATTTTTTGGTTTTCCTGATACCATATCGATTTGTGTTTTAACAAATGCGCGTTCTTCTTTACCGATATTTTTTGATCGACCTATGATATAAAGTTCCTGATAGTTCAATCTTTGAGCGTTTTCCGTTGAAATTTTTTCCACCTCAAGATCTCTAACCCAACGCACGACTTTTAAAGCGTCACCGAAATTAAACAGACCTTCATCAAGACGATTAAATTTAAAACCAACCGCTTTTATTTCTCCATCAGATTCCAAACGACTGATAATTTTAAACGAACCGTGTGGTTGGCCGAACTCAGTGTCTTCTGAGTCGTTAACTTTTTCAAAACATTGATTATTAACAGAATCAGTTACGGAAATTTCAATAGCTTGACCTTTTGACGGATCGACTAAAGAAAAATCAACTTCTCGAACTTTATCGTCGGTAGCTGTTTTTCTTTTAACGGTTGATAAACGAATCCAGATGTTTCTAGTTCCTTCGCGATTGTAAGAACTTTGACGATTTTCATATCCGACAATAAAAAATACTCCTGGAAAATTTTTTATTAATGGCTGAAATTTTGGCGGCAGCTCAACAGATCCAGGCTCGCCTGTTTCATCAGCACCTGTATATTTATCAAAATTACCTTCAGGCAAATTCTTTTGAGCAAAAGCAAATAGATCTTTAAACAAAGGAAATAAATTTTGCAAATCACGAGTTTCTCCACTGTTAGTTAATCTGGATTCAGATTTCATATTTTTTAGATTAAGTAAAAAAACTATATCATGAATGAATTTTAACTTCAAAAAAAACAGTACCAAAGAACAGCAACTGCGCAAAAGTTTTGTTTCTCAAAAAAAAGCAAAGCGTGATTATGGACCGTTGACAATTTTCAAAAACAAAAGACAGGGCAACGCCCTGTCTACGCATTGAAATATATTTTTATTCTCTCAACCACCTTTCAACATCCATCGCCGCCATACAACCGGAACCGGCCGATGTAATCGCTTGACGATAACGCGGATCAGTAACATCGCCAGCGGCAAAAACGCCCGGAATATTTGTCTCGCTCGAGCGGCCTTTACACACAATGTATCCGTGCCCGTCGAGTTCGAGTTGATCAACAAACATTTCAGTATTCGGCTTATGACCGATGGCCGGAAAAATTCCGTCAAATTTCATTTCCGACTCTTCGTTGGTTTGTAAATTTAAAACTTTCGCATTGGTAACTTTAGTTCCGTCACCAAAGACTTCTTTGACCGAGGAGTTCCAGACAAAATTTATTTTTGGTTCGGCTTTGGCTTTTTCTTGCATTGCCACCGAGGCTTTAAGTTTGTCGCTACGAACCAGCACTGTAACCTTTGAAGCAAACTTCGCCAAATCTAGCGCTTCCTCCATCGCCGCGTCGCCGCCGCCGACTACCGCGACTTCTTTACCCTTAAAGAAAAAACCATCACAGGTCGCGCAAACCGAAATTCCCTTACCTTTATACTGTTCCTCTCCCGGCACATTCATCCAAATCGCCGAAGCGCCAGTGGCCACAATCAAACTTTCTGTTTGATATTCCACGCCGCTCGAGGAGACTAGTTTGAACGGGCGAGAAGACAGATCAACTGAAACAATATTTTCCGCGATAATTTTTGTTCCAAATTTCTCGGCCTGCTTTTTCATTCGTTCTTCCATTAACTCTGAACCGTAAACCCCGTCCGGAAAACCCGGGAAGTTCTCGACCACAGTCGTCCACATTAATTGTCCGCCCGGTTGTTGGCCGGAAAATAAAAGTGGTTTAAGTTCGGCTCGAGCGGCATAGATGCCGGCGGTGTAGCCGGCCGGGCCGGCGCCGATGATGATTACTTTGAGGGGCTGAGAGGGCATAGGTGGTATAGGGAGTTTAGGGGTTTTTGGATTGTTTTTTCTCTTTTTCAAAATCTTTTTCGTCTCGTTTTTTTACGCCTTCTATATAAGGAACCGACACTAATGCTCGCAAAATGTAAACACTTTTTTTTATTTTCTACCATGTCCTTCTACTAAATTATTTACAACAGAAACCACCGCACGACGCAGTTGTAAAATCAAACCAAACACTTCTTGTCTGGAAAATTTTTCCGTTTGTTTATAAGTCTCTAAAACGAATTGATGAGCTACCTGCCAAACCACCAAGGATGATACGGTTGATATCTTCTCATACTCTATTCAGCCCCTTATGCCTCCTCAGCCCATTACTATTACAACGATCTCTCGATTCTCTCCTTCATTACTTCTTTACTCATGGCTCCGGAAAACTGATCAACTGGCTGACCGCCCTTGAAAACCATGAAAGTTGGGATAGATAAAATATTGAAACGCTGAGCCACCTCGGTCTCTTCATCGACATTAACTTTGGCCACCAAAACATTTTCCATTTCAAGAGCCAGCTCTTCGACAATCGGACCCATCATACGACACGGACCACACCACGGCGCCCAAAAATCGACAAAAATCGGTTTATCGGATTGTAAAATTGTTTGATCAAAATTTTGTGCGGTCAAATTTAATTCTGGCATAGAAAAAAATTAAAAATTATTTTTTATTTTATTTAGCGAGCGCGGATACCTTTTATTTCAAGTAAACGGCCTTTGGTTTCTTCGGTGTAAAATTCGAAAATGTCGCCGAGTTCGGCTTTGGTTTTGCTCTTGTAACCAACACCGCATTCTTGGCCGGCTTTGGCATCTTTGGCTTCGGAACGACCAATCTGCACGGTCAAAATTTCACCTTCGCCGACAATTTCTTCGCCGCGCCAGATGCGAATTTTGGCTTTAGGTTTGACTTTGCCGTCTTTGACACGCAAACCAACAACCCAACCGTTATCAAGCTTTTTGAAATTGGCCAAAACTTCGGCTTTGCCAATTTCGGTAATAACGGTTTCTGAAGGCAAAAGTTTTTGCAAATCAACCAAAAGGTCTTCGAATAATTTATAAATAATACTGTACTCGCGAATTTCTACCTCTTTTTCCCGAGCCAGTTCCTCGGCAGTAGTGGTTGGACGAGCATTAAAACCAATAACCACAGCACCGGTGGCTTCGGCATTCAAAATGTCCGACTCATTAATATGGCCAAGTCCTTTACCCACGACCTCAATACCAACCTCGGGGTGTTGAACAGTATCGAACATGCCCAGAATGGCTTCAAGAGAACCGAGAACATCGGCACGCAAAATAACTTTGCGTGTTTGGCGACTTCCTTCTTCGCCCTCAACCGGAGTGGTGTGCTTAATGGAAGCAACTTCTTCAACCGCGCGCATGGGTTTTACTTTGAGTTTTTTTAAAGCCATGGTGTCGACCGGGACTTCGATTACATCACCAACCGCCGGGGCATATTTAAGACCAACGATTTTAACCGGCATGGAAGGTGGAGCTTCTTGAATTGATTCACCGCGCCAGTCGCGCATAGCTCGAACTCTCCCAAAAAAAGTATCAACTACACCTAATCCGTCTCCTAACTTTAAGGTTCCGGCTTGCACCAAAACCGTGGCCGCCGGGCCCTCGCCCGGATCAACGTGCGATTCAATAACCGTACCAATAGCCGGACGGTTCGGATTAGCGCGAATAATTTTGTCGTTAAGTTCGGCAGTTAAAATCAAAACATCGAGCAAACCATCAATACCAGTTCCGGCCTTGGCCGAAACTGGAGCAATAACCGTTTTGCCACCCCAATCTTCTGGGATCAAATTTAATTCGGCTAATTGACCCTTGACCCGTTCTTGATTAGCATCGGCTTTATCGATTTTATTTAAGGCAACTACAAACGGCAAATGACTGGACTGGATTATATTTACCGCTTCTTTGGTTTGTGGTTGAACACCGTCATCGGCGGCCACCACTAAAATAGCAATATCGGCCACCTTGGCGCCGCGCGAACGCATAACCGTAAAAGCCTCGTGTCCAGGAGTGTCGATAAAAGTTAAAAGACGCCCCTTGCGCTCAACTTGATACGCACCAATGTGCTGAGTAATACCACCAGCCTCGGATTCCATAACATTAGTTTTACGAATGGCATCAAGAATTTTGGTTTTTCCGTGATCTACGTGACCCATAACCACAACCACCGGCGGACGAGCCCGTAGAGTTTCCTCTTTTTCTTGACTGATAACCTCAGACAATCTTTTGTCGGCTTCATGATTAATCTCTTCGCCGGCTTTTTTTTCTTCAAGATTGGCTTTGAACCCTAAATCCTCGGCAATAATCGAGGCCGTATCAAAATCCAAACGCTCGTTTAAGGAAGCAAAGATTCCGCTACGCATCAATTCTTGCATAACCCGCGGCACCGGTAATTGCAAACAAGAAGCAAAATCACGCACCGTGATAACCGAAGGTAAAGTAATTGGTTTTTGTTCTTCATCAACTCTTTTTTCGCGGCGTTCTTGTTCGGCCTTCTGGCTTTCCATTTTTTCCTGCAAACGCTGACGACGTTTTAACTCGGCCCAAGCCGATTGGATTTGGCCGGCCACGCGATCATCAACCTTAATAGCATGTGTGCCAATACTAAACCCGAGCTCCGGCAATTTTGCCCGCAGGTCTTCGGGTAAAACGTTTAATCTTCGCGCTAATTCGGAAATATTCATAAGTGGTTAAATGATAGCCTTTTTGGCGAAGTTCGTAAAGGGTGAAGGGACAAAAACAAAAAAAGACCGCCAGAAGCAATCCAACGGTCGTACCAAAGAAAGACACGAGCGTCCTAACGCACAGGCACCAGTTGACTCCCGCGGAAGCCCGAGCCGCAGTAAGGAACCATGCTGCCGACAAGACCGACACGGATGAACGGCCGAGTGTCGCCGAAGAAACCGACATACGGAGCGAGGGAATCGCCACAGCCCGAGCCAGGGAGGTCGATGCCTTGGCGAAGGAGGATGTCACGGTGCTGGATGGCAATCCAAATCCCGTCGGTGTAAATGAGCGGGATGTGGGTGGCCGTGGCTTCGAGACGACAGTCGACAACTTTGCGGCCGAGGTTCTGCTCGTACCCCCAGTACACGACAGCACGGGTGAGCTTCTTGCCATCCGGACCGAGCAGGAACTTGGGGACGCCGGGCTGGATGTGACAGCCGACCGGGTCGACGACGAAGTCGGTGTCGGCGCAGACCCTGAGCTTGGGAAGCGTCACGGTCTGGTCTACCAGCTGTGAATTACGAAATTCCCTA
>DOJV01000067.1 GCA_003511125.1 Candidatus Uhrbacteria bacterium
ATCAAATGGTTTCAAAGACTTTGCCTACCAGAACAAGATCATCGAAAAACTCTTGCTACCTTAAGACAGGAATTACTGCATATGCCCGGCTCGTTTGCTCAACACGGCAGCAAACAAATTCTTCGCTTTCCAAAAAACTCACCTCAACAAGAAACCTTCTGGTACGCCAAAAAGAAAATCGACAAGTTAAAGGATTTGAACGACGTTCTATAAAAGAACGATTAAAAATGATTTTATACATTACCTAAATTTTACGTGAAAAATCATTTTTTCACGCAGGATCTAAGCATTACCTAAATTTTACGTGAAAAATCATTTTTTCACGCAGGATCTAAGTAAGAGATAAAATATTCCAGAAAGAAATTTATAAAAGATTAGCTAAACCGACTTTACAAAAAAACGATCGCGCATAATCGCGATCGTTTTTAATTTTCTACTCTTTTGGCGCTACTACCTCTGGCCTGATCTGAATATTTTCGGCTGTCACTAATCCATCGCTCGAGCTTTGCCCAATGGCCAAAATTTCTTGTCCGACGGTAAGATCGCTTGTTGTGCCTTCGGTGGATTTGCTGATGGTGGTGGTGTCGGAAAAATAAATGGTTTGCGAGCCGGAGTCGAATTTTTCGACGGTAATGCTGTTTTCATCGACGGAAAGAATTTTTCCGGTTACCATTTGTCCACCGCGAACTTGTCCGGCACCACTAAAACCGATTGTGCCATCTGGCTGGGTAAAAGCGCCCGAGCCCATAAAGTCAGCTCGGCGGCCGGCAAAGTCTGAAGTGTTTTTTGATTGTTCGTATTTGGTACCAGTAAAAAATGAACCGCCAGCGACAGTAACGACAATGATTGTGGCGAGAGTGATAACGAGAGATTTATTGGATTTCATATTTTTTTCAGATTAAAAATTTTAAGAAGATTATTCGTATCTTAAAGCCTCAATCGGATTCATGTTGGCGGCGCGTTTGGCCGGATAATAACCGAAGACGATTCCGATAAGAGTCGAAACACCGAAAGCTAAGAGGACTGAAGTTAATGAGATTTTGGTTTGAGTAATTCCGGTTAGCGTAATCACAAAAGCCAGGCCCCAGCCAAGAAGAATGCCGATAATTCCTCCGACCGAAGTTAACATAATGGCTTCGGCTAAAAATTGTTGGCTGATTTCGTGGCGCTTGGCGCCAATGGCTTTGCGCAAGCCGATTTCGCGGGTGCGCTCGGTGACGTTGGTCAGCATCATATTCATAATGCCAATACCGCCGACAACAAGAGAAATACCGGCGATGGCCGCGAGAAGCAGAGTGAAGGTTTCGGTGACGCTTGAGGCGGTGCTAATAAGATCGGCCTGGTTCATGATACTGAAGTCAGCTGATTCCGGATCACTAATACCGTGACGATCGAGTAGAAGACTGGTGGTTTCTTCTTCGACCGCGGCCATCGAATCAGAGTCAACGACTTGAATATTGAGAGTGGTAATAGTTTCTGAACCGCTTAAATATCTTTGAGCCGTGGTTAGAGGAATAAAAATCATGTCGTCCTGACTGCCAAATCCACTACCACCTTTGGCTTCAGTAATGCCAATGATTTTGAATTCTAGATTTTTAATACGAACGATTTGGCCGACAACATCGCCGGCCGCTTCGCCGAATAAATCATCGCGAACCGTGGACCCAAGAACGGCAACTTTGCCGTAGTTGCTAAGATTTTGTTCGCTGATAAAATTACCTTCAGCCAGGGTGACGTTTTTAACTTCAGTGTAAGCCGGAGTAACACCATCGATCGAGGTGTTGGTGTTGGCGCCTTTGGCTGTTACCTGATAACGCCCGGAGTTTTCCGGAGCCACGGCTTGAACCAAGGGAATCTTCGCAACAGCTTCGGCGTCTTCTTGAGTCAAGGTTTTGGCCGAGCCAGCACCCGAGCTGACTCCAGAACCACGACTGCGTTGGGCACCCGGCGAGACTGTAATTAAATTCGAGCCGATTGATTCGATACTCGAGGAAATTGAACTTTGCGCGCCCTGGCCGATTGAAACCATGACAATGACTGAACTGATACCAATAACAATACCAAGGATTGTCAAAAGCGAGCGGGCCTTGTTAGACTCGAGAGCCAGGAAAGTTTCTTCGAACAAGTCTGAAAAAATCATAAGTTAAAAATTTTCTTTTGTTTAATTTTTTCATCGCTCAAAACTTTTCCGTCTTTAATAAAAATTATTCGTTTGGCATGTTCAGCAACATCTTGTTCGTGAGTAATTAGGACAATGGTGCGTTTTTTTTCTTGGTTGAGTTTTTGAAAAGTTGCCAAAACAATTTCGCCGGTTTTGGAGTCGAGATTGCCGGTGGGTTCGTCGGCCAAAATAAGTGAGGGGTTGTTAACTAAGGCCCGGGCAATGGCCACCCGCTGAATTTGTCCGCCAGAGAGTTGGTTTGAGAGATGAGTATAATGTTCTTCGTCCAAGCCAGCTGCTTTTAAAGCTTCGGCGGCACGCGTTTCGCGTTCTTCTTTTTCCACCCCTTCATAAACCAGGGGTAGGGAAACATTACGCAAAACCGTGGCTCGCGGCAATAAATTAAAAGCTTGAAAAACAAAACCAATTTTGTCTTTGCGAATGTCGGCAAGTTCGTCTTCGCTTAAAGTGGAAACATCTTTTCCATCCAAAAAATAACTGCCGGCCGTTGGTGAATCAAGGGCACCAATAAGATGCATGAGGGTTGATTTACCTGAGCCCGATGGCCCCATAATTGCCACAAATTCGCCGTCTTCAATTTTAAAACTGACATTATCCAAAGCCAAAAAAGGCTGTCCGCCGGTTTGATAACTTTTTGAGAGATTTTTAATTTCGATCATATTAAAATCCTGGCGGGCCGCCACTACCCATCATTAAACTGCCGGATTGAGAAGATGAGCTTGTGGTTTTACTCGAGCTCGCAGAGGCTGAGGCGGTTTTTGTTATAACCATGTCGCCCTCTGAAAGACCAGAGAGAATTTCGGTTTGAGTGTCGTTTGATAAACCAATTTCAATCTGGATTTTTTTTGGTGTCTCGGTGGTAGTTATTGAAGTTTCGGAAACTTCGTCGAAAGTTTCGACATAATCAACGCCGTTGGAGTTTTTGACCGCTGAATTAGCCACCATTAAAGTGTTGGTTTTGACATCGGTAATAATGTCAGTGGTCACACTCATGCCTGGGCGAATATTTTCGTCTTGGCTGTCAAAAAGAATGTGAACATCGTAGGTGACGACGCCTTGCGATTCAGTGCCGATAAGATCGGTAGAGATTACTCGACCACTGATTTCTAGATCTTCGATAGCGTCGAAAGTTAAAATCGCTTTGTCGCCGATTTTTATTTTGGCAATATCAACTTCGTTTAAAGAAACTATCGCGACTTTTTCTTTTGAGATTAGAGTACCGACAGTTGTTCCGGTTGAAACCGAGTCGCCGCGTTTGAATGAAAGACTGGTGACAACTCCGGCGGCCGGGGCTCTGATCAAATATTTAGCCAAATCTTCGTAGGCCGCGGTTAAAGTATTTTGTTTTTGTTCAATGACAAGTTCTTGATCACGCAGATCGTTTTCGTCGGTGCCGGCTTCAAGATCGGTAAGTTGTTGAGTTTTTTCGGCCACGCTTTCTTCGGCGCTGGCTAAATCGTCGGCGTCAGGTCCGGCTAAAAGTTCGGCTAAAGCTTGTTCGGCTTCCTCGACTGTTTCTTCGGCATCGGCCAAATCATAAGGTGCCGAAAGATTTATGCGATCGATCGAGTCGACAGAATTTTGAATTGAAGAAACCACAGAATTAGCTTGGCTGACATCAGCAGAAATTATCGAGGTCATTTCGTCGATGTGGTCGGCAACGGCCGAGTGGCTGTAGTCAACCGTATTAAGAGAGTCTAAAAGATTTTGGGCATCGTTTACGGCGTCAGAAATGGCAATGGCGGCATCTAAAGTTTGTTCGGCTAAATCGGCCTTAAAGTCGCGATCGCTTGATTGGCTCGAACTCAAATAATCAACCCAAGCCGTGTCGAGTGAATTTTCGGCTTGGTAGTAGTCGGTCAAAAGTTTTTCTGTATAGCTACTACTGACCAACAAATTGTAAAAACCAATGTATTCTTCTTGGTTGATTTCGGTGCCGATTAAGTCAGCCAAATCGTTTTTAAGACCGGGCAGAATTAGAAAAGCCGAGACCACGGAGTTGTAGCCGGAGTCGATAGTTGAATTAACTTCTTGCTCGGTAGTTAGTTGGATTTCCTCTAAATCGCGTTCGGCTTGGTCTAGGGTTTTTTGGGCTTCGGTAATGTCGTCTTCGGTCGGTTGAAGTTTGGCCAAGTTGCGTTCAGCCTCGGCCAGGGAGTTTCGAGTTTGGAGAAGGGAAATGGTGCTGGCTGGCTCTTTAAGTTTTTCTAGGGCTAAACGAGCACTGTCTAAGGCGGCCTGAGCGCTACGCACGGTTTGGTAGGCCGAAGTACTGTCGATGGTAGCAATAACTTGGCCTTCGGCGACTTCTTCGTTATCACTAATTAAAACTTTGGTCAGTTTTCCGGAAACTTCGGGGGTGATTTCGATTTGATCTTGTCCGTAAACCTGGCCGCTACCATTTATTGAAACCGAAATGGTTCCACTTTCGACGGCAGCCAAGGTATAAGTCGGGTCAGCAATTTTGTTGGTTTGGCTTTTGATGGTCCAAGCTCCGGCGACAAAAACAATAACCACTAATAACAGAAAAAGTTTTTTTCGTTTACCGATAAGTTTTGTGATTTTCTTGAACATATTCTTTTCGCCACTGAAAACGACAGAAGAACCGCAATTGTTATCGCGATTCTTCTTGGTTAAATTTTAAATTATTTGTTTTGCCAAGGCATTTCGCCGGCTTGGTAACGTTCGACCATGCGGTCAAAATGATTTTGTAAAGCCTCGAGTTTTTTGTCGGTCATTTCCGGGGCATCGTTTGGTGTGTTTTGTTTCATGAGTTCGATGAAGGCATCGAAGTCTTGATTTTCAAGAACGGTTGTCACGGCCTCTTGACCACCAAGCACTTTTGGGCCGAAACCGCGGTGTTCGTTTTTGTGATTAAGGTTATTTTCAGGTCTGGATAAATTTGGTCCAAGACGCCATGGGCGATCTTCTCCGTTGTTGTAGAGTTCGACCATTTTATTAAATCTTTCTTGGAGTTTGGAAAGCGTTTCGTCGGTCATCTCCGGAGCGTTGTTTGAGGCACGCTCTTTCATGATTTCAAGATAGGCCTCGAAATTGTTGGTTTCTAAAATTGTTGACATGGCGGCAATATCTTCTTCGCTCATTATTGGAGCTTTGTTTTTTGGACCACCGCGGTGAAATTTGTGATTATTTTGTGACTCGGAAGAGGTGATCGAGATATCAGAGATGTTGGTGGTATCGGCAGCATAAGCCGCCGGTGAAACCGCGGACATGCCAATAAAACCAATGGCTCCAAGACTTAGAGCTATTTTCTTTTTGTTCATATTTTGATAGA
>DOJV01000045.1 GCA_003511125.1 Candidatus Uhrbacteria bacterium
TACCGGCTCTGCCGGTAGAGGATCGTTAAAAAAAATCGCCCCCTCCGAGCGATTGAGAAAAACTAGTACCACTTCGTAACCTTAAGGACGCTAACCAGCGTATTCACCAAAACGATAACCATGGCGATAGTTGCCCAGAGAACAGGAACTCTGAATAGAGAAATCATCGACGCGGCCAACACCAGAACGATGGCGTTGACGAAAGTCATGAGGCTGAGAACCATGGGGCCGTAATCGTTGTGGCCGGTGTGGTCGTAATTGGTGTAGAAATGTTCCCAGAGACAATGGCAGGCCACTATGAAGGCTGCCAGGCCAAGAAAAGCCACAGCACCGCTCTCGGGCGTAAGCAGAAAGAAAAAGGCGATGAAGCCGAGGGTTGCGAGAAAGCCGAGAAGAACGAAATAGGAACGAAATTTCATTAAGACCTCCGCGGTTATCTAATCACTTCACGAAAAAAAGTCAAAAAAACATTTTGGTTATTTTTAACCAAAATGTTTTACTTTTTGCCGATCGGCGATTTGGCGTAAATTTTGACTAAATTTCGCCAACATCCAACCTGGAATTCGTCATCTGTGCCGAACTCAAATTAGCCGGCCGGCTCTCCAATCGAATTCCTTGCGGCAAACGAAACAAAACAAATTTATTTTCAGTCTCCAAAAAAGGCACAACAAGGAGAATAAACCCAAGTCCAATCGGATGATTCAAATACGGAGAAAAAATGTGCGTGGCGTAAAGCATGACTAGCGAGGAAACCAGGCCGACAGTCAGCCAGGCCGGCCGATTGCTTTGGGTCAAAAGACCGCGCAGAAGACCATAAAATAGCCACAGGAAGGCCAGCGGACCCAACAGCCCCATCTTTAGCCACAAATCCAACCAACCCCACTCAAAGGCGTGTGTCGTCCAAGTGCCATCAGGCGAAATTGAGCGAGCGCGCGGGTCATCGGTTTTAAAAGTCACTTCCTCACCAAAGCCACTGCCGAGAATTGGCGAAACCACAACCTCTTGCCACATTTCCGGCAAAAGATTCCAGCGACTGGAAATCGCCACATCGCCCAAGTCGCCGGCCCGCGAGGAAAAAAGGCTCGAGAGTTCGCCGGCCGAGCTCATGCGATATGGTAGTGGAAACAAAATTATCAAAACCAGAATTACCGCGCCGATTAAACCCGAGCTGGCTCCCAAGCCGGCTGAGCCGATCAATTTTTTAAATCCGGGTTTGAGCAACTTGATTAAAAGAATGATGAACGGCACCAGGCCCAATAAAATTCCCACCCAAAAACTACGCGATAGACCAATCAAAATTGTTCCGACAAGACAAGACAAAATCAACACGAGCCAAAAACGAGATTTTTTTTCAAAATCTTTTAACCACAACCAAGGTGCTAAAAGAAAAGTTAAAGCTATTGGCGAAAATTGGGCTTGAAGAAAAATTCTGAAAATTGAATCAGTCATGCGAGTCAGTTCGCCGGTACGGGTGTCGCGAATAAAGGTGTAGGAACGTGAAAGCATCCAGGCCGGAAAGTGAGTGAACTCGTAGAGTAAACCCAGGGTCAAAATCACCACCCAAATCGCGGCCGCGGCAAAAACTTGAAGCAGAATTCGCAGGCGAGAATTGTTCCACTCGATCGAAAGAATTGGAAAAAGATAGGCCAGATAAAAATAAGCATTGCCATCATCAAAAGCTTGTCGAAAATCGTTTTGCGAAAAACCAACAGTGTAACCAATAATCACAGCAACAAATAACGGAGCGAACCAAATCAGGCGATTGTCTTTTAACGATAATTTAGTTTTCTTAAAAATCAAAAGTCCAACCCAAGCCAACATCACCACCAAAAAAACCACCATTCGCAACGATAACGAAAATCCGCCAACCGAAGTCGAAATCAAATGCCCGTGCGAGTTGGCGAAGAGCTCGGCAAAAGCCACAAAGATTCCAAACTCAAGTTTCCAGAGAGTTAGAGCAAAAACTCCGAGGCCGATAATCACCAAAGCAATCGGCTCGCCAAAATTATGAAAAACTCCGAGGGCTATCAAAAAAAACCCAGCCAATGCCCCGAGGGTTATGACAAAAGGTTTTCCGAACCATTGTTCTTTGATTTTCATAAATTGTAATTTCATGATCGTGGGGGCGACCAGCCGGTCGTCCCCACATCGAATTTTCATTCATGTTTCGAATTATTTTCTTTTAACAAAATTCGCTCCAATCGCCGCCGCCACGAACAACGGATTCAAAAGCCAAAAAGCCAACCAGGTCTTGAAACCAAAATGTTTTTTCATGTAACGGCGCAAACTGCGGCGAACCATGGTTTGTTTTTTTAAAGTCGTGAGCGAGACGAAGCTTGAGCCTTTTTCGTGGCGAGCCGAGAGGTCGGCAAAATAACGCACGCGCCAGCCGGCACTAATTGTTCGTCGGCAAAAATCGACTTCCTCGTACCACATAAAAAATCCGTCATCGAGTTTACCAATTTTGTCTAAAACCTGGCGACGAATAACAAAAAAGGCACCCATAACTTGATCGACATCCGCGCTCCGCGAGTAATCAAAATCTTTCATGAGCCAACGACGAATTGATTTTAAATTGGAAAAAATATGCGGGGCTTTGACAAGAAGAAGAAATTGATCACGCGGCGTTGGAAAACGCCAAACACAATCCTGTTGACTGCCATCAAGATTTTTAAGCGAGATTCCGGCCACGCCAATGTATTTATCTTCTTTCATTTTTTTCTCGACTTCTGAAATTACATCTGAATCAAAAACAATATCCGGATTAACTAAAACCACAAAATCTCCTTTAGCTCGACTAATACCCATGTTGCAACCACCGGCAAAACCCAAATTTTTTTCGTTCTTAATTAACTTAACTTCGGGAAATTCGGCGGCTATGGAAGAAAGGTCATCACCCGAACCGTTCTCGACTACAAAAACCTCGAACTCGCAATTCGGCCGATGAGCAAACAACGAACAAAGCATTCGTTCGGTTTGGATTTTGGTTTTGTAGTTTACGGAAACGATCGAAACCATAAGTTGATGGTTAAAAGAAGATTACTCTAAGTTATGTTTCTTGTTGATCACTTCTTTAGCTTCTTCGTATTTTTTAACCGACTTTGGCATCCAGCCGAAATATTTCCAAGGGATTCGATAAAAAATTTTTGGTCGCCATTTGGAAATGCCGCGGCGACCGCTGACTTCGATAACCTGAAAAAGTTCTTCGTCGACAAAAAAACCAATATGACCTTCGTTCATCATAGTCAACCACAAATCCCAGTCTTGAAAACGCTTAATCTCCGAATCAAAACCTGGAAAGTCTACTCGGCGAATCAGAGCGGTGGTGTGAACAAAATTTAATTTCTTAATTCGACCGACATCAAAAGGAAAACTCGAAAACGATTTCCAGCCAAATTTAAAACCGCTGTAAGCATAACTGGCTTCGGGATGTTCGTCGAGCACGGCCAATAATTTTTCCAGCATATCCGGCCGCATAACCACATCGGCGTCACAAAAAACCACAAACTCCCCGGCCGAAGCAAAAAATCCATTGTTGCGAGCTTTTTGCCCGCCAAGATTATCTTGACTAACCAAAACAATCTTATCCATGTACGGTTTCAAAATCTCGAGAGTGTTATCGGTCGAACCGTCATTAACCACAATAATCTCGTCGGCCTGGCGAGTTTGTTTCAAGACACTATCCAAACAGCGCGCGATGGTAGCGGCGTGTTGGTAAGAAGGGATGATGATGGAGACAGAACTCATACAACAACAAATTTATAAACAATTTCGGCGGTCAGAAAAAAAACGACAAATAAAACTATGGAAATTAAAGAAGAAATAATTATTGACAAAACCATAAATAAAACTTTTGCTAAAAATTTCTTAGGATTAAAGTATTGAAATAAAAACAAAATCAAAGCCACCAAAAGACCAAAAAAATTGAAATAATTAGAAAGAATAATTAAAACAACTTGCCAAAACTTAATTCTTGGAAGGACAATCGTGCTCAAAATTTGAACAATAATTATTGGGGAACTAAGCAAGAAAAAATTGATAAGATGAAAAAAGAAAGGCAAACGTTCACGACCACTGATCAAAGAAGTTAAATCAACAATTTCTCGAATTTGCCAAAAGTAAAATCCTGTCCAAAATAAAAACTGAACAATAAAAAATATCCAAAATCTCTTTTCTTTTAAAAGATCCCAGCCAGGTTTGAAAACAGAAAATTTAATTTTGTTCATACTAGTACAATTGGGAGGAGTGTAAAAGTTGTAAAATTGGCCTGTCGGCCTCGTAGAAGTCGTAGAAATCGTAAAAACCGTAAATCTACGTTTTCTACGTTTTCTACGACTTCTACGATTTCTACGACTTCTACAAAAACGATTTTAATTTCTCGAACGATTTTTCCCAGACGAAATCTTCGGTGGCTCGACTTCGAGCGGCCGAACCCAGAGATCGACGTTCTTTTGGGTTGCTCCGGAGACGCAAAATCGCTTCTTTTAAGGCTTCAATGTCGCCATCAGGCACCAAGAGACCGGTTTGGTTGTTTATGACAGCCTCGTCAACGCCGGGATGATCGGTGGCGATTGACGGCAGGCCGTGAACCGCGGCTTCGAGATAGACAATACCAAAACCTTCGCGGTCAACTTCGTCGACCACGGTCGGCATGACGAAGATATCGGCTTCGTCGTAAGCCTCGGCAATTTCGGTATCAGTTACTCGTCCATTTAGACGAAGCAAATCGTAGATTCCTAGTTCGTTGGCGACGCGGATAATTTCCGCAAGCTCCGGGCCCTCGCCGATAATGCGATAGCGAAGATTGGGAATTTGTTCTTGAAGTTCGGAAATCGCTTTTAAAACCCGAAGATGGCCTTTACGAGAAACCAATCGAGAAACGGTTAAGAGAACAAAATCTCGTTTACTTCGTCCACTTTCCTCCTGATCGGGAGCTAAGTGGCCTAAATTTTTAATCCCCGGATAACAAACCACCGTTCTTTTTACACCAAAATCCCGTTCCACCTCGGCGGCCAAAGCCTTGGTGTTGGTAATCACAACTTTTGCGCCTCGCAAAACTTTTTCCGTTAACCAGCGCTTTTGTTTTGACCGGCAAGCCAACGAAACATCCATACCATGAACAATCACCATGTACGATTTTTTGGTCACAAACTTTGACAGCCAAGCCGCGGTACCGAAAGGTAAAACATGACTAACTATCAAAAGCTCGAAACTCTTCCCTTCCTTTATCAACAGCCAAACCGTTTTAAACCAACGCGGCCAAAAATTTTTGAAAAATAAATCTCGGCGTTCGATGGGATAAGGGGCTTCGGCGTCAAAGACTTCGCAATC
The DNA here is from genome assembly GCA_003511125.1 of Candidatus Uhrbacteria bacterium. Taxonomy (GTDB): domain Bacteria; phylum Patescibacteriota; class Patescibacteriia; order UBA9934; family GWF2-40-263; genus UBA12403. Next base: position 5,332 of record DOJV01000045.1, read on the forward strand.
TTTTTCTGGTGTGGTAATAACTCGAAGATCGTTTTTGAAATACAAAGCCAAGGCCGCTAAGTAGCGAGCCACGCCGCCGGTTCTAGGCGGAAAGTCGGGGGTCATTAGGAGGAGGCGCTTCATATTTTTTCTTAAAAACCATTCGACGAATTTCTTTAAATTGCTCCAATTTTATCGAACGAGTCGCAAATAATAAGGCAGTGTAGAAAATTGCGGCTATTGGCAAAACCAGGAAGAATCCGACTGTTGGTCGCAAAACCACGGTTACTAAAGCCATCAAGGCACCGCTACCAATGATCTTAACACAAAGCCAGGCCAAATGCTTCCAAGGCAAATTCGGCACGATTTTTGGCACAAAATAAAGTCCGGCCAAAAACATAAACCAGAAACTGACTCCGGCCGCGTAAGCCGCGCCCATAATACCGATGGTTGGGATGAGCAAAGCGTTTATAACTACGTTGATGACCATGGTTATGCCCATGATGGTGGTTTTGGTCTTTTGTCGATCAGCGGCATTAAGCAAAGAACCAATGGGGAAATCTAAAAAGAGTGGCAGCAGAACAAAAATCAAAACTCGCAAAACCGGCACGGCTTCAACATAACCCCTGCCGGCCAGCCGCACCACATCTGGAGCCACGGCAAAAATTCCAAAAACAATCGGCGCCGACAAAATCAACATGTACCAGGTGGCTTGCTCGAACAGTTTGGCTAACTTGGCTTTATCTGTGGCCACCAAAGCACTCATGCTCGGATAAAGCGCGGCCACAAAGGCCATGGGCAGAAATTGAAAAGCGTAAGTCATTTTGTAAGCAATGGCATAAACTCCCACCGCGGCTGTGCCGATAAAAATTGAGAGCAAGACTGTGTCGACATAAGAGTAAAGTTTGGAAAAAATTCCGGCCAAGGCGAACGGTAAAGAAGTTGCTAAAAGTTTTTTAGTGCCGGCAAAATCAAATAATGGCAAGACCGCCAACCAACCCAAACGCCTGGCTACTTGTAGCGAAGAAAAAACGGCGTTGAAAGCACTGCCAACAACCAAAGCGCCGATTAAAAAAGAAAGTGAAGGATGAAAAAATAAAGACAAACTTCCCAAACCAACCGTCAGAGTTTCACCGATCATCATGCCAAATGATTCGAAACGCAAAACATGAAGACCGCGCAAGACACCAAAATACAAAAGCGAAATAGCATCCTCGGCCATAACGAGCGAGGCTAACCCAACCAAAAGCTGAACCTCGGTGCTGTAACCCAAAAGACGAGAAGCAATAATCGAGGCAGCTATGGCCAAAATCACCAGCGGCAACTTTAAACCAAGTGCCCGACGAATCAACGGCACCGCCTCCTCCGGCCGCTTGGCTACCTCACGAATCACCACCGGCGAAATTCCGAAATCGGCAACCACGCTAAAAATCGTGGTAATCGAAAGCGCCAAAAAATAAGCCCCGGTCTGCTCGGGCCGCATGACATTGGCAATAAACAAGAAATAGAAAAAAGCCAGGATCTTCTGACCAATTGTGGCGGCAGTTAAATAGAAGGTATTTTTGGCAACAGAAACGGCCATATGATGAAGATATTATAACGGTTTTTCTCCGGAATTACCAGCCTACTATTGACAAGACCGGCTATTTTCATTATACTAACCAGCTGTGAATTTCCTCACAGAGCATTGCCCCACGGAGACTATCGTGAATACTCCCAACTACAAGCACTTTCTCGCCACCGAAAACTACTTCCGGACCGTGATCGACGGAGCTTCCGAGAAAGGACTGTCTCTGGTTGGTCGCGTGGTGCGTGATTCCGATTCCCAGAAACTGACAAGAAATCCGTCCACCACCTGCTTCGCCCGTGAGACCACCCTCCTCTTTGCCTGGGGCGACAAGGCCTTCCTCTTGGCCGCAACCTACATCGAGGTCTTCAGTTTCGACACCCAGATGGCCCGTGCCGAAGTCCGTGCCCTGAGTGAAAAATACCATCCCTACTGGAAATTCCGGATCTTGCTCGGCGCGAATCCTGGCATGTGGTACATGTTCGAAGACGAATACGACTGGCCACGGATCGCTCGGTCCTTCTGCGGTGTCGAGATCAAAACCATGATCTCGCGTCACTCACGGGACACCGATTGTGTCTACAGCTCAGGTACACCCCATCAGACCAAGACAGAACCCTATTCCTACGATGGGGTCTACAGCATCCTCCTCGGCTGGTGGCCAATCGTGGCCACCCCCGATGTCTTCATGATGGCCATAGGAAACCTCCTGCAGTCGCTTGCCAGCTGTACCAGGCAAGGCAGGCTCTCTGCTCTCCACACCGTTCCCAGCTTCGCCTACTCGGACACCTTCGAATGGGACGAAGGACAAAACTTCCTTTCCCAACTCGATCTCCCTCGCCTCCGCGCTCTCTTCGAGCCCGGTGTGCATTTCTGAGACGCTCTGCCCTCTCCACCCCCGAGCCACGGCTCGCGGGTGATTTTTTTAACTCGGATTTGTCGGATTGTTGGCGGTTGTAACGAGGAAAGTTTTTGAAGTAAAAAAATCCCCGGTCTGGAGACCGGGGATTTTTAATCTTTTTATTCTTTCTTTAAAGCCTTTAATCTGTCGGATTCTGCTTTCACAACTTCTCTAACTCGCTCGCGAGTTTTAGTATTGTCCCAAGCACGATCAATCTTTTCGCCATGTTGACGAGCCTCAATTATCAGTTCTTTAATAGCTCGGGCATGCAAATTAGCGTAAAAAACCTGACGTGGCCGCGTTCGATGGTGCGGTTCTGGAGACATGCCAGCTTTGACACGAAAATCATTATCATTTTTTGTCCAAAGATCAAGAATATCGTGGGTCATTTCGTTTACATCTGGGTCTTCTTCTTTTGAATAACGATCAACAATCGATTCATAAAATCCAAAATTTCCAGCCAGGTCGGCCTCAACGTTTTTTACCACCATTTCAGTTTCCTCGACTTCCTCTGGTGGCTCATCGGTTATCTTTTCCCTTTTCTCTGGTGGTTTAACTTTTTCTTCTTCAGCTGGTTTTCGACGTCGAAAGGCTAAAGGCAAAAGCAAAAGTGGCAACCAAGTAACCGGAATCATGTAAGTATCTTTTCCGCCATCTTTCAGTTTAATTTCAATTTCCACGCCACGTTTTGAAGCAACCATCTGGTCCAAAGCCAAAAGTGTATCATCATCGGTAATTTCCTCACGGTTATATTGACTAATCAATTTATAAATAACGTTTTCAGCACTACCAGTAAATCCTTTTTCCCGAGCTAAGTTTTCCAATGTAGCATATTCTTCAGAAGAAAACTGCTGCTCGTCTCCAAGAATTTCTATAGCTGTTGAATCTACTTTTACCCCCATTTGTCTTAAAATTTCAAGAGTTATAGTGGTGGCATCGCTTCCGCGTAATTCACCCAATTCGAGATTTTCTTCGTCGACTTCACCAGGCTTTGCGGACTCCACTTTTGAACCCTCGGGGGAAGCTCCTCCTAAAACATAAATCGATTCAACTTCCGGTAACCCCAAGGCATCAACCGAATGTTTAGCACGATAATCAGTTTCATCCCAGGACAAACCGTGTAAATTATCTCCCAAAGCATCACGTAAAGAACCGGCTATATAATCTCTGGCATTTTCATAGTCTTGAGAATCCAATAAATTTCCTGTATCAAATGTTCTGGCATATTCGTAAGGTACAAAAATAGAAATACTTTCCGGAACTTCAGACTCGCGGCTTACAGGCAAGTAAAGAGGGTCGAGCAGATGAACCCATTCCACCTTACCGGTTTCAGTATTAAACATTGGGGAATGAAGGCCTTCGAAACGCAAAGATCTCTTTTCGGTCTCGCCAGCTTGTTTAGCAACTTCCATGCCGACATCTGGTCCAAGATTGCCTCCGGAATCCTGTTCGATCCGCGGAGATTCTCGCAAGCCAGTATCTTTTACAACGGGGGTGGCACCTTCGGCTTTAGCACCCAAAAGAGCGCCTCCAAGCATAAGAAGCCTAGCCGCACGCCCCGGAGCAAACCCTTTAAGGCGAGGATCAGTTTCTTTTTTGACCAACTCTTTCTTAACGGCATCTTCCCCGGGATGAAAACCGAATTTTTCTAAAAAACTCATATTTCTTAAAAAATAAAATATTTAAACTATACAGACAGAATAGCATAAATATTTTGTTCGGGCAAAATCCAAAAACCCCCAGCCTTTCGGCCGGGGATTTCCATTTTTGTAATTAACGCTTGGACCACTGTGGTGAACGACGGGCTTTCTTTTTGCCGTACTTTTTGCGTTCTTTGACGCGAGGATCGCGGGACAGAAAACCGAGTTTTTTGAGAGTGGCGCGAAGCTCGGCGTTTTCTTTGATTAGGGCGCGAGCAATGGCCAACTGAAGAGCTTCGGCTTGGCCTTTGATACCACCGCCTTTGGCTCTGGCGGCTACATCAAAAGATTTTTCTGTGCCGGTGGCGGCAAAAGGGGCATTGATCAAATTTTGATATTCAATGTGTGCAAAATACTCGTTTACTGGTTTTTCGTTAACCGTAATTTTGCCGGTGCCGCCAATTAGTTTGATTTGAACCACCGCTTCTTTGCGGCGACCCAAGGTTTTTGTGGAGAGGTCAATCTGCATAATAAAATCTTACTTAAAAGTCAAACGCTTCAGGCGCGGAGTGCGGTGAGTATTTTTTGGCAACATTCGGGAAACCATTTGTTTAAAAACTCTGGCCGGATCTTTGTTAAACAAAGTACCCAAGGTTTGAGTTTTTAAACCACCAAGATACCCGGAGTGATGATGCTTTTCGGTGCGTTCCAATTTTTTGCCAGAAAAAGACATTTTGGAAACATTGGTAATTTCAACAAAATCACCGACGTCCAGGTTGGGAGTGAAGGCGGCTTTGTTTTTACCAATTAAAATTCTAGCTACCTCGGTGGCCAAGCGGCCGGGGACGCGATCGGTAGCGTCGATTGTTTTGTGTTTGCGTTCAACTTTTACGGGCATATTTTAAACAAGTTCAATTTGCGCCATATCGGCGGCGTCATTCTTACGATGACCAAGTTTGATAATTCGTGTATAACCACCAGCACGAGTTTTATAACGTGGACCCAGCTCTTCTAAAATCTTTTTGACCGGAGCTTCGGTGTGAAACATGGTCATAAGCTTGCGACGAGCGGTTAAAGTTGGTTCTTTACCAACACTAATAGCCTTCTCGACGAGCGGTCGAACAGTTTTAGCTTTAGCTTCTGTGGTCTGAATCTTTTCGTATAAAATCACGCTTTCGGCCAAGGACTTTAAAAGTGCCCGGCGCGGCGCGGTTTTACGATCTAAAATTTTTGTGTTCGAACGGTGGCGCATACTGGTTATTTTCTAAAAAATTATTCTTCGACCGCTTCTTCGGTTGTTTTTTCGGTTGGGGTAACTTCTGGTTCTTTTTCAACTAAAGTTTCGTTAATCATTCCTGGAATCAATAAATTAAAGTAATCGAGCAAAACTTTGGCTGACTGACTAACGGCGTCTTGTGGTTCAATGGTGCCATCGGTTTCAATAGTCATAACCAACTTGTCGTAGTTAGTAACATCGCCAAGACGGGTGTTTTCCACGCGATAACCAACGTTGCGAACTGGTGAAAACAGAGCGTCGATGGCAATCATGCCAAGTTCTTCGGGTTTTTCTTTGCGTTCTTCGGTAGAGGAATAGCCCCGACCACGTTCAACTACAGCCTCAAGATCAAAGTCTGATTTGGCATCGGTCAAAGTGGCGATAACTAATTCCGGATTTACAATCTCGACATCGGCATTGGCTTCAAAATCAGCGGCCGTAACTAATGCTGCGCCTTTGACACGCAAATGTAGTTTGACTGGCTGGTCGGCATGTAACTTTAAACGCAGGTTTTTTAGGTTCAGGATAATTTGCAGAACATCTTCTTTAACATTGGTTACTGCCTGAAATTCGTGGGTGGCCCCTTTGATTTTTATGGCCGTAACTGCCGCACCAGGCAACGAGGACAAAAGTACACGACGCAAAGCGTTACCAACGGTCGTGCCATAACCAAAGTAACATGGTTCAAGCACCAAGTTGGCGACGTTCGGTTTGTCCGTCGGCTCAATGGTGAAATTGGTTGGGAGGAGGATGTTCTCCATATAAAGAAGTCTTTGAAGGGTGAAAAAAAATGTATGATTTTTATCTCGAATAAAGTTCGACGATAAGAGTTGGGTCAAAGACAGACTTCAGATCTTCCCCCTCTGGCAGACTAACAACCTTGCCTTTAAGTTCGGCAGGCGTGGCGTGCAACCATTTTGGCGTAATGTTGTTGGACAACTGTTCAACTAAACCGTCAATAAGTTTTTTCTTTTGTTTATTGTCTTTTATGGTAATTTCATCGCCAACATGAACTGAATAAGAAGGGATATCTACCAACTTGCCGTTAATGTTGAAAAAGCCGTGGTTAACCATTTGGCGAGCTTGACGGCGAGTTTTTCCAAAACCCAGGCGATAGATGACGTTATCTAGACGAAGTTCTAGTGCGCAAACTAAAATTTCTGAGGTGTTGCCTTTTTTGCCGCGAGCCTCGTCAAAATAACGACGGAACTGACGTTCCATAATGTTATAAAGACGCTTGGCTTTTTGCTTTTCGCGAAGCTGTAGGCCATAGCTGGACATTTTTGTTCTCTTTTTAGAGACACCGTGCTGACCAGGAGGCGATGGACGGCGTTTAAGAGCGCACTTTTCGCGACCACAAAGAGAAACACCTTCGCGGCGGCACATTTTACAAGTTGTTTTTAAGGTTTTACCCATAAGATCATTAAACTTTCAGAATTCTATTTTAAATTCGACGAGCCCGTGGCAAACGACAACCGTTATGCGGCAATGGAGTCATGTCTTTAATTGAAAGCACAGTTAAACCGTTAGCATTAAAAGCTCGAACTGCAGCATCGCGACCAGAACCAACACCTTGAAGAAAAACGTTAACTTCTTGCAAACCGTATGGCGCGACTTTTTCTACTACGGCCTTAACCACAACTCCGGCGGCATAAGGTGTAGCTTTTTTAGGACCCTTAAAACCACAATGACCAGAAGAGGCCCAAGCCAAAGTATTGCCGTTGGCGTCGGTTAAAGTAATGATAGTATTGTTAAAAGTGGCGTGAACATAAGCTCGGCCATGCGAAACCTGTTGAATGGTTTTTTTCTTAGCACCCTTTTTGATTAAAGGTTTTTTAACCTTAGTCTCAACCGGGGTGGCTGATTCTTTTTTTACCTCATCTGCCATATTTTTAAATTCTCTAATTTTCTAATTTTAAGTCTTGGTCAAAATGCGACGACCGCTACCGGTGGTACGACGAACGTTGCCACGGACCGTGCGAGAGTTGGTTTTAGTACGTTGGCCATGAGCTGGTAAGCGTTTAATGTGACGTGTACCGCGATAACAGTTGATTTCTTTTAAACGTTTAATGTTACCTAAAACCTCACGACGCAAATCACCTTCTACGCGGCGACCTTTTTCTACCAATTCCCGAATTTTGTTGGCTTGGTCATCGGTTAAATCTTTGGTGCGAACAGATTCGTCGATACCAGCTTCTTTTAAAACCTTTTTAGCCACAGCCGGTCCAACGCCAAAAATATAAGTCAGCGCGATAACAATGCGCTTATTAGCCGGAAGAGTAATACCTGCAATACGAGCCATAATAGAGAATTTCCAATTATTGAATTTCTAATTTCTAATTAAGGTTTTTATTCCCTTTATCAAATTAGACATTAGACATTAGTAATTTACAACGACTAACCCTGCCTCTGCTTATGGCGGGGGTTTTTACAAATGATTACAACGCGGCGATTGCGACGGATAACCCGGCAGTCGCGACACATTTTTTTTACTGACGCCCGAACTTTCATAAGTGAAAAAATGCACAAGCGCCACCGAAAGTTTATTCGATGACGCAAAACTTTAGATTAAAAACGGTAGACCACGCGGCCTTTGGTTAGATCGTACAAACTAATTTCCACCTTGACTTCGTCGCCTGGCAAAAGTCGAATGCGATTCATTCTCATTTTACCAGAAAGGTGGCCAAAAATGGTTTGGCCGTTATCTAATTTAATTTTGAATTTGGCGCCGGGAAGAAGTTCTTCAACTACCCCTCGTACTTCCAAATAGTCTTTTGAGACCTGGTCGGTCATAGTTAGTGCAAAAATTCTATCAAATCAGCTAAATATTGCAAGGCCGATTGTGGATACGGAAGCGGCAGTATTGTAGGTTATTGCCGAGCACTTGTCAAGAAAACTGATTGATTTTATTTAATAACTTTATTATGAAGGCTCCAAAACCGCTTTAATTCTGCGAACCCCAGCGGAAACTGCCTCTTCTTTTATGATTTTAAAGCGGCCTAAATTCCCGATGTTTTCCACATGTGGTCCGCCACAGACTTCGCGACTATGTGGATCCTCGCCGGCTTGTCCACCGATAGTGTAAACCTTAAGCTGACCGCCGAGTTTTTCGTACTTGTCTTCAAAAACCCCGATAGCGCCCCGAGCTTTAGCTTCGGCCAAATCGAGCATTTCAAAACAAACCGGTAATTTTTTTTCAATGGCGTTATTAACAATGTCCTCGACTTGCCTTAATTGCTCGGCCGTAACCTTTTCCGGATGGGAAAAATCAAAACGCAAGCGCTCGGCCGTAATATTGGAGCCGCGCTGAAAAATATGTGGACCCAGAACCTGACGCAAAGCGGCCTGGAGCAAGTGAGTGGCCGTATGAAGTTTGGTCGTCGCCTCGGAGCTATCGGCCAAACCGCCGGCAAATTTTTGCTCGGCGCCGGCGCGGGAAAGGTCTTGGTGCTTCTTGAACTCGATCTCGAAAGCTTTACGATCAATCGCCTGGCCTTTGTCGCGAGCCATTTCTTCGGTCAACTCGAGTGGAAAACCATAAGTTGAATAAAGAATAAAGGCTTCGGCACCATCGATCTTTTGGTCTTGACTAAACATCTTCTCGAATTCTTTCAAACCTTTTTCCAAAGTTTTACTGAATTTATTTTCTTCGGCAGTCAAAGCCTCAAAAATACAAGGCTGATTTTTAACCAGATCCGAATAAACCTCGCCAAGATCGTTAACTACAATTTTTGCCAACTCGCTCAAAAAACCATCTTTAATACCCAAACCCCGACCATAACGCACGGCTCGACGGATTAAACGGCGCAAAATATAGCCTCGATCTTTGTTTGAAGGCATAATACCGTCGTTTATAATCACCGTCGCGGCACGGGTATGGTCGGCAATAATCCGCATGGCTCGAACAGTTTCCTCGGATTCTTGGTAAGATTTGCCGCTCAGGCGCTCAATTTCTTTGATGAGATTTTGAAAATAATCGATTTCGTAAACTGATTCGAGACCATTAATGGCGACGATGGTTCGTTCAAGCCCCATTCCTGTATCAACGTTAGGTTTTGGCAACAACTCATACTTACCGGCCTCGATTTTGTTGTATTGCATGAAAACATTGTTCCAAATCTCGACCCAGCGCTTGTCGCTCGGATCGTAAACCTCTGGTGCTGCTTTGGAACCTGTCCAGTAAAAAATCTCGGTATCTGGACCGCAAGGACCGGTTTGGCCGGCCGGGCCCCACCAGTTGTCTTCGCGACCGAGGTAGGCGACACGATTTTCTGGGACTCCGAGTGACATCCAAAGTTTGGCCGATTCTTCGTCGCGCGGAATTCCTACTTCGCCAACAAAGACAGTGAAGGCTAATTTTTCGAGAGGCAAATTCAAAACTTTGGTCAAAAACTCAAAACTCCAAGTAATCGAATCATTCTTAAAATAATCTTGTAGCGACCAATTGCCGAGCATTTCGAAAAAAGTCAGATGAGTATTATCACCAACTTCGTCGACATCGCCAGTGCGGATACACTTTTGGACATCCACTAAACGATGTCCGGACGGATGAGCCTCGCCCAAAAGAAAAGGCACGAGCGGCTGCATGCCGGCCGTAATAAACAAAACCGTCGGATCATTCTCTGGAACCAAAGAAGCCGAAGGAATGACTGTATGTTCTTTTTGCGAAAAAAAATCGAGGTAAGATTGTCTGAGTTCGTTGGGAGTCATAGTGGAGGGGCAGAGGAGGTTTAGGGGACGGAAGGGGTTTGGTTGTTGGTATTGTAAGGGATTTTTGGAAAAAAGTCTAGAAACAAAACTCCGCCCGCAGAATTACCTGGAGCGGGGCTTTTGGTCCCGACTTAGGCCTTTCCGGCTCTGGTGGATCCAGCGAGATTCGAACTCGCGCCGAGTCAAGCCACTGTGAGGATAACCACTACCTCTACGGACCCAAACTATCGAGATTTTTAAAACAAAACAACTCCCAACCATGAATTGTGAAAATCCACGAATATACAAAATACGAATTTTAGTTCGAATTTGCATTTCGCGACATCACAACTCGGGGGAGTTGCCATGTTGATACCCTGGAATTAAATTCTTTTCAAGAACCTCGCAACAACTAATTTTATTTCATCACAAAAAAACTTTTTTTGTCAAGACTAAAAAAGGGGATTAAGTCGCAGTCGTTGTCGGTACCGTTTCTTTTGGCTGATAACCACGGAGGAATTTGCGACGAAGGGCTGAGGTAAAGGTTTGGGCTTCGGGAAGTTTGAAGACTAAAGTAATGGCTAGATAAACCGCCAGGCCAAGGCCGCCGGCGATTAGACCTTGAGAGAGGACACCAAAAAAAGTGTCGAGGGAAATATATTCAACAATCAAAGGTTTAACCGCCTGGATAGTTAAGCCGGCGAATAAACCGGCGACGGTGATAACCGCTAACGAACGTAGAATTTTTGTTTCTTCTAAAGTTCCAAGCCGAACACGGAGAGCTACCCACAACAAAATAAAATTAACAACCGCCGAAAAACTCATGGCTCCGCCCAGAGCCAAAACACCGTAGCGAGACAAAAAGAACCAGGCCGCGGCCACATTAACAAGAGCACTAATCAACCCGGCAATAAAAGGCGTTAAGGTGTCATGAAGAGCAAAAAAAGCTCGGACCAATAAAAAATTTAGGCAGAGAGCAAAAAAGCCGATGGTGATTAAAGCCAAAGCGTCGGCTGTGATAATTGTTTCTTCCCAACCAAACTTCCCCGCCCCGACCACCACCCGAACAATCTGAGCCCGCAACAACAAGAAAACCACCGAACACGGCACAATCAAAAACAAAACCTGGCGAACACCAGAGGAAACAGCGCTGATTAATTTTTCAATTTGCTTGGTTTCGGCGTATTCGGACAGCGAAGGAAAAATGGCCACCGCGTAAGAGACGCCGATGATGCCGATTGGGAAATAAGCGATGTTGCTAGCAAAGTTAAACATGGTTAAACCGCCGGCTGGCAAAAGCGAAGCCAAAACCGTGGTGATCACAATGTTAACTTGGGACACAGCCAAACCTAAAACTCGCGGGCCGGTCATTTTGATCATTTCAACAATTGCTCGATCTTTGAAATTAAAAACCCATTGATAACGATAACCCAAACCAAAAACGCCAATCATTTGAATTAAACAATGAACGAAGGTTCCTAAAACCACACCCCAAGCCAAACCAATCGGACCAAAAATCGGCACCAGAAAAAGGGCACCGATAATAATTCCCAGGTTGTAGAAAATTGGTGCCGTGGCATAAAGAAAAAACCTTTTGAGACCTTGCAAGACGCTACCAAAAACTACAGACAAACTTAAAAAACATTCGCCGATTAGCATGACTCGAGTAAAAGCCACGACCAACTCTTTTTTTTCACCAACAAAACCCGGAGCAATCAAGCCGGCCAAAGGCTGAGCAAAAATAGCCATCAGAATAGCCGAGGCTAAAGAAAAAACCCCGATCAAATTTAAAACATTACTAGAAAACCGCCAGGCTTCGGCCTCTTTTTCTTTTGATTGCAAGGCTTTAATGAAGAGCGGAATGAAAGCGGCTGAAAGCGCGCCGACGACCAAAAGATTAAAAACAAAATCCGGCAGTTTGAAGGCGGCGTAATAAGCGTCAAGAATGTCGCCGGCCCCAAATTCACCGGATAAAATGCGGTCGCGAACCAAACCGACGATACGGCTGGCAAAGGAAAAAAACCCTAGAAGCACGGCGGCTCCGGCAATGGTTTTTGATTCGCCGTTTAAATGTTTGAGAGCCATGTTTTTTTAATCAGAGTTATCTTCACGAACTGAAATTCTGGTGGCGCCCACAGACGAAGAAGAGGTTTTTGTTTTTTTTGCTGGTTCGAAAAAATTATTTTTTCCAGCTTTTTTAAATAAGACGATTAAAATGATCAAAGCAAAAAACAGGACGGCAATTAAAAATTGGATTAATAAATTTTCTAATGAAAAAAACGGCACGTGAATTATCACGGAGTCCTCGGCAATTTGACCAGCACTGCCCTCGACGGAAATTTTGACCGTGTAGTCACCGGTTTTTTGAAAAGTGTGATCAACCTCTTTTTTAGTTGAAGTGACACCGTCGGAAAAATCCCAGGAAACCCGATAATCGCTATCTACTGGAAGTTGGGCTTTGAAACGATAAGTATTCCAAGAAGTTTTTTGATAAGTAAAAATGGCGTTCGGCGAAAAAGACGGAGCCGCTTCTTCGACTACCTCGACCACGACCGGCTCTTCGTTGTTTTCAGAAGTTTCTGAAATTTCGTCTGAAGGTATTTCAATTTCTTGATCCGAAGAGCCGGAGGTAGAATCCGGCAAAACCAAAAGCGATGGTGCTGGAGTAATTACAGCCGGAGGTGGAACAACAATCTGGCTTTCCGAAACGGTCGGGTGTGGATCACTAGCGTCTGGCAGACTGTCGCTGTCGGAATCGATTTTGGTGGTATCGGTGCCAAGTTCGCGTTCGACACTGTCGGTAAGACCATCGTTGTCGTCGTCGTCGTCGCAAGCGTCGCCAAGACCGTCGATGTCGTTGTCGGCTTGATTGGTATTTTCTATACTTGGACAATTGTCGTCGCTGTTTTCTATACCGTCACGATCGTCGTCTAAAAGCGGGGTAAATAATTGGGTAAAAACCAAATCGTTGGCTGAGTTTCCATCTTGTGGATCGGTTCCGCGAATTTCCGCACGAATATTAAAAGATCCGGAAGGCACGACAAAATCCACATAAACCTCTTCGGGAACACCGCCGAAGCGCGAAGAAATAACCTGGGAGTCACCGATTGGTAACGAACCTTGAAAAAAAGTTACATAACCCGAAATATCAATATCACCAACATTTTTAACAATGGCGTAAATACGAACCGTATCACCGGTGATTAAGGTTTCTTCGGAAAAAGAAATACCACTTTGAGCAATACTTAAATCGGCTGTTGCCGCCCGACCCGATAAAGGCAGGGCTAGAAACAACATTAAAAGACAAAACAAAATTCTCATATTTGATTTTCTAAAATAACTTTTTCGCTTGACGACAACCAAAGTTTGGCGGCCAAATCAGGCATAAGATGTAAAGCGGCTCGAAAAGACGGATGAACCCGAACCATAACCTGAATTTTTGATTCTTTGTCTTCAAGAAAACCGACTTCAATTTTTTGACCTTGGCACAAACCAAAAACCTCGGCTTCTTTGTGGTTTAAATGTAAATGTGGAAAAGGAATTATAACTCCGTTTTTAACAACAGCTTTTCCAGCCGGACCAATAAGTTTACAGCCGGCCGAACAAGAAAGTTTTCCAGACAAACGCCAAATTGGTTTTATCCCCAAAGCCAAAGCTTCAGCCTCGGATAATTCAATTTGAGTTTGTCGCCTGGCGCCACCCAAGACTCTGACGTTTTTAAGCTCGCCCTTTGGCCCCTTAACGGTTACGGTTTGCCGATAAACCGCTTGACCACGCTGATCCAAACGCCGCAAAATTTGCGGCTCGGTTTTTTTACCAAACAAAGTCACCCACATCTTTTGCGAAAGGTGCAAATGAGCGGGAATTATTTCAATAGGAATGAGAATTTTTTTCCTCCGCATAAAATTAGTTGGGTGGAATTGTTAAGGGGGTTGAGTGATTAGGTTATTAAGTAGTTAAGTGGTACTTGGCAGAGCCAAACCTGGCCCCGCTGGCAAGCAACAAAACACCCAAAACACTCAAGTTATTTTTTATCACTAGTTGTCACTCAATCACTCAATCACTCAATCACTCAATCACTCAATCACTCAATCACTCAATCACTCAATCACTCAATCACTCAATCACTCAATCACTCAACTCCTCTTCTTTCTTTTTATAACCAAAACTATAATTGAAACGATTATGACGAACCGGCCCTAAAAACATAAGATGAAGTTCGCCGAGAAAATATTTTACCAGAATATTTAAGCGACCATCGCGATCTAAGCGGCGAACCGAGACTTCGGGATGGGTGGAATTTAAATATCCGAACTTGCCGATTTTTCGACAACGCACGGCGTAATCGTGATCTTCGCAAAATGGAATAGCTTCATCAAAACCTTTTAAAATTTCGTGCTTACTTTTTTTAGCAAAAATACAAAAACCCGGAGCGTGGGCTTTAAAAGGAAGAACTAAACGACTGTAAAAATTATAAAAACCGTGAGCCAGGCGATCAAAAAAATGATTAGAGAGCGGAATAACATCGCACGAGGCAAAATCAAATTTGCGAGCTGTCATTTCGTGCTCGGCGCGTTCCAAAAAATGTTTGTCGGTTAGCTTGACATCGGCGTCTAGAAACAAAATTGTATCGCCTTTGGCAACCTTGGCCCCGGCATTGCGACCAACGCTCGGCATGCCGCCTTTTACCACTCGGCAACCAAACTGTTTGGCGATCTCGCGAGTCCTGTCGGTAGAATCAGCATCGGCGACAATAACTTCGAGTGGCTGGACGGTTTGTTTTTTTATGGAGCGCAAAAGAATTGGCAAATAGTCCTCCTCGTTTTTGGTGATGATAATGATGGAGATCATAGAGTGGTGGAGTCGTTGAGTTGTTAAGTTATCTAGTGATTGAGTGTTGGGCGACCGAGAAAAAACAACTCAACAACTCAACAACTTCACTCCCCAATCCTACCACTTTTTCCGCGACAGCACAAACATCGCTATCCCCGCGGCCACTGAGACATTTAAAGACTTTTTATGGCCTGGCATAGGGATCTCGGTTAAAAAATCAAGCTTTTCACGGACATCATGTTCGATGCCAGTAACTTCGTTGCCAAGGACCAAGGCGACGGGCCGGTCTGACGGGAGCTCGGTAATCGATTTAACATTCTCACCAGTCTCGAGACCAACAATGGCATAGCCCTCGGCACGAAGTTTTTCGATAAGCGAAAAAATATCTTCGGCTTTTTCCCAGACAACGCGATCCTCTGAACCCAACGCCGTTTTAGCGATCTCTTTTTGCGGCGGAACGCCGGTATAGCCGGTTAAAAAAAGTTTGTCCACAGCAAAGACCTCGGCTGAACGAAAGATGGAGCCGACGTTGTGGAGAGAGCGGATGTTGTGGGCAAGAATAAACATATTTAGATCATTTTAGACAAAAAAAATCTTTTTGTGAAGCAAAATTCAGGAAAATGCAGGAAAGCGGAGTTAGCCTTGACAAAACCTCAAAAAAAATGATATTTTCTTAAGTCCCCGCTCATGGGAACACCCTGGCATCTCGCCACCACCCCCCCCCAAGCTGTGAATTACGAAACTAA
>DOJV01000029.1 GCA_003511125.1 Candidatus Uhrbacteria bacterium
CAATAAAACTTTTTTCTTATAAGCCTCACGCAAACCGGGGATTGTTCCAAGTTGTTCCAACTCTTTTTTTATCTCTTGTAAACGAGTTTCTTTGTTTTGCTCCACCTGATTTTTTAAATCCGTCGACAAATTATCTGAATCGACTGCCGGTACGCGAACTCGCCGACCGTTCATTATTTTAATAATAAATTTGGTCTCATTTTTCGCTTCCGGTGAACCCATTCTCAAATCGCGACGTTCGGCAATTAACTCTTGCGTTCGCAAAAGCAAACCAAGGCGTTCTTCCTCTGGCCGCTCATCAAAATTTTCAACATCTTCCTTTTCTGTATTTTGACCTCTCTCCTGACCGGTAAAGATCTTTCCGGCAAAAGTATCGGCAATTCTTGAAATGCTGGAAACATTAAATTTTTCTGACATATTTTTGATTAATTATAATTTTTTATTTTTAAAATGATTGGTTTTTTTCAAGCTATCCGGACAAAAACTCTATTTAAGAGTTCGAAACATAATACGGAAACATCATAACAAAATATAAGCAAATTAACCAATAAACTTACCAGTCTTCTTCCACTCCACAATCTTCCCCACCTTAACTTCAATCGGATCGGCCTGACGCAAATTTCTGATTTGGTTTTTGGTTAAAATAGAAAAATGTTTGACCCTGACCAAATATTCTGGAATATAATCAACCTCTTCTGTAGTGGTCATCCAGCCTTGTTTGTCGAACCTTTTAAGATTAACCGGTGGCGAAAAACTTCGCAGGTTTTTTCGACCTTGGTCATCAAGATATTCATGAAAATAGCTCATAGCCAATTCACGCGGCGAATTATAAATTGGCTCGCGATAGCGCAACGCGGCGTGGTTGGTTTTAGAAATCGCCCCCCACTTACCGGATTTTTTAAACAGTGCCACCACGTGATCAAAATCATTTCGATTGGCCGTAAGGTCTAGTAACAACGGTGGTTGACCATTAACTCGCAAAGCCAAAGCCGCCAAAATCGCCGCCTCAACACAATGACAAACTCTTTTTTTTAAAACCGTCAGCGGCGAATAAACCGTATCGCCTTCGGGTTCGAAATTTATTTTCAGCTGATCCAAAAAATCCTGGATCTTAACCGGCGTGTTTATTTTTTTTAAAATTCCATATTCTTTTTCGGGCAGAAGATTTTTCATAGATTTGCTTTACATTTTAACGGAAAAAAGGAAAAAAAGCGAAAAGTCTTGTCAAAACAATAAAAAAACTGGTTTATAAATATTATTAACTACTAACTACCCCATCAGCTTTTTTCCCGTTCAGCTCTTTCCAAAATACACACTTTTGATACAATATTTACTGTTCCTATTCTTAAAACTTAATTATTGCGCTTGGTAAGCACACTCTTATGCAAAAGCCTCAATTACGAGGTAAAACAGTGTTGTTGGTCAATACTGGTTCGCCAGACGTTACTGGCAACGAACATAAAAAGTTCATTTACAAAAAAATCGCCGAAACCGGCGTAAACATTATCGCTCTCAACGAAGAAGCGAATCTAAAAAACAAATGCGTCAAACACTGGATTCTTAGCGATTTATCCAATCACGACAAAACCATCAAAAACGTCGAGGCTTTTTTGCGTAAAAAAAATCTTAAACTCGACGGGGCGATCACTTTTCTTGAAGATTCGGTTTTATTGACTTCAAAAATTACCGACTATTTTAAACTCCCGGGTGTAGAGTACCAAAAAGCTGATTTGATTCGCAACAAATACCGCTTGCGCTCTTTTTGCGAAGAACACGGTTTGCCAACGCCAAAATTCTGTAAAATCAAAAAACCGGAAGATATCGAAACCGTTACCAACAAACTAAGTTTTCCGGTAGTCGTTAAACCAATCTACGGCGCCAGCAGCGCTTTTGTGGTTAAGGCGGAAAACAAAGAAGAACTCCTCGAGACTTATCAATACATCAAAAACAACATCTCTAAAAAAACCGAAAGCGCCTTGGGGCAAGGTTTTACTTTGATGGTCGAGGAATACATCGATGGCGACGAGGTTGATGTCAATGTCCTTATCCAAAACGGCCGCGTTAAATTTTTCAACATTACCGACAACTACCAAACCAAAGAACCGTTTTTCATCGAAACCGGCATGGCCGAACCCTCGGCGTTGCCCGAAGAGGAACAACAGGCGCTTATTGATATGGTTGAGGAGGTTCTTGATTTGCTCGGCGTGCAAAACGCTTGTTTGCAATTCGAGGCCAAGTCCACTTCTAACGGCCCGGTGCCGCTGGAAATCAACTTACGCATGGGCGGAGACGAGGCCTACTTTTTTGCCAAAAGCGCTTGGGGCGTCGACTTGATCGAAGGCGCCTTAAAGATCGCCGCCGGCGTTCATCTGCAAAAATTCGACAAACCGGATTTGCCAAAAACTTATCTTGCCGGCGAAACCTTACACGCTCCGTATTCTGGCGTAGTTTCAAAAATTGAAATCGAAAAACAAATTCTTAAACAAAAATTTGTTGAAAACATCGAAATTTTCAAAGAAGTCGGCGACAGCATCTTAACGCCGCCTTTTGGTTACGAATATTTAGGCTGGGTTTCAGCCTCCGGCGACAACCCGGTAGACGCCGACGAAAATCTGCAGCAACTTTTGAAAGCCGTTGAATACTCCATCATTAAGTTTGAGGAAACCTCTTTTGTCGGCAAAACTGTTCGCAAAAATCCTAATGACAACGCTGTTTTTTCAAAGCACAACCTAATCGGCAACGAAAAAATCAAGAAAATCCGTGCTCTACCAACCGCTGAAAAGCGCAAGCTACACATCGGCGTCGTTGGCAACGATTACACTTCGACGGTCGGCGCCAGCGTTATCGAAAAAGACTTGTCAGACATCGGCAGTCAGGTCGTAAAAACTTTAAAAGAACTTGGTTACAAAGTTTCCTATTTCGATTTCAACAATATTCAAAAAGCCCAAACCGAACTTTACAAAAGCAACGTCGACATGGTCTTTAACGTCTGTGAACGAGTCAACAACACCAGCCTGCTAGAACCGCACGCCGCCGGTGTTTTCGATATCTTGCAGATTCCCTACACTGGTTCAAATCCTTTCACTCTGGGCTTGTGCATCGACAAAATTAAAGTCAAAAAACTTTTGAGCTATCACAACATTCCAACTCCGGCCTGGGATTATGTTTACGATGTCGAAGATGAAATCGACAAATCTCTAACCTTTCCGTTAATCGTCAAACCGGCCAATACTGACCACTCTATTGGCATAGACAACAATTCCGTGGTGACCAACCAAAAACAGCTCAAAGAGCGCGTCGCTTATGTAATCAAAGAACTCGGCAGTCCGGCTCTAATCGAAGAATATATTGAAGGCGACGAATACGATGTTTTCATTATTGGCAACGGTAAAGCTGACATTAAAGTTTTACCGCTTTCGCGCACCATCTTCTCTGCCCTGCCAAAAAATCGCTGGCACATCAAAACCTTAGAATCAAAATTCGGTTTGGATCAAGTCTATAAAAAATACGTAACCACGCAAATTCCTCCAAAAAAAGTCGATCCCAAACTCGTTAGTCTGCTTTCGGAAATCGCCCTCGACACTTACAACATTTTAGATTGCCACGACTACGGTCGCATCGAAATTCGTGTCGATCGAAATAACAATCCTTATGTTTTGGAGCTAAATCCCAATCCTTCCATTAACGCCAGCGAAATTGTCGACCTAAGTATTCCCGGCAACCATTTTACTTACGGTGAATTTTTAGAAGAGATCATTAAAGTCACCATGAAGCGCTACAAAAACTCGCCGCCGTATTTTCATTTGCAATCGAATATTCTATGAACGTTCGTTTGATTCAAGATTTAACGGCGGCCGAAGTGATCTGGAAAGAGCTGGTGCCGACCACGACGATTTTTACGGACTGGAAATTTCGCCGAGCTTTTTTCGAGCCCTGGAAATTTGCTTTGGAATTTTATGTTCTACAAGACGCGGGCGAAAACACTGGCTTGTTGCCACTGCAGTTCAACACGAAAAAAAATCTTTTGGAATTTTTTGGCGGCGGCTACATGGAAGACAACGGGATTTTTATGAAAGCCGGATACGAAGAAGCTAAAACCGAGTTACTCGCGGCTGTTAAAAAACCTTGTCGTTTGGAATATCTCAAAGAAGATCATCCCGAAAAATTTCATCTTCAAATCAACGACACTAAATTTACTCTCAATATCTCCGGCTGTCATAATTTACAAGAAGCCTTAACCCCAATTTGGGACGCCAAAAAACTTGGCGACTTAAAAAGAAAAATCAGAAAAATAGAAGCTCAATCAGTACAAATCACGGAAAACAATTTGAACGATTTAGAACTGCTTTTCGTTCTCAACAAAAAAGCCTTTCCGGATTCATCTTTTAACGAACCTTTTCGAGAGGAAGTTTTTAAAGAACTAACACGACTCTATCGAGAAGATCTTCATTTACTAACTTTTGAAATCAACGGCGTAAAGCAAGCAGTCTCTTTGGCTATCAATTTCAACGGCTATTACGAATATTTTAACGCCGGCGTTAACAAAGAAATAAACAATCTCGGTAGTTTTGTGATTGCCAAAAACATCGAAACCGCCACCCGCCTGGGAGCACAAATTTTTGATGCCTTTACTCAAGAATCAGGCTGGAAATCAAGATGGCACTTCACCGCAACTCCAGAGTATTGTTTGACGTTACCTTAATTAACGACTTTCAAATCAACCACACGGGCAACCGATGGACGATAATATTTTGACACCAACGGAATCTTTTGTTTCTTCCACTTCACGACGACCGGCTTTCCAAAAGATAAAACAAACAAATTTCAGCTAACTCTAGTTAAATTGACTAACTCAAAATCCACTGCTATTATATTACCGCAACCAACCACTCCGGGATCGTCTAATGGCAGGACAACAGACTCTGAATCTGTTTATCTTGGTTCGAATCCAAGTCCCGGAACCATGAACCGCTCGCGCGTCGCTCGGGTTCATGGTTTCACCAGATATTGGTTTTGGTGGGACCGTGAATTTTTGGGAAGGCGAGTGGTTTATAGTATGAACCCGAACGCGTGCGGTGAACCCGAACGCCACGTGAGTGGTTCACCGCCAGTATTCTTATGCCAAAAATTACGTCAGGATTTTATTTTGTCTACATCCTCTTAAGTTTAAAGGATTGGATGTTTTACATTGGCTTTACAAATAATTTAGAAAGAAGATTTCAAGAACATTTAGATGGAGAAAATATTTCGACAGCAAAAAGATTGCCTCTTCGGTTAATTTATTTTGAGGCCTTTCTAGACAGAGAGGATGCATTAAGAAGAGAAAGTTATTTTAAAACCACAAAAGGAAAAACCACTCTAAGGATGATGATAAGGGAATATTTAGAAAAACAAAATATAAACAAAACAGCGCCCCTCAAAAAAATGTAGGGCTTTTTTAGTTACCTATCAATTTTGAATATTGGTATGAAATTGAAATACTTTGTTATTGGGTTATGTGTTGTATTCGGACTACTTATTATTAGGGCCGCTCTACCTTGGTATGATACTGATGACACTTATCAGGTAGTCGTTGACCAACATAGTAATGAAGAATTTTTAAAAAACGATTTTGACAATAAAATACCTTGTATAAGCGAAGTTGATGGTGTTGGAGTAAAAGCGGTGCCGTTTGGTGTTATTCTTGAAAGCTGTCACGCTTCTTGGTTTGTTTTCCTGAACCTTTTCCTGTTTCAAATCAAGGGAGACGCCAATCTGTTCTGATTTTAACTTATAACGCGTTATAACTCATCACTTCTTTCCTCTCCATAATGTTGAGTATTCCGCTAAACTCGATATCTTACTGGATTTTCTGCCAATCCAAAGTTCCGGATGTGTCAACTATTGGGAGTAAAAGACCTCCAGCGATGCTGGCGGTCTTTTACTTGTTACGAGTCACGAATCAATCCTCCTTCGCCGAGCTACGGAGGACACGCAAATTGGCACGAATATTGGTTTTAGAAAACCAATACCAATTCGTAGAAAATTCGTAAATTCGTGATTTCGTCCAAAATTCGTAATTCGTAACAAAATAAAAGGCGGCCTCCGAGAAACAGAGACCGCGAGGAACTAGAAGGTCGACGCTTCGACGAGCGACGAAAAGGGTGTGCCGGCGAGCGGCCGAGTTACCACGGCTGAACGCCGGCACAGAGGATCCCAAGGTCAATTACCAAGGTCGTCGGAAGCTGGATTTAACCCCAGCCGAACCTACCAACCGGCCAAGAAGCCTACGCAAAGCCGATGATGATTCCGACCATGCCACGGACTTGCGCCGGGTGAGTCGGATTTTCGACCATCCTCGTCTCAGGAAGGTAACCGGGCAGGAAGGAAGGAACGGGCGCCATGGGGGCGCGACAACCGCCGTATCCAAGGAACATCTCCTGGTGCAGTTCATTCTCGAACATGGTATCAGCCTTCACGCCGAGGCCAAAAACGGGGGAATCCCGATCTTTGCGGTCGACGACCTAAGGTCTTGGCGCGAGTTAACGGCAACCAGTTCAACGATACCTGCCGACCCTCACCACTTATTCATAACAAAATCTCGAGAAATAATCAAAAGCTTGGGTGGGGATAAAAAATTGACAAAAAACCTAAAAAACAAAAAGATGAAGCGTAAGCTCCACGGAGGTTTCTCATGGCCACTAAAGGGCTTGAGTTGGAGACGGCGTTCTTTGAGGCTCTAAAAAGGCATTTCTTCCTTATTCAAGACAAAGCTCTGGATCGACACGGAATCGACGCAATTATTGTAAGCGCAAAAACGGAAACCGTTATTCCGGTGGAAAACGCGTTGTATGTGCAGGTAACAACACGCTTAAGCGATTCTGAAAAGATTTTTCTTTTTCATAAACGCCTGCGCGAATTTAGGATCAAAAAAACCGCTTACATTGAAATTGACGAGGAAAGAATCACTCCTAGTTTTGTCCATATGGCAACCGCGGCGATCAACGCCCTTCTCTTTGACAAGCTATCGCCGGCAAACGCCTTAATCAGGATCAATGCTTCCGGCTATCAGCAAAAAGACGCCGACGAGATCGTTAGAAAATACCAGGCGTGGCTGGCCGGTCTTGGCGGACAAAAACTCTTTGGTGTCATAGTCTTCTGGCATTGGCAAGCTCAAGCTCGAGAAGAAAGACCCTCGGATGGCGACGATGATTATGAACAAGAAGTCACCGGCTCGATCTTGAACGAACAAGGTTATGGCTTTATAGAAGTTCTCGGCAAAGACCGATCCAAACGCCAGTCAGTTTTAAGATATTTCGCTCCAAGTCGAGAAATCGACGAGCCGCTGCGGAAAGCCCTGACGGATATCAGTGGCCGAGACAAAATGTCATCGCTGGTAGTTAGCTTTGAAGATGGTGGTTGTCGCGTGGGATATTCCAAGAGAACCGCCAGATTTGTAAAGCTTTGTCCCGGCGAAATCATAACCACACCGTCACGGAGACCAAAAGGCAAACCAGAAACAACCGACGCGGAATAACTTCATAAATCCGCTTAGCCACTTCTACCTCGCGCCAAGCGAGGTCTTTTAATTAACAGAAAAAACCGCAGAAAACCTGCGGTTTTTTTGTTCTATTTTTTCTCAATTGCCAACCTCACCAACTCATCCAACAACTCCGAATAACCCAACCCGCTCGCCATCCACAATTTCGGATACATGCTGACTGAAGTAAACCCGGGGATGGTATTTATCTCATTCAACCACCACTCACCGGTTTTTCCATCCATCAAAAAATCAACTCTGGCCATCCCGCTACTGTTCAAAACATAAAACGCTTTTTTCGCGGTCGCGCGAAGTTTTTCGGAAATTTCCTCCGACAGCTCGGCCGGAATAATCAAGCCGGACTTTCCGTCGAGATATTTCGCGTTGTAATCGTAAAACTCGTTTGATGGAACGATCTCGCCCAAAACCGAGGCTCGCGGTTCATCGTTACCAAGAACAGAACACTCAATCTCTCGAGCATTCTCCACGCCGCGCTCGACCAACACTTTACGATCGTGCTTAAAAGCAGTCTCGATTCCCCGCTCCAGCTCGATTAAATTTTTGGCTTTCGAAATTCCAACGCTTGAACCGTTATTGGCCGGCTTAACAAAAAGCGGAAATCGAAACTCGCTCTGAATTTTTTCCAAAAACAAATTTTTATTCGATAGCCACTCGGCTAAACGAATTTCCACCCAATCAACCACAGGAATTCCCGCCGCTCGAAGTAATTGTTTTTGGACGACTTTATCCATCCCCAAAGCCGAACCTAACACTCCACAACCAACATAAGGCACACCGACAAGTTCAAGATACCCTTGAAGACAACCATCTTCACCAAAAGTTCCGTGAGTCAACGGAAAAACAACATCAAACTGACGCAATTGTTCGGCTGATGGCCAATCGCCGTCTTTTTCGATTTTGACTGGAGTGATTTCGTATTTATTTTTATCCAACGCTTCAATAACCGAAGTGGCGGAGATGACCGAAACTTCGTGCTCTGATGATTTTCCACCGAAAATAATCGCTAATTTTGTTTTCATAATTTTTTCCAAATTTCTTCGAACAACCACCTTTGATGATCGGCAAAATCTTTCGAGCGGACGATGAAACCAACTACTCCGGTTTTCTCGTTAAAACTCAGCATGGCAATATTGTCGCCATAAATGTAAGTCTCGTTCAAAAACGGAATCTTGCCGACAATTATTTTTGTTTGACGCAAAGAAGCGCGATCGGTGGTTTGAATTTCTCGAGCCTCAGTTGTGTCAGCGGCCAGAAGACGAAGCTTAATGTTTTTTTCAACGCGACGACGAATAAAATCTTCGTGATCGCGAGCGGTGAAAACTTTTTTCTCTTCATTAAAATTCGAATAAAGCAGAAGTTCGTCTGAAGTTTTTTCCAGAACATCTTCGACAATATTTCGCAAACCGTCTTGACCGGAAAAAAACTGCAAGACCGGCGAGTCATGACGCGAGCCGTATTCAGCTAGAAGATTCGGCATCTCTTCTTCAAGATTTTCCACTTGTTGACGCAGTCTGCGAATCTCGGTTCGCAATCTGGCAGTCATGGCTTTGGGCTCGCGAGGCCAAACCAACTTTGGACCCGACCCCAAATCTTCTTCCATTAACCCAAGGTCTTTCAAACTCTCAAAAGCCAAATAAGCCGACGAACGATCCATCTTAGACGCTTTGGCAACCTGGCCAACCGAAGCTCGACCAATTCGATAACTAGTCAAAAAGAACGAAATGGCGTTAGGGCTAACACGCAATAGTTCTAACGCGTTTTTAATGGTTTTGAGCTCATTCATAAGATAACAAAAAAATAAAAAGTGTGGAATTATCTTCTTTAAATTTAAATCAAAACTAACATATTTAGCTTTTTAAAGCAAAAAAATAAATTTTACTTTGTTGAAGATTAATCTACAGGTTTTGACAAAAATTATTTTTAAGTTAGAATAACTCTCGCTCAAAAAAGCTTATCCAAACAATAACTGTTTGGATAAATGTTCTTTGGAGGAACGGTGGCTCACGAAAATTTTCACGCCGTTGTAATCAGGTGTCAAGACGGTCGTCTTGGAACGGTCAACGCCGCTTGGCTAACCGAAATGCAAAAAAGTGGTCCGGTGGACGATATTTCCGTGCCGGGCGCGATCAAAGAGATTGTCGACTGGTATGGTAAATCCTGGTGGCGACGCTTTTTGGCCGGCGTTCTCATGAGCTTCGGCTTGCAAATCTCGCTTGTCATGCGCGGCCTCGAAGTTGCTGTCAATTTGCATGGCATCACCACAATCTACCTTCAGGCGCATCGCGACTGTGGCGCCTATAACGGCAGTCGCGCTTTTTCGGAAAGCATAACCGAAAAAACCTTTCATCTGGCACAAATAAAACAGGCGGCGGAAATCATCCGCAAGCACTTCAAAAATCCAAAGCTTGAAATCCACCTCAAGTGGGTCGAGCTTCGAGAACACGATAAATGGGAGATTGCCGATTTCTCGTAACCTCTCCCATAACTTCAAGTCTTGCCCAGAAAAACGGGCGGACTTTTTTTAAATTTTACTATTCTTAAGATTTTCTATCTGTCGACTACCATGACTTCGTAAATTTTGGCCTGACTGGCCCATTGAAGAACTCCGCTATTTTGTAATTTTTGAGCTTCCTTGAAAAAAAGCTCTAAAACTTTTTTATTTTCCGGGACAAAAAGATTAGACGGAAAGTAGACATTGAATTTTGCAATTCTTGCGGTATCACGACCGTTGGCAAAATCGGTAATTTCTCTGACAAAAGTTTCGACATCGTCTGTTGTTAAGGGACAATCGTTGCCGCACTCCGGATGGACACCGTTACGATCACCGATCTCGGCATACATGGCAAGACTAAAAGTTTCTCCGGAACCCAAAAGCAAATCTCCGTCTTTGTCCGGAACAAAATCTTCGCATGAATTTATCCAAAAAGGATAAAAGCGTTCGTCACCAAGCGGGGCCGGACGATGAAAAAGACTGGTCAAAATAGCTTCGTCGGTATAACCGTCTGGTCTGGCCGACATGGGCATGGAAAGATAAGCGAAAGCCACCGTCCCATCAACAAAACTACAACCGGCTTGAAGACTGGCGGTATACCAATCGGATTTTGCACTAACCCCGGAACAACCGATAATATCAGTGTCAACCAGTTTTTTTAAGGCGTCGATCCGTTTTTTAATAAAATCGGTCGCTAATTCGGTTGGCAAAACTTTTTTTGCCGGCAAATCAGGATGAACACCAACCCCATGGCCTCGTTCTAAAACTTCGGCCATAACGTTATCATCAAAATTAACACACCCTTCAGCAAACGGCAGACCGGTTTCAATGGTCAAAATAGCGTCATAATCTTCGGCTAAATCCATTCCATAACGCACTTCCTCGGCCACCCTCTTAAAATAAATTTCTTGCGTGGCCGCCTCCACCCAAGCATCTTCTAAATGGGTCATGGTGGTTAAATAAAGAACGGCCGGAACCGTCTTGGGTACAATCTGAGGATCGGTTTGATTGTCTACGACGGATATGGAAGGTTTTTCGGCTAAATTTTCAGATGGTAAAAAATAAACAAAGCCAACAAAAAACAAACATCCTAAAACCACTAGACCACTAGAAATAATCAAAATTTTATTATAAGAATTTTTCATATGAAAATATTATAGCACTAATTTATCAATCCGACCAACCCACCAATGACTTATCGATTGAAAAAAAAGTTCTTCGGATTTTCTTGTAGAAAATCTCTTTTCCCTTGCCGGTCATCCTGAATTCTCCTCTCTTTGTCTGTTATCCTAAACACTTTTTCGCCTCTCTGTCATCCCTCACATGGCGTTCAAGATGACACGGAAGACAAATACGACTTTTAAATTTGGAGAAACTTATTTTTTAAATCCGTTCTTTTTTTTCTTTTTCAAACTCTCTTCAATCACCCGAGCGTAAACCCGTTCATAACCGGTAACCATTTTTTCCACGCTGAAAAAATTCTCAGCCCGAGCCCGAGTGGCCCGACGACTGATTTTATCGATGGCTTTAATAGCCTTGGTCATGCCAGCCACGGTTTTGACCACGTAGCCGGTTTCTTTTTCTTGAATAACTTCGGGAATCGAACCAATATCCCAACCAATAACCGGCGTGCCGCAAGCCATGGCTTCGATCATGGAAAGACCAAAGGTTTCGGCGACTTGCGATGGGAAGAGGAGGCCTTTAGCGTTACGAAGATATTCAATCTTTGTCGGCACATCGGCCAAGCCGACGTATTTGATTTGTTCACCATCAATCTTCGGCTCAATAAATTTATGCCAATAACCTTCTTCAAGATAGCTTGCTCCGGCAATAACCAACTTAACTTTAGCGGCCAAAGCGGCATCGATTGCCAAGTGTACACCTTTGTCTTCAGTAATCCTTCCGAGATAGAAAAAATAATCTTGAGGACTGGGGTTAAAGGTAAAAAAATCGGTATCAACACCATGATAAATATTGGCTACCCAATTTAACTCTGGCATTTGTTTACGTTGGGCGTGAGAGAAGGAAACATAATTATTATCTTTGAAACGAAGAAAAAAAGGACGCAAATCATCTTTAAATGGCGAGTGTATCGATTGAACCGTAGGGGTCTCTGTTAACCGAGAATAAAAAGCGGAAAGCAAACTAAAATGCGAATGGATAATATCAAATTCAGCTGCTTGAGAATAACATTGTGAAATCAACGAATGAAAATAATATCGAGTTAAACTTTCCGGGAGTTCTTTTTGCTTAACATCGATATCTGTCACGGAAACCAACTGAGCTTTAGTCTGCGAATTCCCGGCTCCAAAAAGAACCACCCCGTGACCACGATCAACTAAATTATTTGTTAACAGGCCCACCGAAGAATAAATAGCCCGGGAGCTTTCCGGCGATACCGGATGGTAATTATAAATAAGCTGCGCGATTTTCATATTTTCTTTTTTATTGATTTAAAAAGCTTTTCGTAATCGTCAAAAATTTTCTTGGCTCTAAATTCTTTTTCAAAATAATTTAAAAATTGTTTAGGCACCTCTTGAAAACAATTTTTCTCTATCCTCTCGATAACCTTATAAGGATCACCGAAATCAATAATCCAATTTTCTAATTCGTTTTTTCTATAGATATCCGACCAACCGACATTGGGAGAAACCAAAGTAAACCTTTTCTGCAAAATCGCTTCTGAAACCACCGAAGCAAAGGTTTCAAATTCCGACGGCAAAATTAAAAGATCCATCCGTTGAAAAAATTTCGCGAGTTTTTTTGGAGGCATTGGAGGAACAACTTCGACATGACGAGAAATGACTTTTTTTTGACTCTTCAACACATGATTCTTTGATACTCTGGTGACCAAAAAGAATCTCCAATCTTTCCCGTTTTTTTTGGCGGCTTTCGATAGATCGATCAGAGCCTGCGGATTCTTAATCGGATCCCAACGGCCAACCATTCCGATCTTCAGAGCCCGATCATCTTTTCTGGATTTTAACTTCTTGGAGCCTTTGGTAAAAATCTCGTTATAAGGATAAGAAATAACAGCGGCTCTTTTTTTATCAACTTTTATTTTCAAACCTTTTTCGTACTCTTTTAAACAAAGCTCGTTTAAAAAAACCTCCTTGGCGGCCCGGCGGGATACGTCTCTCTCCATTTTTCTCATTAAAAAGAAAGCTTCTTTAGTGGACTTCTTAGAAATGTTTTTAAACTCCTTAAACCACAGACCGTGGTGGACAACAACCACCGGAATTCCGGCTTTGGTGGCCGCGTCGAATAAATACCAATAAGCTATGGAAAAACCGTTTAGAAAAAAGATATCGGGTTTTTCTTGGAGGAAAAAATCACAAAGTAATTTTCTTGGCAAAACCGTACTTTTTGGAATTTTCCTTTTTTTTGTTTCAACAATATCAAAACTATTTAAACGCAAAGTTACATCTAAAATTTCGTGATCTTTTCTTTTGGTTCTGGAGACTTCGATTATATTATCTTTCTCTTTTTTTCCATGAAGAATAAGCCCCACCAACTCGTGATTCTTTTTTGAAAAATTCTTAATAAAATTTTTGGTAAAATTTATCGTACCTCCTTCACCTTTATAAATTTTATCGTAGTAGGTGTTAAACATTATCTTCATAAGCCCACAAAAATTATAACTTGATTAACACCATGGGTCAACCCTTTTACCATCACCCCCTTGATCTTTCTCAAAAAAAACTTTAAAATTGCTTCAAATATTTCTATGTCCGCAAAAATCATCACCATCCTCACGCCAACTTACAACCGCGCCGGCAGACTACTCGCCGAAACCATCGAGTCAGTACAAAAGCAAAAAGAAAAAGGGTTTACCCACGAACATATCATTATTGATAACGCCTCGACCGACAACACCAAAGAATTCGTGGCCGGATTCATAAAAAAAGATCCGCGCGTAAAATATATTCGCAAGCGCACCAACACCTTGGCCTCTGGAGCTCTCAATCGCGGTCTAGCCAAAGCTAAGGGCGATCTAATTCTCCCGCTTGATGACGATGATCTGATTCCACCACATGCTCTTCAGTGGTACAAAGAGTTCATGGATAAACACCCAAAAATTGATTGGGCCGCGGCCCGGACACTGTTTATCGACGAAGAAAGCCGAATCAAAATCGGCTGGGCCAATCATCCGGTGGTATTAAAAAATTTAAAAAAATTTCTGATTCGTCAAATCAAAGCCAACTCTATTACCAACGGTTCAGTAATCTTCCGACGTCGAGCTATTATTAAGGCCGGTGGTTGGGACGAAACTTTCCCATCTTCCCAAGACGCGGTCATGTATTGTCGACTAATAAACGCCGGGTGTCCGGCCGCGGCTATCGATAAGTATCTTGGAATCTATCGTATCCACCACGCTCAACTTTCTACCGAAAATTCAAAAAACGGAAACTGGAAATACTGCAAAGAGCGCCTCATGCAACAATACAATATCACCCAACAAGATCTCGATAAAATAAAATTATAGAGTAAAAGACCGCGACCGGAATTCGGTCACGGTTTTGGTTTTTATCTGGAAAATAATTTTTCGGCGATCTTCTCAACCTCAGTCATCAGCCGCTTATCCAAAACGTCCGGTATCATCGACGGTGGCGCGGTTTCGCTGAGCGATGCTTTGATCTCGTTTTCGTTTAAACCGACAAGCGGAACACTGCCGCCAAGTGCGGCGTTAATAGCGCGCACGGCCGAGAGAACATCGGGCTGGGCGTGATCGGTTTCCGATTGCAAGCGCCAGTAAGGAATTTCGAGCTTTGGGATAAAATTAACCGCCTCGCGCTCGGCAAAAAAAGCTTCGTCGCCGCAATCAACCTTGTTCCTAAGATGGCCGACGCGATCATTGTCGCAGCCCGCAAAATCGTTTCGATCAACCGGCCCCTCCCAGTCAATGTAAAAACTCACTGGCAGATTCGGGTATCTAGACAGGGCGCCGCTGGCCATGGACACACCGAAAGAAAACGAGACCACGCCTATCTTATTGATCTTTGCGTCCGGCAGATCTTTGGCCGCGAATTCAATGATGGCCGCCAAACCGTCTTGCTGAACATAGCCGTTTTGATTTTCCTCTCCCTCGCTCTCGCCGCGGCCATCAGGATCAAAAATTAAAATCGCCAATCCGGCTTCAGTCAACGAGGCGGCATTCTTAGATCCACTGGTAAAAGAGGTTGAATTGCTGTTGCCTCCGGGCACCAAAACCAATAAATCGATCGAATCGTTTTCTTCAAAATTTTGGGGATAAAAAAGCTTTACTAATAATTCAGTGTTAGAATTTGGATTAACCACCCAAAATTCATCTTGCTCTTGGCCGCGACGCCATGAGTTTTTAGCTGTCTCTGATTCCTTGAAAGTCTCTGGCTTTATTAAAGTGTTTTCTTTTGATTCCTCAAAAAAATCTCGGAAAAGAAAAAAACCGACAATAATTGCGGACACCAGAACGATCGCCCCGACAATTAATAAAAGCAAATTCGTATTTTTTATTTCCATACAGAATCAGGGTAGCATTTTTTTTGAAAAACGTGTACTCTAAAAGACAAAATATGCCTAAGAAAACACAGATTCCCTTCCAACTCACCACCCGCCTCGAACAGCAATTCGGCCACGGTGCCCTGCAATCGATCATCTCGGCCTTTAACGAAAAGCGCTTGCCGACTTTTCGAGTCAATATTTTAAAATCAAACGACGAAGAAGTCATGCGAGTTTTGCGCTCCGAAAATATTGCCTTTGAACGAATCAAAGATTTGCCGCACGCTTTCAAAATCAGAAACCGTTCTGACAAAGATTTGCTCGAGCATCCACTCTGCAAAAACGGAAAAATCTATCTTCAGGGCGTTGCCTCGATGCTTCCGGTTCTCGCGCTTGATCCACAACCCGGCGAACGCGTTCTCGATCTCTGCGCCGCTCCAGGGAGCAAAACAAGTCAGATTGCGGCCGCTATGAAAAACGGTCAACTTTTGGCTTGCGACGATAACGAGGTGCGTTTTCAAAAACTCGAAAACACTTTGCAAATGCAAGGCGTCAATTTTGTCGAGACCCGACTTCAAGACGCCGCGCTTCTTTACAAAGAATTCCCGGAAAGTTTTGACAAAATTTTAGCCGATGTTCCCTGCTCGGCCGAAGGCCGAATTGATTTAAACGATCCGCGCTCTTACCGTTTTTGGAGCGAAAAAAATATTACCGCTCATGCCAAACTTCAACGACGTTTACTGCGTTCGGCCGTGGCCTGCCTCAAACCCGGTGGGACTCTGGTTTATTCAACTTGCACTCTGGCCCCAGAAGAAGATGGCGAAATGATCGAATGGTTACTGGCCACTTTCCCGGAACTTAAAACAGAAGCCTTTCGGCTTCCGTTTGTTAGTACCCACCCTGGCCCGGCCAACAGTTTGTATGTTTTACCAAGTCGGGAAAGCGAAGGTTTTTTTGTGGCGAAGATACGAAAAGGCGCGAATTGCTAATTTTTATGAATATACTAATTAAAAATTTGTACAAAATTGTACAAATTTTTTTTGATCTTTTTTTCATCAAAAAAAATCCGATGCTTAACAATCACCCCAAAATATGATATAAAAAAGCACCTGCCCATTATGTGCTTTAGCAAATTCTTGGCAGGAGTTTCCCTACAAAACAACCAAAAGGAAGAAAGGCCGCCCGTGTCCGTACACACCAACAAGTTCTTCAACATCGTCTCCCTCGCCATCGTCCTGCCGGTCCTCGGCTTCTGCGTCTGGCTGGAGGCCGCGAGTGGCATGTGGAAATACGATGTGGTGCCCGTCGGAATTGTGATCACCTTGTTCGGCGGCGGTGCCTTCGTTGGATGTCTGCTTCGTGGCAAACTCCAGCCGACAAAAAGGCTCCACAACCGACTCCTGATCGCCGCAGTCAACACGCTCGGTGACGCCTGTGTCTTCGTTCTCGGCATGGCCATCTCCGGCTACCACGAGCCGTGGACCCTCGCGGTGCTCTTGCCTCTGCTCGTCGTCGGCATGATCTGCACAGCCGGATTCATCGCGGTCGGTATTATGAAACGACTGAGCCGCTAGCGGCTCGGCGACGACAACGACTCTCGGGATGTCGGTTAAAAACCGCACCTCACCACTTCTTTTGCACATCAAAATTTGGTGCTTAAAAAAAGTGAGGGAATGTACTAATTTGTACTAATTTGTACTTTTTTTAATTTCGCCCAAAAAGTTTCCGCCAAAATGTATCAGCAAAGAACTCCGGGCCCAGAAGCCGCCGGTCAGCAAGAGACTCCGAAGCCAGACGAGGGCCCGGTGGATGCGGAGTTTAAGGAGAAAGAATAAGGATGCGACCCCCCCCTCCCGGGCTGCGTGGCGCAGCCTTAGCCCTCCCCCTAGGGGGGAGGGACGCGAGGTGCGTGTTTCGGGAAACGCGTTCCTCCCCCCAGGGGGAGGACTACAGGAGGGGGATCACATTTTCCGCAATTCAAAGACGACAAAGACAAAATTGTGCGCAACCACTAAATCCCTCCCCCAAAAGCCGGATCAAGCGCAATTTAGCTGGG
>DOJV01000042.1 GCA_003511125.1 Candidatus Uhrbacteria bacterium
CCCACAGAATTCTTCTAAGAACCGATATTTTTAATAATTCCAACTCTGATTCATCTAACCGCGGCTGGCTTTTTAGTCCGCTGGGGCTTTTTTAAAATTTTGGCTTTACTGATTCTTGGATTCTCTGGCGCCAGACTGATCGACAAAATTTTTATCACCGCTACAGAGGCTGGTGAAAAAGGTCGAAGTTACATGTTTGAAAAATATCCGAGCTGGCGGTTGATTGGTTTTTAAAAAAATATATTCGCCTCCCCCGGCCGTCGCTCGAGGCGAGCTATGGTCGGCACGGCTGTGCCCGCCATAGCCCGGTTTATGAGGCCGAAACTTTCGACGTAGGCCGGCGACGACGGGAGTAGAGTTCGAGTAAAAAATCAAGAATTAAAAAAACGCGTCGAAACGCGTTATGAGTCGTCGTCTCTTCGAGTTTCAAACTCGACAAACACAACGTTCGGAAATTCCTCGTCAAATTCAAAGGCGGGATCCTCATGAGGATTTTTGGAAGGAACCAAAGAAGGCCTTTTCCAAAACAAAAGAGGACACCCGTGACCAGCAAAATCTCCATTATCATCTAAACCGTTGGGCTCAGATTTCCCATTCTCTTGATATTTTAAAAGAATATTGTCGACAGTCTGATCGAAACCTCGAGAAGAGATATCTACCCCAATTTTTGTCTCAAGACAATCAAGAGCTTTTTGAAAACGCTCTGCTGTTCCGAAACGCAGAATGACATTTTGACACATCCAGTCAACGATGTCTTGCATGTCATCTTCGGTCAGATAACCCGGATCAAAGATGTCGGTGGAACGCGGAGCTAGTCCTGTGAATTCACCAAGACACATTCCGAGCCGGCGAGCCACGCGAGCGCGGCATACGAGTTTTTTTTGCCATTCCATAAGACACCTCGAGGAGAAAGTAAAGGAACACTTTGTCAAATTGACACTGGTACCTTAACAAAAAACTCTTCAAAAAAGACAAGACAAAAAAATCGCACAAACGGGCCGATCGGCCCGTTTGTGCGATTTGGTTTTTTAAACAAAATTCTAAACCTCCTCAACTATAATACTCCCATCGTCATTCATTACCGCCAAAATTTTTTTAACTTCAACTTCTGGATGCTTACTCTTGATAATTTCTTCGGTCTTGGCCATATCCCCTAAATGCTGAGCACGCTCATCCTCGAGGCTTGGGAAAGCGGTGTGGCCGCCGTAAGCGCCACAGTCGGTGTGGTGCATAAGGAGAATAATTTTTGTCTCGTGTAGTTTGCAAGAGAGGTCGACTTGAGTGGCGACAAAACCATCCGGATTGGCGACAATATCTTTGCCGGCACCAGCCACAGAAATCATGTCGCAATCGCCAGGCAAGTTTTTGTCGGCCAGCCATTGATCGATGGCTTTCTGCAGGCGAAAGTCCATACAACGAATGAGGGCATGGGTACAGTTGTGGGACATAGGAGTAGGGTTGGAGTCGTGGAATTATGGAGTCGTGCTGCGCCCGCCGAAGCTCGGCGAGGGCGGGGAGTGAAGGAAGTTTCTTTTTTTAAATTTATAAAAAATTATTCCATGACCCCACGACCCCGTGACTTGTGCACACTCCACGACTTTAATTATTAATAGGA
This sequence comes from Candidatus Uhrbacteria bacterium, assembly GCA_003511125.1. Lineage (GTDB taxonomy): Bacteria > Patescibacteriota > Patescibacteriia > UBA9934 > GWF2-40-263 > UBA12403. The sequence continues at coordinate 1,616 of DOJV01000042.1, forward strand.
TTACGTGGTATTTTTCTTTTCTTAATCGCCACTCGGTATCTGGCCATTTCGCGCTCCAAGGCGGCGGTGGCGGCTGCGGCCGAGACATCGCTAATGGCGCGTTTTTCGGACAAAATTTTTCGGGCTTCTTCGCGGGCGGCTTCGATTTTTTCTAGTTCAAGTTCTTCGACACGCTCGGCTGTGTCGGCCAAAACCACAATTTGATTTCCCGGACGAACCTCTAAAAACCCGGTCGAGACCACCATCAGGTTCTCTTCCCCATTCTGTTTCAAACGCATCTCACCAGGACGAAGCGAAGTAACAAGCGGAATATGATCTGGTAATAACGTAATCTCGCCAGTCTCGGTCATAACACTCAAAGACTCGGCCTCGCCTTCAAAGACAATCCGTTCTGGGGTGACGATTTTTATTGTTAGTTGTTTCATAAAATTTACTCGATTCCCCTCCTTCGCCCCGCGGCGGGGCTAGGTTCTCCCACAAAGGGAAGAAAAACTTGTCACCACCTCGCGTCCCTCCCCCTCGGGGGAGGGCTAAGGCCGCGCCTCGCGGCCAGGGAGGGGGCTCGCGTTTACACCACCTCCTCAATCCCACCAACCATATAAAAAGCCTGCTCTGGTTTATCGTCATGCTTGCCCTCCAAGATTTCCTTAAAAGCACGAACAGTATCGGCCAACTTCACATACTTACCCGGACGACCAGTGAAGGTTTCGGCGACTGAGAATGGTTGGGAGAGGAATTTTTGAATTTTTCGAGCGCGATTAACAGTCTGTTTGTCTTCTTCGGAAAGTTCTTCCATACCAAGAATAGCAATAATGTCTTGCAAGTCTTTGTAGCGCTGCAAAACTTTCTGGACTTGGCGAGCAACTTGATAATGTTCTTCGCCAACGATGATTGGATCAAGAACAGTTGAAGATGAGTCGAGCGGATCGACGGCCGGATAAATACCCAAAGCGGCGAGTTCGCGAGCTAAAACCACAGTCGAGTCCAAGTGACCGAAAGTTGTGGCCGGAGCCGGGTCGGTTAAGTCGTCGGCCGGAACATAAACGGCTTGAATGGAAGTAATCGAACCTTTATTTGTAGAAGTAATGCGTTCTTGCAAAGCACCCATTTCGGTTGCCAAGTTAGGCTGGTAGCCGACGGCTGATGGAATACGGCCGAGAAGCGAGGAAACCTCGGAGCCGGCTTGAGTGAAACGGAAAATGTTGTCGATGAACAGAAGAACGTCGCGGCCTTCGTCGTCGCGGAAATACTCGGCGAGTGTTAGACCGGTCAAAGCCACGCGAGCACGGGCGCCCGGCGGTTCGTTCATTTGACCGAAGACCATGGCGGTTTTATCGATAACGCCCGAGGCTTTCATTTCGTGATATAAATCATTGCCCTCGCGAGTACGCTCACCAACACCGGCGAAAACCGAATAGCCGCCGTGCTCTTTGGCAATGTTGTGAATGAGTTCTTGAATAATAACAGTTTTACCAACACCGGCGCCACCAAACAGACCAATTTTTCCACCTTTCAAGAAAGGACAAATAAGGTCGATAACCTTAATACCAGTTTCAAAAATTTCGTACTTGGTTGACTGCTCAATAAACTCCGGGGCCGGACGATGGATCGAATTTCGCTTTTTGGTTTTTGGTGCTGGCAGGCCATCAATCGGCTCTCCGGTAACATCAAGCATGCGGCCAAGAGTCTCTGGACCAACCGGTGTGCTAATGGGGCCACCCAAAATCTCGACCTCTAAACCGCGTTGTAAACCGTCGGTCGAAGACATGGCCACGGTGCGAACCAAACCAGAACCCAAGTGCTGGGCAACCTCTAAAACCAAAGGCTTTTCGCCTTTGCGTTGAACACTTAAAGCGTCATTAATTCTCGGCAGCTCGCCGCTTGTAAAACGGACATCGACAACGGCGCCGATGACTTGAGCAATTGTGGGTTTTTGTTGAGTAGACATAGATTTTGATAAAAACGTAAAATTGTTTGCTGTCTCGTAAAAATCGTAAATTTACAACTTTTACATTTACTCCAGCGCCGCTTTGCCACCGCTGATCTCGGCGATTTCGCGAGTAATGGCGGCTTGGCGGAATTGGTTATAAGTGAAAGTTAGTGAATCAATCATGTCGCCGGCGGCGTCGGAGGCGTTTCTCATAGCCAGCATACGGGCAGAGTGTTCAGAGGCGGCGGATTCCAGAACAGCTTGGTAAACCATGGTTTCAACCAGACGCGGCAAGAGCCGATTCAGGACTTCTTCTGGGCTTGGTTCGAAGGTGTAATCAGTTTTAGGGGCATAAGGAGCGGATGGGGCTGAGGTGGAGACTTCGCCGATTGCGGAATAGTCGGATTGAGAACCGAAAGGTAGGAGTTCTAGGACGATTGGTTGTTGATTGACCGCGGAGATAAAATCAGTGTAGGCCAAAATCACGCGGTCGTAATTTTCTTTGACAAATTCGTCGACGGCCATTTTTCCGATTGGCAGAATTTCTTCAAATTTAGGATTGTTGGTAATGCCAGTAAAGCTGGCCACCAATTTGAGTCCGGCTCGGCGGGCGGCATCGGCGCCTTTGCGGCCGACGGCAATAACCTCAATATTTTCTGGACTGGTTTCTTTGATCGCCAGCATGGCTTTTTTGACCATGTTAGTATTAAAACCAGCGGCCAAACCGCGATCAGAAGTCAAAAGAATTAACAAGGTTTTGCCACTTTGATGATCTTTTTTTAACAAAGGGTGTAACGAAACATCAACCACCCGACCAATAGCCGAAACCGTATCCCAAGCCAGCCGAGCAAAAGGTCGGGACATTAAAACCGAGCTCACTGCTTTGCGCATTTTGCTGGCCGAAACCAGTTCCATGGCTTTAGTGATCTTACTCGTGTTTTTAACCGACTTAATTCGTCGGCGAATGGCGCGGGTGCTTAGGGCCATAGGATTTTTGTAGAAAACATAGAATCGCTGTGCCTGCAGAAGACGTAGATCTACGATTTCTACGACTTCTACGCTCTACGCTCTACGCTTTCTACATTTTCTACTTACCAAATATTTCTTTAAACTCCGAGATCGCTAACTTCAAACCTTCGGTAGTGGTGTCTGATAAATCTTTTTCCATTTTGATGGTTTCTAGGAGGCCACTTTTTTCGGCTTTCATGAAGGTGTGAAAACCGATTTCCCAGGCTTGAATTTTTTCCACAGGTACATCATCGATTAAACCGTTGGTGACCGCAAAAAGGATGGCGACTTGGTTTTCGATGGCCATTGGCTGGTACTGAGGCTGCTTGGAAACTTCAACCGCGCGGCGGCCGCGTTCGATTTGTTTTTTAGTGCCTTCGTCGAGGTCGGTGGCGAATTGAGCAAAAGCTTCGAGTTCGCGGAACTGAGCCAGGTCTAGACGAAGTTTGCCGGAAACTTTTTTCATGGCTTTGGTTTGGGCGGCCGAACCGACACGAGAAACCGAAATNNGAAACGTCGCCGGCTTGAGTTTCGATAATTGGTAAAGCAGTGAGTGAGCCACCACCGTTCTTTTCGTCTAAACGAGCAGCACGTTCGAGCAAACGAGAGTGGAGATAAAAAACATCGCCAGGATAAGCTTCACGACCAGGTGGACGGCGGAGCAAAAGAGAAATTTCACGATAGGCCCAGGCGTGTTTCGAAAGGTCGTCATAAATAACCAAAACATCTTCGCCTTTGGCCATAAAATATTCGCCGATGGCGCAACCGGAATATGGAGCGATAAAAGACATTGGGGCTGGATCAGAAGCGCCGGCCAAAACAATAGTCGTGTATTCCATGGCCCCGGCTTCTTCCAAGCGAGCGACAATTTTGGCAATTTTGGATTCTTTTTGACCAATGGCCACGTAAATACATTTCACGTTTTCGCCCTTTTGATTCAAAATTGTATCAATGGCCAAAGCAGTTTTTCCGACCTGACGATCGCCAATAATAAGTTCGCGCTGACCACGGCCGATTGGGATCATTGAGTCGATACATTTGATACCGGTGTGCAACGGAACGGTCACTGATTTTCGGCTCATAACACCCGGAGCGATTTTTTCGATTGGCTGAAAAGTTTCGGCTTTGATTTCGCCCTTGCCATCCAAAGGATTGCCAAGCGGATCGACCACGCGGCCAATTACCGCCTCGGAAACCGGAATGGACAAAATACGGCCGGTGGATTTGACTGTGTCACCTTCTTTAATGTTAGCCGAACTACCCAAAACCACGGCACCAACAGTTTCTTCTTCTAAGTTTAAAGCCAAACCATAAACACCGCCAGGAAAAAGCAACATTTCTGAGGCCTGACATTCGGAGAGTCCGCTCATACGAGCCACGCCGTCACCAAAAGAAATAACCGTACCGACTTTTTCTTCTTTGGCTTCGGTCTTAAAAGATTCGACCTGCTTTTTTAATGCTGAAATAATGTCGTTTTTTGATGTCATAATAGTTGAGGTTAGGGTTGAGGAGGTTAAGGGGGGTAAAGAGTGGTTAGGGGAGGTTTATTTTAAGAGGGAGATTTTTAGAGACTTCAGAGCGCCGGAAATTGAGCCGTCGACAATACGATCATCAATTCGGACAACCGCGCCACCAATTAATTCTGAATCAACTTTTTCGATTATCTCGGCGCCATTGGTTAAATTTTCCAAGTTTTTTCTGGCATTTTCTGAAAGCGGATGGGCTGAGGTAATGGTGACACTCGAAATTCCGTATTTTTCGCGCCAAACGTTATCAATACTACGAACAATATTTCGCCAGTGCGACATTAATCCTTGTTCGGCCAAATAAGACACAAAATCCGAAGCGGTTTTTTCCATTTCTTTGGCAGTCTTCCCTTCCATGACTTCAACAAAGGCTCGGGCGAATTTTTTGGTGTCGATTTTGGACATAATTTCGAGATCGTCCTCTGTTTGTCATTGTGAGGAGTTTAATTCGTTGTGCGACAAAGCAATCTTTCGAGTTCTTTTTAGACTGCTTCGCGAAGCGCTCGCAATGACGGTTTGAAATTAGGTTAATTTCCCAATCGCCTCTTCGGTCATTTTTTTTGAAACGTTTTCGCTGACCGATTCTTTTAAAATTTGTTCGGCGGCTTTAACGGCGATTTCAGCGATTTCTTTTTTGGCTTCTTTAATCATGGCGTCTTTTTCACGAACCAATTGTTCTTTTCCGGCTTTGACAACACTTTCTACTTGGTTCTTGGCCTCGGCCAAAATTTCATTTTTCTTGGTTTCACCTAAGGCCTGAGCTTCTTCAATACGGTGCGAGGCCTCGGCTTTGGCTGTGGTAATAACACTGGCGCGTTCGGCTTCGAGTTTGACCACGCGTTCTTCGACATCTTTGGCATCTTTTATACTCTTCTCGACAATCTCGGCTCGCTTGTCGAGCATTTTGACGATTGGCCCGTAAACCCATTTCCAAAAAACCAAAAGCACGATCGCAAAGTGAATAAACTGGGCAATAAACATTTTTAAATTGATACCAAGAGCCGCAATTCCGCCAGTCTCTTCGACGGCGTTTGCAACTTCGTGAACGGCTTGAGCTTCTACGGACATAGTTTGGGTTGGGGGATTAGATTTTGAGGCATTAGGGGCGCTAAGACGTTAAGGTTTTTTTCACCCGAGCCCTCATGCCTTAATGCCCTAAATTTGAATCCCTCTAAAAAACTGTTTTTAATCACTAAACTCCAAGCAACCAGAGAACTGATTGCCTGTGCGTTTGTTGATTACAAAACGAATTGGATGATCAGAGCAACGACCAAGGAATAAATGGCAATGGCTTCGGCGAAGGCCATACCAAGAAGCATTGGAACCAGCAACTTGCCGGCAGCCTCGGGATTGCGACCAATGCCTTCCATGGCTTTGGAACCAATAAGACCGATTGACAAAGCCGGGGCAAAACCACCAATAGCGATGGCCAAAGCCGAAGCGAGCAATTTGAGCATTTCTGCGTCCATAGTTTTATTTAGTTAATTCTTAATTAAGTTTTGGAGTCGTGAAATCATGAAGTTGTAGGGTGAAGAAATTTAAAGATTTTTCCTTCACTACATCACTCCACGACTCCATCACTCCACGACTCAATGACCCTCCCCGTGCGCGTCTGACATTGATTTCATAAAAACCAAAGTTAGCATGGCAAAAACCGTGGCCTGAATAATGCCGACCAAAAGTTCTAGAAACATAAACGGCAGAGGGATGACGAAAGAAACCAAACTGTAAATAACTGTCAACAAAACTTCACCGGCAAAAATATTTCCGAATAATCGAAGNNAATTCCACAACAGCCACAACCACGGCCATTGGGCCGTGCTTAATAGCCAAGAAAATCCCCCGGATATTAATAAACTTACTTATGTAGGCAACAAACCCCAGACCCAGCAAACCAAAAACATGCGAAGCTAACACGGCAAAAATAGCAATAGCCAGAGTAAAATTCAAATCACTGGTAGCCGGACGAAACAAAGGGATTAGTTCAGCTTCGCCATGATGCATTTGCCAAACACCGATTGAACCGACACCAGGCAGTAATCCCATCCAATTCGAGACCAAGACAAACAAAAACAACGAAGCACAAATCGGAAAAAACTTTCGAGTACGTTCACGGTCGCCGACAATTTCCTCGGCCTTTTCTAAAAGCATCTCGACAATATATTCAATAAAATTCATGAAACCACGCGGAGTCAAACTGGTATTTTTACGAACAATCAAACCAACAATCAAAAACAAAACAATACCGACCCAGGCGTTAATCATGGAGTTGGTAATTGGCAAACTGGCAATGTGAAAAATTGGTTCGGCGGCAACAGAGATCATAAGATGGAAAGTTCCAAGTTGGTTTTTTCTTTTAAGAATTTTTTCCTTCTTGGAGCTTGGCACTTGGAACTTGGAGCTTATTTGTCGATATCTTCGAATTGTTTGGCGTAAATCGAGGCTTTCTTTTTGATAACCAGATAGGTGGCAATTAAAGCCGCGGTTAAGCCCAAAATTAAAAACCACGGTGTGGTTTCGAGCTTTTTATCTAACCAAATGCCAACAAAAGTCGCAACCACTGCCGGAACAGCAATAGTTACGCCAAAATCGCCCAAAATGTGCATAGCAAAACGATAATACACGGCATCGCTGACGGTTTTTTTTGTGGGTTTGACCTCGGGTTCTTCCATAAAAAGCGCCTTTAGTATAGCCGAGACTCAAGTTTTTGGCAATGGTCAGTTGATTTTTGTGGGGATATGTTGGAACGATTGAAGAGACAAAAATGGTTTGAAGAAACAAAAAGGTGAAAAATTTAAAAAACAAACCGGCAAAACTGACTTTCTGATACCTTTCAAAAAAAAATAACCCCAGTCGAGATTAACTACGATTGCCTAAAAAATCTCATCACCGCGGTCAATACACCAATCAACAAATTTAGATATTCAAAGGCCGCAAAAAAAATTCCTTGCAAAACCCTCAACACCAACTTCACTTGGTACTTGGTCTAGTTGACCAAGTGAATTTGACAAAGACTCACCACTATCAACATCAATGGACATATTCAAGATAGTTTTGTTCGTGAAGCCAAACTCAAATTTACAGCTCTCGGCCTCGAACTCAGCAGTGTCTTTCGAACCAAAATCTTCGTCTGACTGGCGTCGTAACTACCACCCGATCATCTCAAATCAAAAAAACAAACTTCTTGTATCTCTAATTTAAAAATTTTTTTACTTTCCAACAATCTCCAACAATGTCCTCACCCCAAATCCGGTTCCACCATATTTTGTGTAAATATTCAACGGC
>DOJV01000036.1 GCA_003511125.1 Candidatus Uhrbacteria bacterium
GAGAGGCTTGAGAGGCTTGAGGGGTATTTAAATTATTCTTCTTACTCTTTCAATCTTTTTTGCTTTCCCGGTTTCTTCATTAATCTCAATAATCACTGCGTTCACTTCGACTGGTCCATCTTCTGGGATTTTGAATTTTCCGAGTTCGCCGATTTTCATGCCTTCGAGGATTGATTCAAATTCGCCGCCGATAGCTTGGTTGTGAGCGCCGGTCATGCCGATGTCGGTAACAAAAGCTGTACCTTTGGGAAGGATGCGTTCGTCGGCGGTTGGAACATGAGTGTGAGTGCCAACAAAAGCTGAAATTTTTCCGTCACAATAAAGTCCAAGTACGGCTTTTTCCGAGGTGGCCTCGGCGTGGAAGTCGATGATCGAAATTTTTGCTTTGGCTTGCGCGGCACGAGCGGTAATTTCGTCAGCCGCGGAAAGAAAATTAGTGGCCTTAGCTTCTTCCATAAAAACAATGCCCGATAAACTGGCTATGGAAATTTTTTGGCCATTTTTTTCGATAATAGTTTGTCCCAAACCGCGATTACTCAAATCGTTATACGGACGCAAAACAATATTTCGCAATTCTGGCTCGGCAAAAATTTCTTCATAACCCGGATTGGCCCAAACATGATTGCCAGAAGTGAAGACATCGACGCCGGCCTCGGTCATTTCCAGAATTATTTTTTTTGTCACCCCAAAACCATGCGCCAAATTTTCGGCGTTCATGATGACAAAATCGATTTGATGTTTGGCTTTGAGTTCGGGAAGAATTTTAGCCGCGGCTTCGCGACCAATGCGGCCGACAGTGTCGCCAAAGATGAGGACGTTCATAGTTCGTGGGGGCGAATGGTATTCGTCCTAAATTCGAATATAAAAATTTATTGCGAATTCAATATACACGAGAGAACGAATAAAAAAAAGTCCGACCGTGTGGGGCCGGAAGATGAGAGAGATCGAGACGGCTAGTCGCCGAGCTTGTAGGCGTCTACTTTGGCGGCGGTGGCCGCTTGCTCGGTGGCCAGGGTTTGGGCTTGGTTCTCGAAGCGGAGACTCATCGCCGAGAGAGCTCCGGCGCAGTTTCGGAGTTCGTCGACAGTGGTGGCGTTGAAGGGGCTGGCCAGACAGAGTCGGGCATGTTGTTCGGTCATCAGATCGTACGGGTAGCCGATGAAGTAGGCCAGGACGGGTCGGCTCGAGAGGCCGAGGAGACACACAACGATGATGATCGTGGCGAAGCAGATTCTGCGGAACATTTTTGCGTTCTCCGGGGATTGGGAGCAGGGTCTTTTTACTTTAAAAGAATTGAAGTGTCAATAATAAAAAAGTCCGACCAGGCTGGTCGGAAGACGAGAAGGGAACGAGACGAAGTGACTAGTGGTCGTCTTCGGTGTTGAAAGGACTAGGGAAGGCCGGAAGATCGATCGAGCGCCGGGGAGTAGGATTTGACTGTTCGGCCGCCTTCCAGGTTTTCTGCCAGGTGGCAGTGGCCTGATAGTAGGCGGCCAGGCGATTGAGGGCATCACCACAGGCAGCGATACCAACGGTGTCGTCGAGCTCGGGGCCGGGATTGATGCAGTGGGTCAAGTATTCGCGGGTCTGGGTATAACTTGGTTCCCGCCATGGTGCCAGCTCGTTTGGCAGGGCCGTGGCCGGGATCTGCACGGCGGCCGGTGTTGGCTGGCCGTTCGGCGCGTTGGTGATCGTCGGCAGACCGCCGCGGGTTTCGACCCGTGGTTCGGACGGCGCGGGGTCGGCGTGGGCGGGGCGGATGGTGCAGGCGCTGAAGAAGCAGAAGATTGCGAGAAGGAAGGGGGTGATGGTGTTGAAAAGTTCCACGGTTTCCTCCAGATCCGCAGGGAGTTGCGGTTGATATTTATAGTTCATTAGAAGAAAAAAGTCAACAGTCAGTAAAACAAACAGACGAGCCGATTGGCTCGTCTGTTCTAACTTTTTTTCTCTCGTCGCAGTGACAGAAAGAGGGAAACGATGTTTATCTCGTGTACTCAATCATTCTCGTTTTCTCTGATCAACCATTGGGGATTTTTTTTTTGAAAGTGACGAACCGAATTAAGAATAAAAAAATACCGACTGGCCGGGGAGTACCGGTCGGTCGGGAGAGTGGTTGGGGTAGATTTTGCTATTGGCACAAGGATTACCTCCTGGATTTTCTGAACGGAACGATTTGCGGCATGGAGAGCTCGAAAATTTTATCTGAGATATGGCGAAGTGTTGCGTCACTGCGCGCTTCAATCTCCGGAATATGAAGGTTGTCTAGTCTCGAGTTGAAGCGGATGCGGAGTTCCCGCAGGTATTCTTCCTTGTCGACAATCAACTCACCACTGAGGGTATAGAAGCGAGACATGTCAGCACATCCTTTCAATGATCGTAAACTTCCCACTTAGAGGATCAAGGTTGATCATAAGGCCGGAAAGCGGTGGAAAGACGAGGGCGGAATTCCCACCGGCTTCTTTATTGATGGCTATGAGAATCGGGAGGTGGGTTACCATGAGAAGATTTCCACCAACCCCTTTTTTGTTCTTATCGATGATTTGGAGACAGATTTTGATGAGTTCTGTTTTGATTTGCGCAATATCATCGGATCCCGAATCGTGTAATGAACAGAATCCGCTGTCTGTTTGTGCGCCGCCACCGCGGCAAATGGTTGCCGCGGTGATTAGTGTGCGGATTTTTTCAGAGATGACGACACCCGCAAGTGTGATATTGCTAAGGTGTGTTTGTCCAAAGCTTAGGGCCTGCTTAAACGAATCTTCGGTCATTCGACCAAACTTGTCGAATTCTCCGTGTCGGATGACAAGAAGTACGGAATCAGTGAAATTGTAATTCATCGGTTTTTCCTCTGTTAAAGGAACGTTGATAATATTAAAATATCAAGACAAATACATTTCTGTCTACAATTCAGACCAAAAATAATTGGCAAAACCATAATAAACAAAGACCAAAACTCTTGACGTCTTGGCCAAAATATGACATTGTCTATTAAGTAGACAAAAAATATGACGCAAAAAAATCTTCATTCAACCCTTTTGAATCTTGGCTTTACCGATAAGGAAGCGGCAGTTTATTTGGCTTGTTTGGAACTTGGCGAATCGACAATTCAAGAGATTGCTGAAAAGTCTGGTGTTAAACGGACGAGTGTTTATAATTTTTTGGAAACAATGAAAGGACAAGGTTATGTTTCCGAAATCAAACGCGGCGGCAAAATTCTTTTAGTGGCCGAAAATCCGGAAGGCCTTCTTAAACAAGCCAGAGAAAGATTTGAATCGTTGCAAACTTTCATGCCAGAGTTTCTCGGCCTTTATAATCGAGTGGCTCATAAACCAAAAGTGAAATTTTACCAAGGTGTGGAGGGTCTCAAAAAAACTTATCTCGAAACCCTGAAGGCCGAAAAAGAAATTTATTTGATCTCTGATTATGAAAAAATGTTTCAGGTCATGTCCGAGGCGTGGTTGGTTGATTATGCTCGACAGAGAGGTGAACAAAAAATTCGCGCTTTTTGTTTGGCTCGCGATTCGCAGGCGGCGCGATGTGTAAAAAGTTGGGACAAGAAACAAAATCGCGAGACCAGGATTTTTAATAAAGATTTTGACTTGGAAACAGAAATAAATATTTTTGATAACAAAGTGGCTTTGTTGAGTTTTAAGAAACCTTACATTGCCGTTATTATCGAAGATGTGGCGATTGCTAAAACTTTGCTTTCGATGTGGAAGATGATTTGGATGCATTTATAATTTTTTGAAATCAAAAAAGACGGATCAAACGATCCGTCTTTTTAAATTTTGTAGTTTTGTAACCCACCAGAGTTTATCTTGCGTATTCAATCACCCTGGTTTCCCGAATAACTGTCACCTTAACCTCGCCCGGATACTGTAATTCGCTTTCGATTTTTTTGGCGATGTCTTTGGCTAGCTGATAAGATTCCAAGTCAGAAATTTTTTCTGGTTGGATAAAGACTCGAACTTCGCGACCGGCTTGGATGGCGTAAACTTTTTCGACGCCGTCAAAAGCGCTGGCGGTTTTTTCGAGTTCTTCCATGCGTTGGATAAACTGTTCGAGCGACTGTTTGCGAGCACCCGGACGAGCGCCACTAATAGCATCGGCGGCTTTGATAAGCGCGGCCTCGATGGTGCGCGGATGGTCTTCGTGATGGGCGACGGATTGATAACAAATTTCTTCGGGCAGTCCGAATTTTTTCATGATGTTGTAACCGATTTCCGGGTGAGCACCCTGCATGTCGTGATCAACAGCTTTACCAATATCGTGGAACAAGCCGCCTTTTTTGCAAATAGCTACATCGGCGCCAAGCTCTTCGGCCATCATGGCCGCGAGTTGAGCAACCTCGAGCGAGTGTTGTAAAACCGATTGACCGTAACTCGTGCGATACTTCAAACGGCCGAGAATGGAAATGAGTTTTGGGTCGATTGAAGAAACCGGAATACCGAGTGAATACAAAGCTTCTTCGCCGGCTTTTTTGATTTCGATTGAAAGTTGTTTTTTGGCTTCGGAAATTGCTTCTTCGATTCTGGCCGGTTGAATGCGGCCGTCTTTGATGAGCATCTCAAGAGCCAGTTTGGCCACCTGACGGCGGATTGGTGAAAAGCCGCTGATGGTAATCATTTCCGGGGTTTCGTCGACAATAATTTCTGTGCCGGTTAAAAGTTCGATGGTTTTAATGTTGCGACCTTCTTTACCAATAATTCGTCCTTTCATTTCATCAGAAGGCAGCGAGACGGCCGTGGTGGTGGTTTCGACAGCTTGGGGCGCGGCAAAACGGCTGATGGCCAAAGAAACCAGTTTGCGAGATTGTCGTTCCAATTCTTCTTCGGTGGTTTGTTCCAATTTGCGCAAGCGATTTAACAAAGCTTCTTGATTGGTTTCATCGAGTTTTTGGAACAAGCGTTCTAAGGCTTGTTCTTTTGACAGACCGGAAATTTCTTGAAGTTTTAAAGATTCTTGATCGCGCAATTCCAAAACTTTCTTTTTGGTTTCTTCGATTTGTTTTACTTTTTCTTCCAGTTTGTTTTTCTTGTCCTCGATATCGAGTAATTTTTGGTCAAACAAAGCTTCGCGTTTTTCTAAACGTTTTTGGGTTTCTTGAACTTCTTGGCGCCGGGTTTTTTCTTCTTTTTTGGCCTCGTCAATTATTTTAAGGCTCTTCTCTTTTGCCTCGAGCAAGAGTTCTTGCTGTTTGATTTTAGCTTCGGACAAAAGTTTTTCGGCTCGGGATTCAGCATCTTTTACCTTTCGGTGAGCCAGAAAACGGCGCAGGAAGTAGCCAAAGATCATTCCTAGGACAACTCCCAATAATGCCGCTCCGGTCATTATTGAATTGATTGAAAACATAAAAACTTCTTAGGTACCTAAGAAGCCCCTTAAAAACGCCTTAAATTTCCAGATTTTTTTAAGACAATAAAATTGATGCCTTTTGTTGTGGCCAGAAAATTGCTAACTTTAGCGGTCTGAGCATCATAATATTGAATAATTTATAGAATTTGGAAAGTAGATTTGAGCGTTTTCTAGAAACTTCGATTCAGTACAACATTTATTTTTTTTACTTCCTTTATATTATGACAAAAAAACTCGTCTTTGACAAGATGGGTTTTTGTTGGGAAAAACCGGGGTTATTAAATTTTCAAATTGCGGTTGGAGTTTTTAAAGAATTGCTCCATGATTAGAAAATTATATAATTTATAATTATCAGCCAAAGGCTGATCTGCCCGAGGCGGAGAACATTTTAAAAGGTTTCAGCATTTTCCACTCGGTATTCGCCGATAGCAGTGCGTCGGAGCTCGGAAACATAGCCGCCGGTGCCAAGGGCTCGGCCAAGGTCGCGGGCCAAGGCGCGGATATAGGTGCCGGAGGAACATTTTATTTTGACACGGACGGTGATCGTGGGGGCGAATGGCCATTCGCCCCCACGATCGTGGCCATCGTCATCGCCCACCATTTCATATTTATAAATCGTTACTGTTCGCGGTTCGGCTATGAGCGGTTTGCCGGCGCGGGCGGCTTCGTACATTTTTTGGCCTTTGATTTTGATGGCCGAGTAGGCTGGTGGAACTTGTTGAATTTCGCCGAGAAATTTTTGTATAGCGGTTTTGATTTTTTCTTTGGTCAAATTCTTGGGCAAGGGAACCAGTGTTATTTTTCCGGTTGAGTCGTCGGTATCGCTTTCGCCACCCAAAACAAAAGTCGCTTCATAATCTTTATCCATGCCCAAAAAAGTTCCGAGTTCCCGAGTCGATTCGCGACCAACACCAATAATTAAAAGCCCACTGGCAAATGGGTCGAGTGTTCCGGCATGACCAACACGTCGCTCGCCGGTTTTGCGGCGAACCCGGTCAACAATGTCGTGCGAAGTCGGGCCGACGGGTTTGTCGATAAGGAGGAATGGCATAATTTGTAACAAATATAACAGTTTTTTTGGTTTTTAGGAATTTTTGAGCTATATCCATTGACTTTTTTCGTAAAATAGGCGAATATTTACCGTGGTCCAAGTTGGGACACAACCGTGTGCGAGCGGTTTCTCGCGCCATAACCGACCATCCGTGAATTCTGCGCGTTTTTTGCCAATGAAACCACGGCAGATGAATCGGTTGGGTTGGAGGAAAGATGGAACGGATCACTGATGGACAGCTCATCGAACTCATCAAGCGTCGCAACCTCAAACCGGAGGACCCACTCTTCGTGAGTCGGCCGGCCCAACAATTCGTTTTCGACCGCGCCATCCTGGCCGCGCGTCTCCAACAGGCCATGGTCGCCGGAGAGCTGAACGACGAACAGCTCACCGACCTCCTCGCCGGCCGTCTTGTCCGCCGAGATGTGCCGATCACCGTGCCCGACCCCATCCCGACCGTGTCGACTCGCCTCATCAAGGTCGGCATCGCCAACCTGGTCGGCGCCCTCATTGCAGCCGGCGTGCACGAGCACGCCAAGTGGCCGGACAACGGTCGTCGCGGCATGAGTGCCGAGGCCTACATCGCCCACTGGCCAGACAGTGTGACCTACCCTGTGGGATACGCCGAGCGCTACCCACACATCCTCCTGGTAGCTGTGAATTACGAAACTAAA
>DOJV01000032.1 GCA_003511125.1 Candidatus Uhrbacteria bacterium
AAAATGTTGGCAGAACTCAGGAAGCAGGGGCTCAAGAATAAATTGTAAATCATCAAAATTTTTCAAGGTCGAAATTTTTTGTCGCATTTTGGCAGCCCCATCCGTTCCAGAAAAATACCAAACCAAATGTTTCCGAAAATTAGTTAAGTCAGAATGTCCGCTGTGTTTTAAAAATAATTCCGCGTGGCGAAGAATAACTCGCGCCCGTTCAGCCGGAGTTATTTTTGTTGGCGCGCGACCGGCCTGTGTGTCCTCAATGTCCAGAAAAATCCACGGGTTACCCAAAGCCCCGCGGCCGATGAGGATGCCGTCAACACCGGTCTCGAGCGCTTTCATCGCCTCGTCGGCCGAGGTGATATCACCATTACCAAGAACTGGAACCGAGACCGCGGCTTTGACGCGGCGGATCATTTCCCAATCGGCTTTACCGGAATATTCTTGTTTTTTTGTTCGCCCATGAACAGAAATAAAATCCGCTCCGGCTTGTTCGATCAGTGGCGCGAACGACAAACAGTCTTCCGGATTACTCCAACCCAAACGCATTTTAACCGAAACCGGAACCGAGACCGCGGCTTTGACGGCGCGGACGATGGCCGCGGCCGTCTCTGGATCTTTCATCAGGGCCGAACCGTTAAAATTCGAAATAATTTTTTTGGCCGGACAGCCCATGTTGATATCAATTCCATCAGGATGATATTTTTCCTCGACCAGCTTCGCGGCCGCGGCCATGACCTTCGGCTCGCCGCCAAAAATTTGCTGGATGAGCGGTCGCTCACCTTCGTTAATCTCGGCCATCTGGCAAGTTTTTTTGTTTCCTCGCACAAGAGCTTCGGCCGAAATCATTTCGCGAAAAACTACTGTTGACGGCGCAAGTTCTTTTATTAAAAGACAAAAAGCCGCGTCTGTATGATCGGCCATGGGCGAGAGGGCAATGATTGGTTTTTTTGTGAGAAATTTTTCCACAGGTTTGGGTTGATAAAAGAATAATAATGTGTCAGTATACAGATAAGCAGGTGGGGTCTATTATAGGCCTTACTCCTGGTGTCAGCATAACAACTCCCCCGAGTTGCGTGACACGAAAAAACAAATTTGAATTTTATTCTTATTTGCGTATTCGTGAATATTCGCGGCTCATAACGGGAGTTGTTTTGTATTATACGTTTCTTGAGTTTCGGTTTTTTGGGCCTATAGAGGCAATGGTTAACCTCACCTGCCTTGACATCAGGAAATGCGGGTTCGATTCCCGCTAGGTCCACCACGCCTTTCAGACCGTGAGCCGAAAACCCAAGATCAAGCTATCCCGCCTCAAATTTATAGAGGGGCGGGATTTGCTTTTGTCCAAATGATTATGTTATGGCATAATGATATGGCGAAACACGAAAATTATCAATGATTTTTATGAAAAATGAAGGTGATAGTTCTTTTTCCGAGAGTTTTGCCACCAAACAAAAAGAAAAGAAAGAAAAACCAGAGGTTTCCCAAACGGATTTGGTTTTGAAGCGGTCGGCTGAAAGTGTTTTTGACAGTCTGACTTTGCGTTATGGCCGTTTGTCGGAAAATCATCCTGCCCAAAAATTTGCCAGCCAAATTTTGGAACGTTTACAAACAGGGGTTGAAGCACCGTCGCGGATAGTGGTTTTGCCTCAAATGAAAGATTTAAATGCCATGGTTAGTTCGGATGGAACGATTTTTGTTTCTTTGGCTTTAATGAATTCTCTGGATAGCGTTGAAGCTTTTTATGGTGTTGTGGCCCATGAACTGATTCATCATAAACATCAGGATATTAAAACTAAATTGGAAAGCTCGGTTAAGACCAGTCGGGAGTGGGTAACACGATTATGTATTGATCGTCTGGAAGAATATCGAGCGGATTTGGAGGGGGCGGTTTCTTTTTTGGACGAGCGCGGTATTAATCCGCTGGGTTATAAAAAATATCTCGAATCTTTGCATTGGAAATTTTCTAAAACATACGATTACCAAGAAGGCGTACAACACGGCTCTTTACTGGACCGTTCATTGTTGTTTGGTGTCTTGGCTAGATATTATGACATGTCTAGCTTATCCAGAGAGTTAACCGCCATTGATCCGGAAGAAAAGAAAAGATGGTCAGAACCGGATACTCAGACTGTTGATTACAGTCGCTATCTTCGTTTAGGTAAATTTGAACGTTTTAGACCGCCGTCACGGGAAGAAGCAGCCAGAGATTTTGCCTTGTTGAGCGTTACGCAAAGAGGGGCGATGCTTTCAGTCATGGCCGATGTTCGACTGCCGCTAAAGCACCCCAATTATAGGTTTGGCGCGCCGATAGCCAAGGAGTTGGTAGCCCAAGTCGATAAAGATATTTCAGACATTACCGAAAAAGAAGAAGACTTTGATTTTTTAAAACTTTTGCATTATGAATTAAATTTAGGTTTGGGACAATCGCTTCTTGTTGCAGATGAAGAAAAAACATCGGTTTGCGCCTCGGAGTTTGAACAAGCCGGGGAGAAAATCAGGGCCAGACTTTCCTCTTTGGATGAAATGAAAGAATTAAGAGCTAAAATTCCACAGCTTAACAAACATTCGTTAAATTATGCTTGTGGCCGGCCGGCAGATGTGGCTGATGATTTTTTGAGTTACAGTGTTGGTCGAAATTTTTTCGGGCCATTAACGGCGGAGGGTTTTTCTTTTGAGGTTTGGTTTGAAGAAGCCAATCTTTGGGCCGAAGCCTTAATCGGTTATGGTCGTGATCGTTCGGTAATGCCGGCGGAAAAAGATCAAATTGTTAATCAGCTGTCTCGAAAAATGCTGATTTTGGCGGCCAGTAAAAAACAAAAAGGTTTTTTAAAAGCCGCTCGAGCTTTTCTTGTTAAAAAACAAATTCCTGTTTTTGGGGATGTTGAAAAAGAATCTTTAGTATCGTCGGCAGAGCAAGTGGATTTGAAGGAAGATTCTCAGTTTCTTGGCATTATGAAAGGCTTGTGGGACAAATCTGTCAAAAGTGCGGAAAAAGGAGACGACAAGGTTGTTTATTCCCGGGAGGTTTCCGGTTTAGAAATGTTAAGGTGGCTCGAAAAATTCACCTCTTTTTTAGAGGATAATTATTCCCGGTTGTTTTCCGAAAAATCTGATCTGGAGGCTTTTCAAGAAATCAGTAAATCAATTTCTGTTTTTTTGTTTGATAAAATGTCTGATGAAAAAATCAGTAGTTTTTATACAGAGGATAAGGGCAAAGGCGAGTTTGGAGATAGCGAAGTAGAGAGTGTACTCCAAATATCTTTAATTGTTTTTTTTGAAAAAAGATTAGAGGAACAAAAACGGGCCGGTCAAATAAATGAATTTAAAAAAGCCGTCAAGCTTCTTCAAATGTTTGCAGGTCTCGAACATTTTGGTGCGGTCGGATTGTCGGAAGATTTTCCGGTGGCAAGAGAATCTGATTATTACGTGTCGATTTTACCTAAGGCTGTGGAAGATTTTTTTAGAGAAGCCAGATTTGTCGACGAAGCCGCCCTGAAATGGTTTTTTGAAGAAAAAAAACAAAATCGTCTTCTTCAAAACGATAATCGTTTGGATAAATTAATCGCCAGAGTTATCAGTATTCGTTTGGCTGATTCGGGACCTGAACAGATTTTTGAAAATTTTGATCGTTTAACCGGTTTGGGAATTCCGGTTCTGGAACTTTTGTCCAATGATCTTTTTCGAGATGTTAACGGCCGTCTTATTTTTAATCTTTCAAAAAATCTTGGCAGTTTTGCCGAGGCCGACCGGCTTCGGGCTTTAGATTTGATTTATCAAATCAGCCAAAATCCTTTAGTAGTTTTCTCATTAAAACGATATTCAACCGAAGAACGCTGGTGTTTAGCTGGTTCCTTCGAGGAAAAGCTTGCCGTGGCTTTTGACCGCCGAACAAACAAAGAAAGCCTGGCTTTAAAAGATCGTCTAATTGAAGAGGAAATGGAAACTCAAGTCGAAGTTGCGGCTGTGCGCCGGGAAATGAAAGAGGCCACTGCGGAAATTTTTCATCAAGGCGATGAAACTATCGGTTGGGTGGCTTTATCCGACCATTTCAGGTTTCACCGACGCCAACCTTTAAGAACTGTTGAAATTTTGTTGGGTACGGCCGGCGGTGATCGTCAAATTAAAGAAGTTGCGTTGGGTGGCTCGGGAATCACTCAGGTTAATTGGGATAAAAAATCCGGAATTGATGAAGCTAAGCGTTTTTTGGTGGAAATTGATAGAAATTTAAACATACTTTTTTGTCTGAGCGATTCGGCTAAACATTTTTTGGTTAAAAAACTTTTGGTTGATAGCGGGTTACTACGGGATCAGATCAATAGAAGAGAATTGCTGGAGAAATTAATCGCCGAGTCTACCGAAAAAATTCCGTCTCAAGCCGGGGTTAGCTCTTTGCTTGCAAAAATCAGCTCCGCCCTTGCACGTAACGAGGATTGGGAACTTTTGTATTTTGCTTTGGCGCCGACCTTGGCAGGACGGTTGGCTTTGGTTCCGCCACACCGAACTCCGTGGGGAGATTTTGTGGAATTTGATATTATAGGTCTGTCAGATAGAAAAAAAAATCTTTTAAGTAATCCCGGGAGTTTGTCGAAAGACGCGGAAGACCGACCCTGGAATCTTGAAACACAATATAACGCTTTGGCCGAGGCAGAGATGTTAAAATGGCTCCAGCGGGAGGGGGTTTTGGAAACTAGAGAGGGTAGAAAGTTGAGTCCAATGGAATTGATTGTTGATATTGCTCAGCGCACCGGGTCAATGGGGGTCAGGTTTTTACAGTTACTGCCGCAGTTTTTGGAAATTAACTCGGAACACCAAAAAACTTTTAACAGTCTTTACGATCAGGTGCGTGGCCAATCCAAGTTGGCCGCCGTGGCCGTAGTTGAAAGGGAATGGCCAGAGCTTTGGACACAGGTTAAGCGTTTTGGTCAACGTCTTGGTGGTGGTTCGTTGATGTGTGTTTATGAAATAGAAACCATGGTCGGCGAGACCAAAGTTATCAGGGTGCGAAATCCAAATATTGTTTTTCATATGGAGGCTACTAAAGAGTTGTTAGCTGAAACGGTTGAACAAATGCACCAAGACCGTTCGTTAACCGAAGATGTTTATCGTCAAGTTAGAACTGTTTTGGATTTTGTTGACGAATGGATTAGGTGCGATATTGATTTTTCAAATTTTTTGGTTGAAGATGAAAAATTTCATCAAGCTAATCATGATTTTACTCGTCCCGGTTTAACCAAAAGTATTTATATTCCAAAATCCGAGGGTCCGGCCAGCGATTTTTTTCAGATCGAAGAAAAAATCCCAGGCCGCAACCTAACCGAGTGGGAGGCTTTGGAACAAGAAGGTCAAAATTTGAAGGAAGTTATCGCTTTGATTGTTTCCAACTCATTGCAGCAAATGGAAAACGGTCAATTACACGGCGATATTCACCCCGGTAATTATCGGGTTATGCCCGACGGACGGGTGGCGATTTTGGATCGCACTTTTTACATTAATTTGGATGAAACCGAAAAAAAATTAGTCTCTGGGATTATCTCCGGCCAAATTGATTTAGCGAAGGCTTATGGATATTTAACGAGCTTGGTTGCCGATGGTAAAACCGTCGACCGAGCGGCTTTGGCCAAAGAATTACAACAGCTGGCCGTTAGTTTTAAGAAAAGCGATTTTGTCGCCATTAACCGTTCTTTAATTGGTATTAGGCGGCTGGGAATTGAGGTTCCGATGAAAATAACCTTAATTATAAAAAATATTTCCGCTTTAAATAATTTTTGCCGACAAGCTGGTTTTACTTCGCTCTCCGAGGCAGCCAGTTTTAAAGTTGATTGATTTAAGATTAAATTAGAGAGGTTTGTCCGGACGCGAGGTTGGTTTTTTAAAGTGGACTCCGAATGTTTTTTAAAGCCAAATTCGTTAAATGAGTATAAATTTGCGTCGTGCGAATATTTTGGTGGCCGAGCAATTCCTGAACATAACGAACGTCGACGCCGTTTTCCAAAAGATGAGTGGCAAAACTGTGGCGCAAGGAATGAAAAGTCGCCTTTTTTATAACCCCGGCCTTTGCCACTGCTCGTTCAAAAATTTTTTCCGCACTCCGTGTTGACAGCCGCCCACCACGTTCGCTAGCAAAAACAAAATCTTCGCCCGCGCGTCCGGCTATCAAGGTCACGACATCGTCGTGCAATTTTTCCGAAAAAACCGTTATCCGATCTTTTTGGCCCTTGGCTTCTTTGACTTGAATCAAATTTCCAGCCAAATCAAGATCGCGGATTTTGAGTTTGACCGCTTCGCTGACTCTAAGACCGGCGCCATAAGCCAAGGCAATCAGGGTTTTGTGTTTTAAATTCGCAATATTTTCCAAAAGTCTTTGAATTTCTTCCCGAGATAAAACCACCGGCAATTTTTTGGGTTTTTTAACCTTTGGCAAAACCAACGGAAAGTTTGTTTTTTGTAGCTGATTGTAGTAAAATTTGATTGCCTGCATAAAGCTGTGGATAGTCGAAGCCGAGTTATTTTGCTCGATTTTTTCGAGTAAAAAAGCCTTGATTTTCTCCGGCTGACACTTTTCCGGTTCGTTGGTCGTGGCAAAATAAGCTTTTAGGCAAGAAAGATAACTCTTCCTGGTGGCCGGACTGTAATTCATAAGCCGGAGAAGGGAATCGGTTTGTTTAAGAAGGTCTGTTGAATCTGTCATAAAAAAGATTAACTAAATAAAAACTCCCGCGTTGATAGGGGGAGTGATTCAACAATCTAAGTTTACGACAAACCAAAATAAAAGTCAAGATCGTTTATCAACCTCATAACTCGTTTTTATCCGAAATGTTTTCGGATAAAAACGAGTTATGTGAAATATACTTTTTCTTTTCCGGCTAACGCCTTTCGCTTTTCTATAATGAACAAATTTGATTTCTTTTTTATAGAGGGGGGTAATAAGGTGTTTTCTACGCTACTCTCCGAAAACGATTTTTATAAAAACAGCCCACCTAATTGGCAGACTGTTTAATTTATTAAATTGTTCCAAACAAAGGACTATTTAAGTCCATTCCGAATATCTTCAATTTGCGCTTTTTCTGTTTGAGCTTGCTTTCCAAATTTCTTTTTCCAATCTCCAGCAAATTTATGAACAACTTGATGAATAGCACCAACAGAGTTAATACCGTCCAACGCTTGACCTACTAGCCATTTTGCAAAATTTTCTGAGTCCTCTCCATTAAAATCCTTTCCCGTATTTACTCCAACATCAAATCCATGACTTCTAAAAGTATCAACTACCTTTTGCTTATCGAATGAAACACCAATATGGTCACTTGCAT
Organism: Candidatus Uhrbacteria bacterium; assembly: GCA_003511125.1. Taxonomy (GTDB): domain Bacteria; phylum Patescibacteriota; class Patescibacteriia; order UBA9934; family GWF2-40-263; genus UBA12403. Next base: position 7,305 of record DOJV01000032.1, read on the forward strand.
CTTGAAAATCCACAATCCAATCAACCACAGCTTCCAAATTACTGAAATCAAGTGAATCTAATTGAGTAACCAACTGTTCGGCTTTTTCTTGAAGTGCAGTCTTGCGTGATTCGGCTTCCTCAGCAGCTTTTATACCTTCAGGTGATTTTCTATATTCTTCTGCTCTACGATCACTTTCCTGCGAATAAAATGACACGAGATCTTCAGCAGTAACAGATTCCTCAGACGATACATGCAAGGTGATACCGTTAAAATCACCTTCTACATCAACACTATCAGCTTTTGCACGATCTATTAGTTGTTGGGCAAATTGCTGGACATGCTGACCGGGCATTGCTTCGAGCCTTTGCGGCTCATTAGATAATCTTTCAGACATAATGATAAAAGTTAATAATTAAAAACATTGACACTATGATATTACCACATAACAATAGCAGGAGTCAAGCAATTTACGAATTTTCCTCAAGCAGGAGCAAAAAGGTGTTTGAGGGAGGGGCAATTCACCCCCAGCCCCTCTTGCCCCTTCCCCAAACAAAATCAAATTTGTTCTTAATTATAGAAAAGCAGTTTTCTTTCAGAAAACAAAAGAAAAAGTATACATCACATAACACTGCGTATGCGGCTACGGCTTGCTCCGTACCTCCGCAAGCCTCCACCCATATTTGCCAGTGGTAAGCACTTCGTGCAATTATACCACTGGCAAACATCGCATACGCAGGAACGTTATGTGACATGCTGAAACAAAAAACAGCACGTCACATAACAGCGTGTATGCGGTTACGCTCCATGCCGTCGCTTCACCCAAATCCCGCAGGGCAGGACTTCGCATACACGCGGACGTTAGCTGAAATATTCCTTTTCTTTTTTGGGCTATCGCCCAATTGTTTTAAAAAATTTAAAATTTCTTTTTCATTAATTAAAGAGGGGTATAAGGTGTTTTCTCCGCTCCGCTACGAAAACGAATTTATTGATTAAAAAATACAATAAGACTAATCAAATATATGGAAAAATTTAGAGGTTTTGAGACACAAAATCAAGAAGCAACAGAAAATCGCGAGCGACGCGCCGAGGTGCTTTTAAGATTTTTAAATACTGCAAAAAATATTGAGCCGTTTCACGGCGAAAAATTTGAAGCGATTTTTTCTAACGAAGAACATAAGCGTGATTTTATTGAAAATTTAAGTGTGGAAGAATTTTCACAACTTCTTAACGGCTTGAATGGGGTTTTACGAGATAAGAAAAAAGAAAATTGGAAAATGGACGGGGAAACAGTGGCGCTTGAAAGTATGTTTATGGGAACTGGTTATGTCCCGCCTAGACAAGAAGACAAACCAGATCTTTTAGCTGAGGTTTTAGAAACAGCAAAAACAATGAGTCAGGAAGGCAAAAACATGGAAGATATTGCCATGCTTGTGTCTTCGTCGCTAAATGCAATACATCCATATTTAGACGCAAATGGTAGAACAAGCAGAATGATTTATCTACTACTTAGATCCTGCGTGAAGC
>DOJV01000023.1 GCA_003511125.1 Candidatus Uhrbacteria bacterium
CTGCTTCACGCAGGATCTAAGTTACTAGTCAACACTTCCTTCCTCTTCCCCAGCCTTCTGGCTGGTCTTTTTTTACAAAATCAACATAGCATCGCCAAAAGAATAAAAACGATATTTTTCTTTCACTGCTTCCTCGTAAGCTCGCAAAATATTTTCTCGACCAGCAAGAGTCGAAACCAAAACCAAGAGCGTGGATTTTGGTAAATGAAAATTTGTGACGAGACCGTCGATGATATTAAATTTAAAACCCGGAGTGATAAAAATATTTACTTCGTCGAAAAAACCATTTATCGGCAAACTTCCGTTATTCAAAGCGGCGACGCCTTCGAGTGCTCGGGTGGTGGTTGTGCCAACCGCGATAATTCTTCGACCTTCTTTTTTGGCGGCATTAATTTTTTGCGCCACCTCGGATTTTATTTCGACCAGCTCGGAGTGCATCTCGTGTTCTTCGAGTGTCTCGCTTTTCACCGGCCGAAAAGTTCCAAGGCCAACATGAAGCGTCACAAACTCGATTTTAATTCCCTGCCCTTTTATTTTTTCTAGCAGTTCTTTGGTGAAATGGAAACCGGCTGTTGGCGCGGCTACTGATCCGGTTTCGCGAGCATAAACAGTTTGATAAGTTTCAAGTTTTTCCGGAACTTTTTTGACGTATGGTGGAACCGGGATTTCGCCATGTTCGTTAGCAAACTCAATAACTCTTTCTGAACTTATTTCAAAAGACAAAAGCACGGTTCCGTCTTCTTTTTTTTCAAGAACCTCGGCCTTAAGGTTTTTAATAATAATTTTATCACCGACCTGAACAGCTCGACCTGGTTTAATAAGTGAAGTCCAGACACTTCCCCCTCCCCAAACCTCCCCCACCGCGGCGGTGACGGAGGAAGAATTCGATCTTGATGACAACAAAAAAACCTCGATTTCTTTTTCTCGAATCGTTCCTCGTAATCGAGCTTTAAAAACCTTGGTGTCATTAAAAATCAAAACATCCCCGGCTCGGAGATAATTCAAGACATCCGAAAACTTCCGGTGTTCCAACTTAACCACTCCTAACCCCTCTTTACCCCCCTTAACCCCTCCCCCCAACACCAACAAACGCGAGGAATCACGCGGTTCAACCGGCTCTTGAGCAATCAACTCAGGTGGCAGATAATAATCAAATAATGAAATTGGCGTTGACATAAAGGTTTGTTCGTAAGAAAATGCCAGTGGTCTCATTTTATTCAGACAAATCATAATCTTTAATTCTATGTCTTTCAAGTCTCTACCCTTTTCCCTAAGCTTCGCGGCCGCGATTGTTTTGCTTGGCGCCGGTTGTCTCAATCAAGTCGGGACGAACTCAACTCAGGTTCAAACACCCGAACCTGCCACCCAAACCACAACCATAGAAGTCGAAGCTGAAGAAACCACCGAACTCACCCCAGACTCACCTTGCCCTGAAGGCATGGTCAGATTTTGGAATGTCTATGACTACGATGGTTACACTTTTTGCTACTACGAAAATTCCCTGGCCGGAGAAAAGATTCAAATCAAAAATTTTGGCAACAAAATTGTTCTTTATGCCGGCGACGACCCGTCTTTTAATCATTCGGTGTTAATGTTACGGACTCACAAAAATTACAACCCTTTCAAAGAAGAAATCGAAAACGAATATATCCCGGCGACCGGCCAAGAATTTTGTGAAGTCTTGGAAAATCGTGGCGATCAATGGACAAATTTTAGCATCGTTGCCGGCAATTTAGAACGACAAGAATTTTGCGGCGAATTCAAAGACGGCTCGTTCCGCATGTTGAACAACAATACTGACTACGCCTTTTTTGTCACCATCGGACAAGACACATTTATGTTTAATGACGCTTGGCTCGAAACTCTACAACCAATCAACAACTCCAAAGAATTAAATCCAACAATTCCCCCGGCTAATGATTTTGTTAACGGTCAAAACACCTTCTCTGACACCGAACTGGGAATTTCTTTTTCCTATCCGGCCGATTGGGGTCCGATTACTTCAGAAACGGAAATGGGTCGAAAAGACTGGAACGGAAACACTCTCCAAGCAAACTGTCTGGTACAACAATCACTTAAATTAAATGGTGTCGAGGACTCGGCTTTATTTTTGTCCGGCCATAACTCTGAAGGTTGCGGCCCGGACGGTCGTGGAGGTTGGTTTGGCGATCAAGCCCAAGCCTTCTCGAGTTGGGACGAAGTGCTTGGTTGGTGCGGCGATGGCTGCGATATCTTTACTAACTCAAACGGTATTCGTGTCGCCCATCGACATTTGATTAACAAAGAAATCTGGGGAACCAATTATGACGACCTAGATCTTTATGGAATCTTTCACGAAGGAAGTTATCTGTCCGGAATTATCCTCTCCAACGAAAGACTGGTTTATGCTGGCCTAGGACGCTCAGAAAATGAACTAAAAGGAGTGGTAAATTCCATAAAATTCCTAAAGTAACCAAACTATCTGCCACTTTCTTTACAAAAAACAGCCTTCTTGTTATACTTGCCGGCGTAAATCAGGCTATTACCTGATAAATTCTCTACCTTATGAAGAAAGACGTTCATCCAAAATATTTCAAAAAAGCCAAAATCACCTGTGCTTGCGGCACGGTTTTTGAAGTCGGTTCAACCTCCGAAGAAATTCAAGTTGAACTTTGCTCCAAGTGTCACCCTTTCTACACCGGTGAAAAGCAAAAGATGCTCGACACCGCTCGCCGTGTCGAAAAGTTTACCGAACGCGCGGCAAAAAAGGCCGAAGTCATTACCGGCAAAAAAACAAAGAAGGTCAAGCGAGCCGCCATCAAAGCCGCCAAACGCCCGGCCGAAGACGCTGGTCCAATCAAAAAATTGAAAGTAACCACCAAAAAGAAAAAGTAAATCAAAAAAAACAGCCGAATTTATTTCCGGCTGTTTTTAATTACTTTTAAATAGTCTCCGATGCTTCTTCCCCCCATTGCCGATATTTTTTTCTAACTTTTGCCAACCTTTCGTTGTTAGCAGGATGTCTTTTAACTAAAGAAGAAGTGTCCTTCCGATCTTTTTCGACTCCAAGCAAATCCTCTTTCTTAGTGTCTGGAGGAAAATCTTTATCCAAGCCAACTCTAAACGGAAAACCGAAGGCAAACAAATCCTGCCAGGCCAAAATTTTAAAAGATTCTAAATCTTCAGCCGAAAAAAAACTAGCATTTCTTTTTATTTCTTCGGGGATCAAACCTAACCCAACACCATCTTCACCACCACCGTCAATCGCTGTTCCAATAAAAATATGATCCGAAGGAATGGCGTCTTTGCCGATTCCTAAATCGGCAACTTGCCCCAAGAAACTAAAGAAAAAAATTTCAGGATTTTTGGTGGTTTGAGAAAATCCTTTTTGTAAAACCCCAAGAGTTCGCCCACTACTGATCAAATCGTCGACGATTAAAACCGGGCCTTCCGGAAGATCTTTTGTAAAATATTCCAACCTTTGGACCAAAGATCTTTCGTCTTCCTTATTGGTTATTTTTTCAAAGATTCCTTTTAAACCGGAAATTAAAATTTCCTTCTCTTCAATTTCCTGCGAAATTTTTTCAGACCTTAAAGACAATTCTTCCCTCACCGGTTTGTTTTTGGCTTGCCGCAACTCACGCAAAGCAACGTCGCGACGCTGGTGTAAATCGATTTTCTGCCCCCTAAACTCTTCGATGTTATTTTTTATCTCGTCAAGAATTCTTTTTCGTCCTTTTTCGTCTAAAAAATCAGGAAGGGTTTTAATAAAAAACTCAGAAGGTTTTTTTAATCCGACCCGGCCATATGCTTTTCTCAACAACGGCCTAACGGCATAGCTTAATGGTCTGGTGGAAGTCTCTGGGTAAACAATCGCCACCGGCAGGTGTCCGGTGCGTTCAAAAATCTCTTCCAACCTTCGGGACAATGCTGTAACACCGTTCTCGATAGCTTGTTTGGCCGTAGTCTCTAAAATCAACGGATCCGATGCCTCAAAGTAAAGCTTGGCTTTAAATTTCCTTCTTTCTACCAATGGAATTTTTTGAAGAAGAATTTTTAAATCAAGACCAACTTGTCGACGTTCTTCTCTGATGGCAGCAGAATCATCGCGATCATCCGTGAGCGAAAATTCCCTCTCTCGTTTCTGTAAGGCGGTAATTTCTAAAATTAATTTCTGTCTCTCTTTAGGTCTCATTAATTCGAAATCTAAAACACAAAGCCGTTCACTTAATTCAACCTTCTTCTTTTTTAATCTGGAAATACTCCGATTTTTGTTTTGTGGCCCCCAAAAATTCGACAACAACAAAATAGCCGCGTCCAAATCATTGATTCGACGAACGGCTTGCTCCCGTTCTTGTTTTTTTCTGGAACGAGAGTCAGGTTGAGGTTCGTGACGAGATTCACGGCCGGGCAAGTCAATTCTTGGGTAAAAAAGACCCTCCATAGTTTTCAATGATTGATTTAATACCGCATCTAATATATTATATTTTTGCTAACAAAGCCAGCAAATATGGACCTGCAAAAATCTCTCAACAACAAACGCCAAGAAAAAAACAAGCTCGAAGACGAGATGGCCGCTCCGTCGACTCTTAATGATCCTAAAAAAATGCGCGAGGTTAACGAGGCTTACTCGGAAATGTCTGAAATTGTTATTATTGGCGAGGCTTGGGAAAAGACAGTAAAAGAACTCGAGGGTGCCAAACAAACTTTAACCGAAGCCCAAGACTTGGAATTACGGGCCATGGCCGAAGAGGAAATTGCCAAACTCTTAGAAGAAGTCCCAATTTTAGAAGAAGCTTTTACCTTGGCTTTGGTTCCACCAGATCCGCTCGACAAAAAAAACATTGTTGTCGAAATCCGGGCTGGTGCTGGTGGCGACGAATCGGCTTTATTCGCTTCCGAACTGTTTCGTTTGTATTCCCGTTATGCTGAACGTCATGGGTGGAAAGCCAATTTGATTTCGCAATCACAAAATGACTTGGGTGGTTTTAAAGAAGTGATTTTTGGTATTACTGGTAAAAACGTTTTTAGTCGTCTCAAGTTTGAAAGCGGTGTTCATCGCGTTCAACGAGTTCCGGAAACCGAGAAAGCCGGCCGGGTTCACACTTCGACCGTGACTGTGGCCGTCCTCCCAGAAGCCGAAGAAGTCGACTTGCATATTGATCCCAAAGATTTGCGAATTGACACCATGACCGCTGGTGGCCATGGTGGACAAAGCGTTAACACCACCTACTCGGCTGTTCGTTTAGTCCACATCCCCACCGGATTGATTGTCATCTGCCAAGACGAGCGCTCTCAATCGCAAAACAAAGAAAAAGCCATGGCTGTTCTCCGTGCTCGTCTCTTTGCTCTAAAACAAGAAGAAGAACGCGCCAAACGTGAAGCCCACCGCCGCGGTCAAATCGGCACCGGCGACCGCAGCGAAAAAATCCGCACCTACAATTTCCCACAAGATCGTGTAACCGATCATCGCATCGGTCAAAGTTATCATGGTTTGCCAAACATTATGGATGGGGACATTGATAAAATTATTTCTGATTTAAAAACCGCGGAGTTGAATGAGGCGTTTGTTTCTGATTCGACTGATGATGAGTAATGACGGCTTAATAAACATTCTAATTACTAAAACAGTCAGTGGATTTATTCCACCGACTGTTTTTGTTTTTCTGTTTAGAGGGAATTGAAGGACTGGTTTCGATCGTTTTTTTCTTGGCCTCCAAGTTAATTCCACAATAGGTATTCACCTTCTGTTTCAAGTGAGAAAAAGAACCATCTAAGGTGTTGGTGGTTGTGGTAAGCAACGCAAAGATATCGTCGCAAACCGTTTTGGAACCAAATTTTCTTAACCGAAAAACCACCACTAACTCGTAATGACTCGAAACCAAAAAGTTATCCACAGAGTACTATTGACACCATTTTCAAACCAGCGTATTCTGAACAATACCGTCGCAGAAAGAAACGAGGCAAAAACTTCGGTGGGTTCCCGCCGATCTATTAACCCCGTGTCCAAAACGACTTAGGAGACAGGTGAGAAATCACTTCTTCATTTCACACCTCTAGCCATGGGTAAAACCACGGAAAGAGACCTGCGAAAGCTGGGATAAGTACGGTGCTAAAAAGACAAACCGCAAGGTAGAATCTTAACCCACGTGAGTCCGCTCACGAGAAGCACTGGAAAAAGTGAATGATGTTCTAGTCTCCGCCCATGTTAGTTAGAGTTAACAAACTCGCAAGTCGCGAAATTACCGCCAACAGGTCTTCGGACCGATTGGGAACCCTCGCAAGAGGAGGAAAATAGCGGCTGACTAACAGACTGTCATAAAAACATTCATCGAGCTCGGTCTCGGTCTCTGCGACCTTCGGGTCAAAGAACCGTGGGTGCAAAACCCAAGACAAGTGCCGGAAAGGTAAACGCTAGGGAAACCTGGTTAAAAAACCCAACTCGCACTTCGGGTTCGAAAAAATGGGTGGTAAAAATTTCCAAAAAAACCACCAAGACGACAGTAGAGGATCAAACGGGGCCGCGCGGCAACAGATTGCCTGCTCTGACTTCGGTCAAAGGTCTACAACAGTGTACCGGAATGCGCCTCGCGCAGTTTCGGAACCATACACAGGCTGGAATCTCTGCCCGGATGTCATCTGGCGACTCGTGTCGCGCGCCCCCGTCCTCTGGGACTTCTTCACAACACGGCCTTTGGGTACTCCCCCGAAGGTCTTTTCTTTTTCTAACGATTCTTGACACCTTTAATTTTCTCCGCCGATATTGAAAAATGAGTTTTTAGGATTATGGGTCGTTTTTTCCAAACCCAATCCACAATCCCCAAAATGCAGGGTTCGTCAGTCAGTCTTGACACTTTTCGCCGCATCTAATAATATGTCCACGCAAAGCGGGATTAGCTCAGCTGGTTAGAGCACTTGTCTCTGGCAAGGTGTCATTGGTTCGAATCCGATATCCCGCTCTTTAACCCGAGGCTTCGTCTAGCCAGGTACAGGACGCCTCCAAGCAGGAAACACTGGTTCAAATCCAGTAGCCTCGACATTCCGCGCCGCAAGGCGATTCTGAGTCTGTCGGACAAACAAGGTCGGCCTCGTTCCCAATCCAACCCCGTAAAGTTCGAGGACCATTTGGCTGACCCAGATTCAGGATGGTCTTGGAGTGTGCTTGGCCTAACTTCGCACTCCAAGACCCGGTTATTCCGCTCTTTCAATTCACTTCCTGACTCGACCGAAAGGTTGAATCAGCCTGCTGCCAAGGCACCAACGGCCAAACGCAGCGGGAGAGGAGAGGTGTCCTTCACACACCCCACGTCCCACCCAGGGGCACCCCTCCTCCGAAATCTCCGGCGCGCCACCAACCAGAGCCCATAATCCACGAACGGCTTCTCCTTCTCCACAACCAGGGCTTCCTGGTTGGTGGCGCGCCCCTCCATTTTCGCCCCAGCTTCACCGCAGGGCGACTTTTTTTATCCTTACAATGTGCTAAACTGCAAAATAGCTATGACTATTATAGAGACTCTGAAATGGGCCAGTGAGAAATTAAAACACGAGTCAAAAGACCCGTCTGATTCTTCAATCCTTGACGCCCAAATTTTGTTGGCCGCGGTTTTAAAAACCCCAACCTCAAAACTTTTTTTGAATTTCAACAACCAACTTAAAGACGAAGATCTAGAAAAATTCAGGCAGTTTATTAAACGACGTTTAAACCGCGAACCAATAGCTTATATTGTCGGCGAAAAAGAATTTTATAAAAGGAAATTTTTTGTTAACCCGCACACTTTAATTCCCCGGCCGGCCACCGAAACTTTGGTTGAAGCAGCCATCAAAATCGCCAAGCAAGACAAAAAACAAATTTTGTTTACCGACATTGGCACGGGTAGCGGTGCCATTGCCATAACCTTGGCGGCCGAAACAAAGTTACCGGTTATTGCCGTAGATATCGACCCAACAACTTTGGCCGTGGCTCGCAAAAACGCCGTCGATAATCAAGTTGAAGATTTGATCGATCTTCGACTAGGCAGCTTACTCGCACCGCTCGTAAAAATTTTTGAGACTTTAAAAAAAACCAATGAGACGCCGTTTGACCATTTAATCGTCTGTGCCAACTTGCCCTACTTAGCCACCGAACAATGGAAAAAAACCGCGCCCGATGTTTACCTTTTCGAACCCAAATTGGCCCTAGAAGCCGGCGCCGATGGTTTGGATTTATACTGGCAACTACTTCGCGATCTAAAAAAAAATCGCGAACTCTTCCCATTCCAACTTTCTTTGCTTATAGAAATCGGCCCTGATCAAAAAGAAAAAACCGCGGCCATAATTAAACGTAATTTTCCTGATTTTAAAATTATTGTCTTAAAAGATCTGGATGGTTTTGAACGAGTGGTGGTGGCGACAGATAAATAAAAAAAACGAATCGTGTCGACTTGTGTCTGCGGGCGATTCGTTTTTTGTTTTAAAAATTTTTTTCGGTGGTTGCAATAATTTCAATCCAAGTTTTTCCAGCATTCCAACTGATTTCTTTGCCGTCCTCGGAATAAAAACGCAGACGATCATCAGCAGCTTCTTTTTTCCAGACAGTCTTGATAATGCGACCATCTTGCAAAACCAAAGCGTCGCCTTGCCCGATAGTATTAATTTCACGCCGGCCAACCTCGTCGATAATTTTAATGGCTGTGTAAACCACCGCTACATTATTGGCAACGATTTGATTACCAGAACTGGTGGTAATAGCCGAACCGCCGGTTTTGTAACGTTCGTAATAATTATTTTCCGATTGATATTTCCAAGTGACCTGATACAAGGGTTCAACAGAATTTAAAGACAAGTCGGTTTCCCGAGTCTCGGAAAATTCGGTCGGATCGTCGTTTTTAAATGGCCATAATCCATAATCAAGCTCGGGCGAAGTTTTTGATTTCAGGGCCTGATTTAAAAATTCGGTTGAAGTGTAAACATTATGCGGAGCCGAACGGTTGGTTGAACGCCAAAAATAATG
>DOJV01000048.1:0-1315 GCA_003511125.1 Candidatus Uhrbacteria bacterium
TATTAATGTGGTTAATAATGTCGCTCCAGCCGTGGTCAGTATTTTGGTAGAAAAAAAGTCCGGCGATGTTCAAAAAAATACTTTTTCTTTCGAGGACTTTTTATTTACTCCAGAAGAAGATTCAAATCAAGACAGTGAAGCCGATCAAGAGTTGGTTCAGGTAGCGGCCGGCACGGGTTTTATTGTTTCCGAAGACGGTTATGTGGTTACTAATCGTCACGTAGCCGAAAGTGTTGATGCTGTTTACACAGTAATTACCAACGAAGACGTTGAATATAACGCGACCATCGTAGATATTGATCCGTTCTTTGATATTGCGGTTTTAAAAATCGACGGAGAAAATTTACCGACGGTAACTTTCGGAGATTCTGACGGTATTCAGGTCGGCCAAACAGTTATTGCTATTGGCAACGCTCTTTCCCAGTATCAAAACACGGTTACCAAAGGCGTGATTTCCGGAATTGATCGTCGTATTTCGGCTTATGACCGTTTTAATGGTAGCGAGGTTATCGAAGGCGCTATTCAAACCGACGCCGCCATTAACCCGGGTAATTCCGGCGGCCCGCTTATCAATTTGTTTGGCGAGGTTATTGGTATGAATACGGCAGTCAGTTCCAATGGTCAAGGTTTGGGTTTTGCGATTCCTATTAACGAGGTTAAAAGTGCTATGGAGGGTATTAAAAAAGAAGGGCGAATTGTCAGGCCATGGTTAGGTGTGCACTACATTCAATTGTCCGCGGAATATGCCAAAGAGAATTCTTTGCCGGTCGAAGAAGGTGCTTTAATTACCGCGAGCGAAGGAGTCGAGGCTGTTGTTGCCGACGGTCCGGCGGCCAAAGCTGGTTTGCAAAAAGACGATATTGTTACCAAAGTTGATTCTAAAATTCTAAACGAAGAGAATACCTTGTCCAAAGTTATCCGCTCATATTTACCTGGCGACACCGTGATTTTATCAATTATCCGTTCCGAACAAACCCTAGAACTCTCCGTCACCCTCGAAGAATATGCTGCCGATGAGTAAAAAAACCATGCCTTCTTCACCAACACCTCAAACATTATCAAATATGAAAAAAATCAAACGAACAAAAATTGTTTGTACCATTGGTCCGGCTTGTTCCACTCCGGCGATTCTTAAAAAAATGATTCGTTCGGGCATGAATGTGGCTCGTTTAAACATGTCACACGGTGATTACAAAAGTCATAGTGTTTTGATTCGTCGAATTCGGACAGCCGAAAAATCATTGGGCCAACCCTTGGCTTTGATTGGTGATTTGCAGGGTCCAAAAATTCGCGTTGCTGAAATGCCGGCGGCGGG
>DOJV01000048.1:1331-6500 GCA_003511125.1 Candidatus Uhrbacteria bacterium
AAAGGTTTGAATTTTCCGGATTCAATTTTAAAAGTCAGATCTTTAACCGAGAAAGATCGCCGTGACGCGGTTTTTTGTTTGGCCCAGGGAGTTCATTATATTGCCATGTCTTTTGTTACTTGTGCTGCCGATGTTAAAGATTTGCAAAGAATTTTAAAGAAAAATTTAAAGGTCGGCCAAGCTTGCCCCATGATCATCGCCAAAATCGAAAAGCACGAGGCGGTTAAAAAATTCGACGAGATTCTAAAAGTTGTCGATGCCATCATGGTGGCCCGTGGCGATTTGGGGGTGGAAATTCTGGCCGAGCAAGTGCCTTTGATTCAAAAAGAAATTATTAACAAGTGTCGGGCCGTCGGCAAGCCGGTTATTGTGGCCACCCAAATGCTCGACTCAATGATTCGCAATCCGCGGCCAACCAGAGCCGAAGTTTCCGACGTGGCCAACGCGGTTATCGATCACACCGATGCGGTCATGCTTTCCGGCGAAACCGCCTCGGGTAAATATCCGGTCGAAGCTGTGGCTACTATGGCCAGGATTATTCAAGAAACCGAAGACTCGCCGTTTGACGACGTGCCTATCAAGGAAACCACTCATTTTGTAAAAATTATTGAGGACGCTGTTGGTGGAGCGGCGAATTTGCTTTCACGTACTTTAAAAGCCGATGCAATTTTGGTAGCTGCTTTATCTGATGACACAGCGCGTTTGGTTAGTCGTTTTCGTCCTGAAATGCCAATTTTTGCAGCCACGACTTCAGAATTTGTTCTTCGACAAATGTCTTTAATTTGGGCTGTGTCACCGTTAATTGTTCCGAAATCAAATAATATAGACGATTTGATTACCAAGTCGATCGGTAAAATTAAGAAAAATCATTTAATTAAAAAAGGTGGTCGAATAATCGTTTTGGCCGTTAATCCGGTTGGTAAACGAGCGGATTTTGTAGAAGTTAAAGAAGTTTAGTAGAGGTCATTGGTTTATGGTTCTGTCGTAGCGAGAGACCTCTGGTTTATGTTAAAGAAAAGGGGATTGTGATAAAATTTAAGGGCTTTAATTTTTAATTTTGATCTTATGTTAGATGGCGGATCTTCCAGTGAGTTTCTTCGAAAAGCCGAAGCAGCGGTAAAAGCCGACTCGGTTAATTTTTCGGCGTATAAACGTTTGTATCAAGATGACGATTTAGAAACTCTCCAAGGTGTTTTGCGAGAGATTGCTTTTAGTCTTAAAGAAATCACCGATAAAAAAAGTTCTCGTTGGCAAGAACAAAAACAGCTTCAGATTTTGGCCGAAGAAGTTATGCAAGAAAAAGAAAAAAACAAACAAGAAGTTTTAGAAAAACTTTATCGGCATAAAACGAAAACCGAGTTGGAAAATTTGCGCGATGAGTTACGTCGTCAATTGCCGGATCTTTTATCCAAATCTCAAAGACTTTTTTTGTCAGACGAAAAAAAAGATCGGGCCGGAGTGGTTTTTCGTCTTAAACAAACAGAATTGGCGGCGGTAGACGCTCTAATAACAAAATTGGAAATTCCGGTGCCAGAACAGTCGGAAGTCAAAAATATTTCGGCCACGGCGGTGGCTGAGGCGGGCGGGGGAATAAAAGCTCCGGCTGTCGAAAATTTTGATCAGCCCGTATCCTCAGACAGTGAATTCGAAAAAAAGCTGGCGGCTAAGTTAGTCAAAAATCGTGTTAAGTTGACAGCTTCCGAATTTGGCAGTAAGTCGACAATTATTCTCCCCGAGGTTGATGATCAACGGACGGCTTTTGTTTCTGGGGTGAAGGATGAAGTTACTACTCATTCCCCAGAGTTTCAAACAGGAACACAGGCAGCGTCGCCGGCGGAAATCGCGGTAACGGCAGTAGCGGGCGGGGAAGACGGGGTAGCTGTTATCGACACAGCGACGGCAGCGGCCGCTGAGGCACAAGTCGAGGCCCAAAAGTTTCCTTGGAAAAAAATAAAGATTGAAGCCGGAAAAGAACAATCGGGTATTTTTGTGATTAATAAACAGATTAAAAATCTTAAGCCCGGCGGAGTTTTGGAGTTCGGTACGCTAAGCGACGGAAATTCTTTGAAGTTGGAAAGAATGGCTAATGGTAAGTATCGGTTAGTCGGTATCGAAAATTGGATTTCCAAAAATAAAGGCGAAGTTTCGGATTTGGTTTTTGATCAAGAAGAAAACAATACTCGCTCTTTTAAATTATCTTGGTCTAATGGCGAGTATCGCAATATTCACGAGTGGCACCAATTAAAGAAAGGTGAAAACACCACAACTAATGTTTCAACAGTCGCGGAGGCTCCGGGTACTCCGGTGGTTTCAGAACCTGTCCAAAATCAAGCGGTTGTCGAACAATCGGTCGAACCCGGTGGTCAAGGAGAACAGCATGGAAAATCGGAAGCGATGGCAGATAAATTAGGTATTGGCGCTTTGGTTAGAGAGGTGACAGCATTAAAAAAAGAAAATCCTGACAGTCCTCGTTTGGCTGAACTTTTGGAAAAAGGTGACGAGCATTTTGAACGCTTTGTTTCTCTTTCTAAGGACGATATAGAAAAAAGAATTGGGCCAGAAAAAACTGATAAAAAATTAAATGTCGAGCACGCGACTTTGTTAAGGAAAAGGGAAGAGGTAGCCGGACAAGATGGCAAAGAATTTAAACTTTTTGAAATTCAAGCGGCCATTGAAGCTATCGCGCAAATTTTAGACGAGCGTGTCGAACGGCGTCGTTTAAGAATAGAGGCGGCCGAAGCCGCAGTCGAGTCAACCGCGGCTCAAACCGTCGAGCCGGCTTCTGAACCGTCAACAGCTGTTTCCGAGAATGTCGTCACGTCGGAACCGGCTCAAGAATCAGGTGCGGTTTCGAATCCGGAAACTCCGGCTGTTGTCGAGGCTGCTCAATCTCCAGAAGACCAGTGGGCAGATTTTGAACAAAAAGTCGCCGTGGCCAAGAAAAAATATGCCAAAAAATCTCTAAGGGCTTTAGACAAAGAATTAGAGCGTTTAAAAAAACTAGAGGAAAATTTATCTCCACAATCAGATAAAGAAGCTTTGCTTTTAAACAGCGCGGCTCAAGAAGCGATTGGCAGACTTAAGGTAGAAAAAGAAGAACAAGCCGCTTTAGCTCAGGAACAGTCAACCGAAGCTTCTGGTCAAGATTTGGAAGCGGAAGCGGCGGTGTCGGATAAAGCCATTGAGGCTCCAGAAGACAATGTTGATATCGAAACGTCTTTAGGCGAAGCTGGAAAAATTGCTCGGCAATTTTTTGAGACTGGTTTAGCACAAGCCACAAACGAAGAAGGACGCGCGCGATTTGAGGCTTATCTTGAAAAGGTACGGCAAGGTGATGTTATAAGTTCTATTGAGTTTTTGGGTCTTGATGGTCAAACCAAAGAAGCAGATTCGATTTTTGAATTTTTTACTTATTTGGCCAATTCTAAAAATTCCAAAGGTCTTAAAAAACAATTAAAAAATCAGCCAGAGATTATCGCTAGAATTAATTTACAAATCGAACAGGCAAAAAAGTTTTTGAAAGCTCTAGAAAAACAAGCTCGTGCCGAGCAGAGCAACGAAGACGAATAAAAAAATAAAATATGACCACGCAAGATTTTTCAAAAATTGACCAAACGGTTTCTGATGCAAAAAAAATAACCAAGCAGTTTGATGACAGTTTGGCAACTTTAAAAAACGGTCACGACGAGAATCTGAATCAAGCCATTAAACAAGTCGAACAAAAAGCTACCGGTCGAGTTCGTAATTTTATTGATCAATTATTTTCTAATAATAATTAATTTAGCATATGGCAAATCCTCCAGAAGAACAAAAAACCCCGGAATCCGGAGCCGCTCAAAATAAACCAGAGGAACCAAAAGTTTCTGAGCACAGCCCGGAGGGGATTTATAAAAAGTTCGAACAACAACGCGAAGCTGCTGGCGAGAGTGTTGAGGGTCGTCTGAAAGCGGCTAACGAGGCGGTTAAGGCTTTGCAAGATTATATTTCTCGCCGCACCGGCGGATTTGAAAAGTTGGTTCAAGCCGGACCGGATATTTTAGCAGGTGCCGCCAAGCATATTGGTGCTGAAGAAAACGGCGAGGTTTTAGAAATGCTTAAAGCTGGAAATCAAAAACTTTTAGAACAAGCGCGGGTTTTTGAACAGCAGGCCAGGGCCGATTTGGCCAAGATGATCAGTACTTTGGTCAAAGAAAAAGGCGAAGTGGCCACGAAGGCAGTGCAAAAATCAGAAAGGTGGCAACCGCTTATGTCTGAAACCGGTCGCAAGGAAAAAGCCGTAGAAGAAGTAAAACAGGTTTTGGACGGCTTGAAAGTTGGGGGCAGGGTTGAGTTTGGTACGCACAGTCAGGGGAATTCTTTAATTGTCGAAAAAGTCGCTGACAATAAGTTTGATTTAACAGGTGTTGTTGGCGGCAAGGAGCAATCTTTGGCCAAAGGCCAAGAACCGGCTTTTGATAAAGAAGAAAACGGCGATTTTTTTGGCTTCAAATGGCCGGGTGGCGAGTATCGAAATATCAGAGAGTTTGTACTCCGACCCGTGGAAATCAAGACCGTCGAATCTGAAAAACAAACAGATGCCAGAAAGGAATTGTCTGAAGAAGCTTCTCAAAAATTTTTAAATGATAAAATAGATACCAAACTTGAAGTTCCGACTAAAAAAATGCCGGCAAAAGAAACAGTTGTTGAAAATTCAGACCAGACCGTCGAATCTGGGTTGTCGGCCACGGCAGAAAAAAAGAGTAAATCCGATAAGTTGGACGGTTATCGGCAGATGTACGAAGAGGATGATTTGGCAACTCTTCAAGGTGTCATGACAGAAATTACCAGAAGTTTTGGAGATCTGGCTGAGAACGACCAGGCTCGTCGACAAGAACAAAGCGCTCTCCAAAAATTGGCCGACGAGGTTATGATTAAAAAAGAGGCCGAGTTGCAAAAAGATTTTGTGGAAAAATACGGATCTTTATCGAATTCGGAACTGAAATCAAAGGAGGCCGATCTTGTTGGTAAATTATTAAAGCTTGAGAATAAGCGGGATAAAATTGCCGCCGAAGATCCAAAAGGCGACAAGGTAAGAATCGATTGTCGAAAAAAAGAGAGTGAGTTGAGGGCAGTCGAACAGTTGCTCGGTGTCAAGAAATCGCTAGAGGAAAAATTCCCTAACAAAATTCC
>DOJV01000048.1:6660-15657 GCA_003511125.1 Candidatus Uhrbacteria bacterium
CCAAAGATCTTTTGAGGATTTACGCAAGAGAACTCAAAAGTAGTAAAAAAGCCGCGGCGAGCGAACAGTTACCTATAACACAGCCAACTGATGCCGACAGGCCTGCTCCGGTCACAGTTTCGGAAGATAACGAAAAACGGACCGAATCCGATAGTTTTAAGGCCGGAGTCGAAAAAACCGCAGACGGTACCGAAATAGATCCAAACTCCAACCAGGCTAGAGAAACAGTTGAAGGAAGTCTTGTTGGAAGAGAAAATCTTTCCGATGAAAAAGCCAAAAGAATTAAAGCCGAAATTGAAAGAAATTATGGTGATAATGGCAGAATAGATAGTAATGGAGAAGCTACCCCAGCTCATAGAACATTAGTAGAAGCAGAGTGGGAAGGTGATGAAGCGGTAAATCAAGAAAGTGTAATCACTTTTGATACCTATAAAGGTTGGAACTCGGCAGATTTGCTTTCTGAAATCGACAGGCTTTTGAATAAAAATAAAAAATTGCGCGATCAAACCGACAAAAAAGAAGAGTTTGGCATAGTAAGAAAAAATGTTTATACGGCAATAAAAGCTTTTGAAGGGAAAGAGGTTGAATTAGGAAAAAGTTTTCTTCCTGAAATCAAAGATAAAACCTCGGGAGAACTTCAAAAAATCAAAGCTGAAATGGAAGTAGCAAATCCTAATTTAGTAAACGAAAGCCCTTCTTTTAGCCAGAACCTTAAAAAGATGGGTTATATAGATGTTCCTTTGGAAATACTTGAAAAATACAGAATTGTTAGTGAGTTGATTTTTCAAAAAGAATTGTATTCTCGAGCTTCTGACGAAAATTTAGAATTAGATCTAGAAGGACTTCAACAATCAATAGATGAGTACGGGGAAGCCGCAAATTCAGATGAGTCTGGAGAAGAAAAGGTTGATGATGAACAAATGGTTTTAAGGTTGTCGTTTGTGAAATTTGCGATAGAATCTGAATTGAAATCTAGAAAACAAACTCAAGAACAGACTGAAGCTAAGGCGGCGGCCGCTTAATAAAAAAAGCGAGCCGCGTAAGCGACTCGAAAGGGAAGCTCGAACAGAGCTAAGGGCGCGGCGCCGATTGGCGCCGCGTTTTTCGTTTGCGCGCGCGGAACGAACTATCGACCGCGGCTCGGACCGACTCGCAGCGTATCACTATGGTTGCCGCGGTCTTGTCCGTGTTTGACCTTCGACGATTTTGGGCGGTCAGGCGACGCGGTGGACTCTTCAGGTTTGCTCCCGGGCGAGTGCGGCATCGACTTCCAGTCGCGTTCGTCTTTGTTCAGCCGCGCGACCGGCCTGCGTCCACGCGCGACCCGAGCGTGATCGCACACACGCTCTTCGATCGGCGGAATGCGAATGCCGAGTTTGGCTTCAGCACGGGCGACGCAGTTTGAGCGACCATCGGTGTGGACATCGAAGTGTTGGTCGCCGACACTGATGGTTTTGAAAGGCTGGCCTTCCTGAATGGTACAGTCGCAACCAGCACAGAATGGAATTACTCCATCCATTTTTTTGCACCCTTGTCAGCCTTGTGAAAGGCTAAGCGGGGAAAACTCGCCAGCGCCAACCACCCCGATCGGCTGTTCGAGCCTCGATAATTTAAGTTAAAAACCATCAAAAGTCAATGGGGATATTGACTCTTGCACAAATCCCCGACTTTTGTTAATATAAACGCCGTCAATTAGAAAAAACGGATCGGTGGTGTAGCCCGGTTAACCCCGTATGCTTTCTCGTCATCGATCGTAGTAAACTTTTGTTAGTACTCCGTTTGCGCCTGCGGCTTTAGTCGGAGTTCACAAAGGTCAGAAGTTAAGAAAGCAACGGGGCGCGCACGTCTCCTTACGAGGCAAAAAATTTAAAAACGGATCGGTGGTGTAGCCCGGTTAACACGTCTCCCTGTCACGGAGAAGATCGAGGGTTCGAATCCCTTCCGGTCCGCCATCCCACTTCGCCCTCGGGGGCTTCGTTGGGGATGGGTTCCACTTCAAACTTTGATTACATTACTTTCTAATGTATACAGAATGCGAAGTGGAATCCCCCAACGAAGCTCTGTTAACGCGTAGAGCGAAGTGGGATCAAAAACGCGCAAATCAAAAGATTCGCGCGTTTTTGTTTTCCGAAAGTCCTGGAGAAAAACTTCTTTCTCGAGGGCTTTTGTTAAAGCATAGAGCGAAGTGGAATATTATAATAAAAACATTATGTGGTTTACTTATATTTTACAAAGCTTGGTTGACGGTCGATATTATCATGGTTTTACGGAATAGAAACCAGAAGATCGATTGTTAGATCATAATAATGGAAGGTCTTTGTATACAAAAAAATTTCGGCCATGGAAAATTGTTTGGTCTGTCTCTTTTTGTTCAAAAGAAAAAGCCGGTCAACCTTAGAGGGTCAACCGACTTGTGGGAGGGGGGGGGCTAGCGGACTCGGAACGAGAGCCACTAGGGACCAGCCGGGCCACCACAGTCGCCGGTCGCCGGCGTGCAGGGCACGCTGGCGGCGGGGATCGGTGGGGCCGTGACGGGGGCGGTCGTCACCGGCGTGCTGGGCACGCTGATGAGCACCGGCACCGGAGCTGCCGACGGCTGGAACTGCCCGACACCCAGGGCCACGATCCCGAGGATCGTGATCAGCCCCAAGATGAGGGGGATCAGCCACCACAGGTGGGAGGTGGTGGAGGGCGGGGTGGGCGCGGGCGTGGGAGCGGGCGCGGGCGTGGGTGCGGGGGCCGACACCGGGGCGGGCGGCGTGATGATGATCGGGGCCGGCGCCGGCGGCAGGCTGATGGTGATCGGCGCCATGTGCACTTCGGTGTGCACATTCACGCCGCCATTCGGACCCGGGGTCACGTTCGACGTCGAGGTCGACAGCGGGGCGGTGACGGCCGCGGGGGCGGTGACGTTCAGGTCCAGGGTGCCGAGCACCGTGGTCTTGGTCGTGTTCGTCACCGTGATTCGGTGTGGACCGATTGAGGTCGGGGTGAAGACGAACTTCACCTCGATCATCACTGGCGCGGGGGCGGCCAGCATGGTCCAGGTGTCGACGTCGAACGTGCCGGGCACGCTCGAGTCGACCACGACCGTGTCACCAGGGTCCACCTCGCCGGCGGCGAAGGTGTACTGGAGCGCCAGGGCCAGGCCCTGGGTGGCGGTGTGGGGGGAGGTCAGGGGGGCCGCGGGGGCCGACAGGAGCGCGAATGAGCCCATGGATTCCTCCAGGTGGGCGAGTGGTTCTTATCGAAACAGCCAAAACATAGGCTGATCGAACGTCATAAAATATCATATTTTTGCAAAAAAGTCAAGCCTCCACCATTTTTTTCCACCATTTTTTAGCCTTTTTAAGGACGAAAAAATTAAAAAGTCCAATAATTCTAAAAATCCTAATAATTCCATCAATCTTAATTAAAAAATCGACCCCCTTTGTCTGTTGAGACTTGGGGGGTCGAGAGATTCGGAGTTCGTCGGACCTCTAGAGCACGCCGAAACGTGCCTTGATCCTGGCTAGGTCGCCACGTCCCAAGATGAGGCCGAGGCGTTCCTGAAAGTAGACCTGGAGGAGTTCGGAACATTCCGGTCCTCCGTAGGCATCGGGGTGGTTTCGGACGAAGTCGACGATGCGCTTGGCCTCGTCGAATTGTCCGATTGCCACCTGACCGAGCGCCCGCTCGATGGCCACGAGGCCGGCCCGGTAGCGGACCAAGGTCGTGTCGATGATTCCGGCGAGCCGGGGGTCGAGCACGCCGGGCGTCAAGGTTCTCGTCCTCGGCGTCGGCGTGGCCGGTGCGGCGGGCGCGGGGGCAGCGGCCGGTGTCGGTGCTGGTGCGGCAGGCCTGGCGGCAACGACTCGAGGTCGAGCCACTGGAGCCGGAGTTGCCGCCGCCGGAGTCGGAGTGGCGACAAGAGCTGGTGCGGCCGGCCTTGCGGGCGCGGGCGGGGTAGCCGCTGCCGGAGCAGGCGCAGTGGCCGGAGCGACCGTGGCCGGGTTCCAACCGAGTGCCCTGGCGTGAGCCAGCACCCGGTTATTGAACTCGGGCCGCCAGTCGGCGACAGCCTCGACCCTGGCCATGATTTCGATCTTGGTACAGGTGGTGTTGGTAGTCACCTGATCCTCGACTTCACTCACGATGTCGTTGACCAAGGTGTCGTCTGACCCGAGCCTCGCCCTGGCAGAGAACTCGTCGAGTAGGTCATCACTGACCTCGTGCCACCTTGAGAGTGGTAGTTTGAGTAGGGCAGAGTGGTCGCCGGTTGGATTGGCAGTAGACCAGATGGCTACAGCCGCGTCGAAGGCGGCGCGCTGTTCGGCGGTGAAGATCGAGAGATCCATGGTATCTCCTGGTGGGGTAATGAGATGTCATCAAACAGCCAAAAAAAGTGGCTGAATGAACGAAGTAAAATATCATTTTTTATCAAAAAAGTCAAGTAGGGGCGAATGGCATTCGCCCCTACTCGTGTTCATACATCATCGAATTTTTCATCAAAACAAACCAAAATAGCCAAGTACCCTTGACAAAATCGAAAAAATGCGCTAATTTATAAGGCTCTTTCTTCGCCAGAAGCGAAGCGAGAGTTTGAAGTTCTTCTACCCAAACAATCCCGCCGCCTAGTCATTCCGACAAAAGCGGCACAGCCATGCAAAAGGAGAAAACCCATGGCCGAAGAGCAAACCACCAACTCCGCAACCGAAATCAACCCCCTGGATGTCTGGAAGGAGATGGGTGTCATCGACGCCCTGCTGCCCCACATCCGCGAGGTCGTTCCGGGCTTCGAGCCCGAAAACTTCGACATCGTCTTCGCCTACGTGACCTGGTGGTTCGACCGCTCGGGTTGCGTCGGTACCTTCTACCTGGACGAAGGAGAGGGTGAGATCGAGCTCCAGTGCGAGCCCGTGTCTACCCGTTGGCGCGCCGATCCGGCCAAGCCGACCGTGGCCATGGTCTTCCGAGTCCTCCAGCAGAACGACGAAGACGAGGGCGGAGACTTGGCCAACGACGACATGACCGAAGGTCGCTGGTACGCAGTGCCTGTCGGTTTGGCTCCGACCACTGTTCGCTCGAAGTCCGAGAAGGCCTTTCAGAAGATGGGTCTCCTCGAGGGCCGCCTTCCGGGCTTCAGCGATGGCGAGTGGGACCGCTCGCAGCCCCGTCACCTGAGCCTCCGGTTCAAGAAGTACGGCGGCATCGTTCAGGCCTGGCACAACGGCCGCAAGGTCGTTTTTGACAAGCGCTCCCGGAAGCCGGCCAACTTCGACTCTGAGGTGGCCTGCGAGGTGGTCTGCGAACGCTTGCACAAGGTGTTCGTCACCTGGCGCGGTGTCATGACCGAAGGCCAGCAGCGAGTCGCCCTGGTCGAGGCCTCCCGTCTCAGGGGTCTGACCGGGTTCCGCCGTCGGACGGTCGGTGACGAGCGGCAGCCCGACACCGTCACCCCCGCCCTCGCCAACCTCCCCGAGGCCACCGGCGAATGGGGCATCGGCACCGACGAGTCGGAGGCCACCACCACCGACCCCGGCACCGACGCCCCCGCCGAGGAGCCGGTCAGCGGCACCGAGGCCGACACCTCCGGTGACGCCCCCGCCGACTCCGTCGAGGATCAGCCCGCGGCCTAGTGCCAAGAGCTGAACCTCGAGTGTCTCCCGACCCCGAAGCTGAAGAGCCTAGGGGTCGTTTTTTTTATCCTCACCCCGGCTAGGTTGTCGGCGGGTGGGTGGTTGCCGACAACCGGCCGACCCTCTCCTAAGAGGAGAGGGTTTGGGTTTTTACTACCATTGTTTTGACATCGCGAATAGGTTTTTTATCTTGCCCAACTTCCCAAATAACGCTATCCTATATAGGCTTATGTTTATCAAAAAAAACTTTTTTATTTTTCTTCTTTTTACCGTTGGTTTTTTGTTTTCAACCTCGCCTCTATTGGCCGCCGAAGAAAAATATTCTAATTCTCAATTACAATTTAAAGCTTTGGTTACCGAAGTTATTGAATCAAACGAAGTTGGACAAAAATTGCGATTGGTTGGTTTGGGTGGTGATTGGGAAGGGAAGGATTTTGTCTATGATGGAACTGTCGTGGAAGTTATTTCTCGATCCGAATATAAAACCGGTGATCGCGTTTGGGTTAATCACCAACAAAATTCCGACGGTCAAGATGTTTTTTATGTTACTGATTTTGTGCGCACCGGAGTTTTGAATTGGTTGTGGTTGTTGTTTGTGGCCGTGGTAATTCTGGTCGGTCGTTTTAAAGGTTTTCGAGCTTTGGTAACTTTGGCTTTAAGTTTTTTGATTATTTTAAGATTTATCATTCCTTTGATTTTGGCCGGCGGCAACCCACTTCTTGTCAGTATTGTCGGTTGTATCTTTATTTTGATTCTGGCGATTTATGTGACAGAGGGTTTTAATCGCCGAGCCCATTTGGCTTTATTTTCCACGGTCATTGCTTTGATTATCACCGGAATTTTGTCTTTAATTTTTACGGCCTTGGCCAAACTTTCAGGTTTTGTCAGCGAGGATACTATGTTTTTGACCGGTCTTGGCGATGGCAATATTAATCTTAGAGGTTTGTTTTTGGCTGGAATAATTATTGGTACTCTTGGAGTTTTAGACGATGTGGTTATTTCACAAATTGTTTTGGTCGAGGAATTAAAAAAAGCCGGCGCCAGCGGCCGGGATCTTTATAAAAAAGCCATGAGGGTTGGTATTTCACATTTGAGCTCGATGATTAATACTTTATTTTTGGCTTATGCCGGAGTTTCACTTCCGCTTTTAATTTTGTTTAGTGCCAACGAGGGTTTGCACACAAATCTTTCTCAAGCTTTAAGCAGTGAAATGATCGCGTCGGAAATTATCAGAACTTTGGTTGGCAGTATTGGTTTGGTTTTGTCAGTGCCAATTTCCACCGGTTTGGCGGTTAGTTGGTTTGAGAGTTTTAAAGATAAAAAATCAACCCGCCGATTTTCTAATAAAAAAAACCCCGATAAAATTGACCAAATTAGCAATTAGATTTTTAGTGGTATCATCAACCGATTCGTCAATTTGCCATAAGTTTAAGCTTCAAAAAGTTGATTACCGCCAAGTTACCGAAAAGTCGACAGAGATATTGTGATTTTTTCGTTTTTCTGATATTATTTTTGTGCGAAAACTACAGGGGCGTCGTTCAATGGTAGGACGGAGGTCTCCAAAACCTTTGACATAGGTTCGATTCCTATCGCCCCTGCCAGGCAACTGCCTGGCGTGCTAGGTTCGGCTTGATACTGCACGTAAATAGAAAACATAAATTTGAAAAATACTAAGGCAAGAATTTATAATTAATAAATTATCGAGTATTAAATATTAAATTTAAGTGCATCTATGGAAAATCCAAGACGTGAAAACCATGAAAACACCGGAAGACAAGAAGTTTCACTTAGCGAACTTGTCCTAGGTCAGAAAATAAAGATAAAACAACCAAGTCGCGATCCGCTAGAACCAGGAGCAGAAGGTATGGGATGTAAAGCTTACTTTATAGATTCGGTAATAACAAAAATAAATATTGTTGATAATCCGGACGATTGTTATATTGAAACCAAAGATAGTGTAACATTGTTTGGTAACTCGTCGGTAAATGAATTTACAGGAAAGCAACTTTATATGGAGAATAATATTCTTTACGCGGATCCTGATACAGAATCTTGAACTATCACAAGTTAAATTACCAAAGATCTATAACTGGATAACCTTTCTTCGGAAAAAATTTCCGAAGAAATCAACCTAATCGCCTACCAGTGCCAAAAATTCAACTTAAGGAGACATTAAAACAAAATAAACAGTTCCAAACTCACCATCTCCAAAAAATCTGATGTTTTTTTCTTGTGATATACTCGAACGGTATGAACAATAAAAAATCTTTTTATCTAATGATTTTTGCAATTGTAATTGTCATGTTGATAGGGCTATCTGCAAACCATTTATCTGTTAATTGGGATATCACAACATTACATTCTCGCACAACCCCACCACAAGAGAATCACGGAATTAAAAGCCGTGGTTTTTTCTTTTACTTCACCAAACTTGTCTAGTTCTAAAATTAAAAAACAGACACCTAAAGCGCCTGTTTTTTTTTGATATTTTTAACCGTAAAACGTGATCCTTAATCACGATCGCGTTTTGTAAATGTTCTAAAATTTCTTGTTTCTCGTCGCGTGTTCCGTGTGTGAGAATATGTTTAGCAAACTTGCGGATACTCAATATTCCGAACATTTGTAGAGTTGGAGATTGGGCTGGTGAAATGCCGGATTATTGCTTCCACAACTCGTTGTTTTTAGAAGAAAAAAAGGAAGTTTAACTTCATCTTTTATTATTGACGGTGTAATGATTATTCTAGGAATTTTAGCCGTCAGAAATTATAAGCAAAAATTGTCCTAACTTTCTTGCACAACCATTGCCCAGCAGTAGCCGGTTTTACCGGCAGTTGCTGGGCAATTGCCTGGCGTGCCAAAATTCCTCCACTAAAATTAGTGGAGGAATTTTTGTTAAAAAAACACTCCTGACGAAGATGTCAGGAGGCGGTCGTTGGAGACGATTGAGCCGAGTGGCTCTTATGTGTGGGTGTGCGAGGTGGTGGGGTCAACACGGCTTGTTTTGTTCAACCCCGAGTTCGGTGAGGCATTCGCCGACGAGCCTCTTCACGACACTCTGCACATCTGCGAATTGCGCAAACGGCATGAACGCCGCTCGTACATCCGCAAGGGATGCGAAGTGCAGCTGAACCAACGGCCATTCGACGATCACGGGGAGATTGCCTTTCTGTGTGTCCTGCACACTTACCGTGATGTCTACTGCCGGTGACTCGTTGTTGATGAATGCCTTTCCGGTTTTTCTGGCATACTTTTTGTCCTCGGCCATGATACCTCCCATGGATGTTGAAGGACCGTGAAAGATACTATTAATATACCTTTGTCCGCGAATCATTTCGCGACCAAAGGTCGGTGGAGCGCGCGAGGGGGCGCGCTCCGAGAG
>DOJV01000048.1:15706-27270 GCA_003511125.1 Candidatus Uhrbacteria bacterium
AGTGGAACCTTTTCTGTTCATTAATTCCTTTTGCCACTCGCGCCTCCGCGGTGGACTTGTGAGATTTGTCCCAATATTTAGGAACGCCATATTTTGGCATAAAAATCGGTTAAAGTCAAGGGCGATTGACCAATCCGAAAAAGACTAGTATCTACCGAGTCTTTTTCGTAAGAGCAAGACAGAGTCCAAACTTTTCTGGTAAAATGTTGTAATATGACGGACAAACCAAATGTGATAATGCTGCACAGGTGGAATGATGGCGACATTTCAAAAATTTCTGAGTTCTAACGCAAGGTGTCCGTTTTTTAAAAAAACTCGCTTGGAATACGGTGTTCCAAGCGAAAGATGACGGAAATTGGGACTACGGAAATAACATTACCCCTCCATGATTGTTCCAGCCAACTTCTTCGAAACTCTCTGCGGAGCTGTGAATTACGAAACTAAAAAATAATCAATTTTAAACTTGCCTTTTTCCGCTCAGCTTGCTGCGCGGAGATTCATTTAAAAAACAGACACCAAAAGCGCCTGTTTTTTGATATTTTTAACCGTTGTTTCTTCCTTGGGTTTGATTATGATAATTTTGTTGCTGCGGTATCGGATTTTGTTGAGCGACCACTGTTGTTGGACGTTCGATAGCCTTGATGGCCAAAGTTTGAGCCTTGGCATTGGCTTCCTCGGCCTGATTTTTGTAGACCGTCGCTTCTTGAATTAGCCCTGCCAAGCGTTCTTCAAGATTCTTTACTGTCAGTTTAAGGAGCTCGATTTGGGCATCGGTTTCTTTTTCTTTTAAAGCTTTCTCGTGAGCGAATTGTTCGGTCAGTTTTGACGAAACATCGCTTTCGCGTTTATTTACTGCAATCTCGAGCTCTTTCGGAAATTGCTCGATCGTCTTTTTCGTTTGTGCGATTTCTTGTTCTTGTTCGCGAATGGCGGTTTCACGAGCCGCTAATGTTTTTTCTTTTTCTTCGGTTTCAATTTGATCACGTTCGCGTTTTAATTTTTTGTGATATTCATATTCTTCAGCTTCGCGATCCCAGGTTTTTTTCTTGAGAGTTATTTCTTCATCAAGCTGGCGTTTGCGCTGTTCAAAGTCTGTTTCAAAAGTGGCGGTTCGCCGTGTTTGTTCATCAACAAGTTGGTTTAACGAATCGGCTGCGAGGACGATATTGTATTGCAAGTTAAGTTGTTCTTTTGATAATTCAACGGCTTTTTGCATGTCTTGTAATGACAGCGAGTGTTCAACCAGTGAGGCTCGAACTTCAGACAAATGTATTTGAAGCGCAGTTTGAAAGTCGGTGAAAATTTTATCGATGGTTTGTGGAGATTTAGTTTTGGCTTTTTCGATTAATTCCACAGAAGCCGGGCTATGGACGGTTTTGGCTGTTAATTCCAAATCCTCGAGTTTTTCTTGAAGTTTTTCGTATTCTTCGATGATTTCTTGTTTGGTTCGTTTGATGAGCGGTAGGAGAGTTTGTGTCATATACCCCAAACATTAACAGGCTGGGAAAAATCGTCAAGAGTAGGTGTCAATATTGTTTTGTCTTTCTTTTCTGCTATTATTAACTCATGAAAAAAGAAAATTACGATATTATTGTTATCGGCGGCGGACCAGCCGGTATGATGGCAGCCGGGCGGGCCGGGGAACTCGGGGCGCGGGTTTTGCTTATTGAGAAAAACGAGCGGCTCGGCAAGAAATTAAGTCTGACCGGCGGGCGGCGGTGTAATATTACTAACGCCGAGTTTAATAATCGGCTTTTTTTGGAAAATTTTCCTGAATCCAAAAAATTTTTGTTTTCGCCGTTTTCGAAATTTAACGTCGAGAGCACTTTTGATTTTTTTGAAAGTCGCGGCCTGCCGTTGATAGTAGAGGATCGTAAACGAGCTTTTCCAAAATCAGAGAGTGCCGAGGATGTTGGTTTTGTTTTGAAAAAGTACATTGAGGAGAGCGGCCAGGTGACGGTTAAGTTGAACACGGCGGTAAAATCTTTTTTGGTCGAGGAAGGGAAGTTGTTGGGTGTAAAAACCAGCGACAGAATCTTTCGTGCTGACAAAATTGTCTTAGCGAGCGGCGGCACAGCGGCACCGGAAACCGGCTCAACCGGCGATGGGTTTAAAATGCTCAAAGCTATCGGCCACACGGTTAAAGTGCCTGATCCGAATTTGGCGCCGCTTCGAACTTCGGCCAAGTGGGTTCATGCTTTGTCTGGTGTGAGCGTTGATGACATGACCTTACGTTTTCTTCAAAATGAAAAAGTCGGTCACAAAGCCCGTGGCCGTTTGCTTTTCACCCATTTTGGAATTTCCGGACCGTTGGTTATTAATTCGGCCAATCAAGTTAAAAAACTTTTAAAAAAAGGCCCGGTCATCGCCTCGATCGATTTTTTTCCGGATCTTGATTTGGGGAGTTTGGATGCTTGGTTTTTGGATTTGTTTGAGAAAAACAAAAACAAGATTTTGAAAACTGTTTTCAAAGATTTATTACCGAAAAAAGTAGTCGAAACAATTTTGTTTCGACCCGAATTCTTGATCGGTGATTTAAAAGTTCACTCAGTTTCCAAAGAACAAAGAAAAAAACTCGGGCACTTACTCAAAGATTTACGTTTTCCAATCGTCGGCACCATGGGTTTTGAATGGTCGATCGTCGCCGACGGCGGCGTTTTACCCAAAGAAGTTGATTTTAGAAACATGGCTTCGCGGCTTTACCCGAACCTTTATTTGATCGGCGACACAATTGATATCAATCGTCCTTCTGGTGGTTTTTCATTACAGTTGTGTTGGACAACTGGCTGGGTGGCCGGGACAGACGCGGCGGAAGTGAAATAAAAAAAAGTTTAATTAAAATACCTGACTTTTTAATCAATTTTAAGTATACTTAAAACACAACGTAAATTATAGCCGGTTTTAAGTATGATTAAAACACGTTAAGGTATGAAAAATCACCACATTTTTTCCATCATCAATTTTGTCGGACTTTGTGTCGTTGTTTTTGCCGTTAGTTTGCATTTTGTTTTCGACTCGCGGCTGATCGGTTATGTTATTTTCGGATTAGGCTTGCTTTGTTTGGTCTCTTTGTTGCCTTTTAAGATTTCTTACAAAAATATTTGGCCGGATATTGTTTTTGGATTTTTCGATAATGGTGTGTTGGCCATTGTGGCAATTTTCGGCGGCTTTATCGGCGGCACTGCCGGCGCGATTATCGGCGGAGTGGTCGGTAATGCCGTTACTGACGGAATTGCCGGAGTTTTCGAAGGGCTGGCAGCGGAAAAAATTAAAGGCGCTCAGCGCACCGTGCTCGGTTCGGCAGTCGGGAAGATGACAGGATGTTTATTGGGCGCTGGAGCGGTTTTGATTGTTGCCGGATTTTTTGGATTTTGATTTTTTTACTCACCAACCACATCGGCAAGAGTGGTTTGTCCGTTTCCGGAATCGCCGATTACATCTGCCAGTGTGAGTCCGTTAGAACCGGAGTTGCCAATTGCCAAACCGTCCAGACGGGAATCAGAAAATCCGGACGGGGCGTTTGACCATCCGCCACCGGTGTCGCGACCGGAGAATATTGGATGATTCGGATCAATCATTTTAGTGATGGCTTCAGGCCAAGCCGCCGGCAGGCCGAGTAAGGAGGCTAGGTAGGGAATTAACCCGGAATTTTCGCTGGCCGCTTGGGCGGATTGAGAATCAAAACCCTGCGTCAATTCGTGAAGAAAATTTAAGTCCATAAAATTATTTGGTTTTAAGCCAGGCTAAGTAATTAACCGCGCGCAGTGTTGACCAGGAACCGACAAAAGATGGGAAGTCTTTTATTTGTTTGAAGGCGCTTCGGAGTTTTTTTGAGACCTTGGTGTTTTGTTTCAAAAGTTCGTTGGTTTTTACGGCCTCGAAAACAATTGTCGCGATCAAAGCGATTAAGATAATCCACGGCGTCATTTGGCCGCCGCCAAAAATCATGAAAGCCTCGCCACGCGGAGTGTAGTAGTAATTCAGAATAATGTGTTCGATGCCGACCCAGGCGAAAGCTACCAGAACCGGAACTAGCCAAAAAGGTTTTTTGGAGCGCAAGAATTTGTAAGTTAAGCCGAGACCCAGAGCAACAAAAACCGTGGCCGCGGCGTGGCCGACATAACCGAACGGCTCGCCTGACGCGTAAACACCCAAAGCGTCGCTGAACAGATAAGTACTTCCAAAATGCGGGCCGTAGGTGAATGGGAAGTAAACACTGTCCCAAAAATATTTTTCCAGCATGCTAAATCCGGCTCCGGCACAGGCTCCGAGGAAAATAAAGTCAGACAAATTAAGCCGTGGTTTTTTTAGTCCGCCAAAAAGTCTTATGGTTATCAGAATCGGCAAAATTTTCGCGGCTTCCTCGAGTAAAGGCATGATAAACGCTCGAGCGGTTTTGGTCATGTTGATGGCCTCAAAGCCCGAGCCGATTAAATAGATCACTCCGAAGCCGACCGTAATGCCCATAAGAAAAGTACCGATGCCGGTTTTGAGCGATAATGTTCTGGTAAACGAAGTCAAAACGACGATCTCCAAAAGAAACCAAAGTTCCACCCAAAACCAGTGTGGATTATTGATCCAAAAAATCAGGAATAAAATTGCCAGACCGATGGCCGGGAGGAATTTTAAAATCGTAATTTTGTTGATAGTGATTTGCATACAAGTATTTTTATTATCAAAAGTATAGCATTTTGATTTGAGTTGTTCAAGATTAAAATTGATAATAAAAAAGTCCTCGAGCGAATCAAGGACAAAGGAGGAGCAAGCGACTAGTCGTTGTCGACTTCTTTGGAGTAACAGATGGTTTGGAACCCACCTTGTTCGTGTAGAACCGGCGGGTTGATGCCGAGCTCTTCGAGCATGATGCGGAGGGCTGTGCCATGGCTGATGACGATCACGAAGACCGCGTTTTCGTCATCCGGGGCGCCGTAAGTCTCGAGGATCTGGTCGAAGCAGGCTTGCAGGCGAGCCACGACTTGCGTCCGCGACTCACCGCCGATCGAGGTGAAGTCGAAGTCTGAACTCGAGGTGCGGAAGTGTGGTTCGGGGAATCTGGCGAGGGCTTCGTTTTTGATCAAGCCGCCCATCTGGCCGATATCAACCTCGCGCAAGCGCGGGTCAAGAACCAGACGGCGGTCGACGAGCCCGGCGATGATTCGACCGACCTGTTGTGTCCGGATGAGATCAGAACACCAGACCGGCTCGAACGACAGCCTCAGTAAACCGAGGGTATTGGCCAGCCCTCGGGCTTGTTCCAGGCCGGTCTCGTTCAGTGGTACATCCTCGCGAGCTCCGGAATAGCGGTGCTCGGCGTTGTGGTCGGTTTGGGTGTGACGGACGAGGACGAGGTAGACGGTGCGTTTGGACACGGTCGGGCTCTTGGTCTAGGCCGGCGCGGCGGCTGGTTGTGGAGCGGAGCGAGTGGCAGGGCTTGTTTCGAGGTTGCCTTCGACGAGCCTGACGCCGTCGACCGGGTCGGGCATCAGGGTGCCCACGGCCATGACGCCACCGTGGCAGTCTTTCCAGGTGATCTGGATTCCATTGACGGTCACTCGGGACTGGATGTGGCTGAAGCACTCGGTGCGCCTGGCTGCCTGAAGACACATCGGACAGGAGTGATACTCGGCCGCGGTGGCGACCAATTCACTCGACCATCCGAAGACGGCAGGAATCTCGATCTCGAGACAGTGCATGATGGCGAGGATCGGGCCAGTCGGGCCGTGGTGAGGGCAGGGATTCACTGGGGAGGCTCCGGGGTGAGGATGTGGAAGGAACAGTTGCTGCAGAAGGTTAACAGTTTTTTGGTCGATTCGTCAATTTTTTGCTATCCTTAAGGAGTATGAATTTTTTTCTTCCAATCCTACTCACCACTTTTCTACTTGCTACTCTCTTCCTGCCAACCTTAACCACCAACGCCGCCCCTACCCAAGTCTCGGTTGATTCTGCTTGGCTTACCGAAGTTATTTCGCCCGGGGCTTATAACCATGTCCGTGATGGCGACGCTTCGACGGTTTCGCCGGAGGATTATTTGAATCGCTATCGAAGTCTTTTGGGAGTTCCAAGTTTGACGACAAACGAAACTCTTCGTCAGAGTGCTAAAAATCACGCCGACTATTTATTGAAAAACGGAATTTATCAAAGCGATCCTCACGGAGAAAATTCTACGGCTGCTGGTTTTACTGGCAGCACTCCGGACAATCGTTGTCAGTATCTTGGCTACGGCGATTATTGCACCGAGGTGCAAGCTTATGGTGACGGTGATTTATATTCTGCCCTTGATAGTTTGATGATGACGCCGTTTCACCGCTTGTCGCTCGTTCATCCGGGAGTGACTGAAATCGGTTGCGCTGAAACCGGGAATTGGATTGTTTGCGATATCGGTTTGCGGATCTCTGATTATTGGGCGGCGCTTGGCGAAATGGCCGAGCCGATTGTTTATCCAGCTGAAGGGCAGGTGATTAGCACGACTTTTTTGGTAAACGAAACGCCGATGCCTTATCCGGCCTATGCCGGAAAGTTTATCGGTCCGACTCTAATGTACTGGCCGGCCGGAGGTTTGATTGAACCCGAGGCCGAGGTTTCGCTTTATGATTTGACGGACAAAAATTTTATTCAAACAATTTTGACGATTGATACGGCTAATTCCAGTGCTGCCAATGTTGTGTTTTTTAATCCGCTCGAACCACTTGAACTTAATCACGAATACGCCGTCCGTGTTGCCGATGTTTCCGGGGCCGGGGCGTTTGAAAAAACTTGGACTTTTAAAACGCAGAAAAGTTCCAATGTGGATTTTCCCAATATTGATCAAACCATAACTTACGATTCTCGTGTTGCTTGGGCTGATCCGACCGGGGTCGAACATTTGGTCTCGGTGCCAAATCCTGGAGTCAAAGATTTGATCGATCGGTTGCAAGGACAAATTATGCTGGCCGTTGATTATCACGGCGAGGCTTGGTACATCGATCCAATTTCGCGTTTGCGATATTATTTGAAAGACGGTCCGACAGCTTACGAGTTTCTTCGTTCTTTTGGTCTTGGCATTACCAATGCCGACTTGGCGAAAATTCCGGCCGAAGGCGATATTGTTGGTGGCGGTGCTTTGGCCGAGCAACTCTCTGGCCGAATTTTATTGCAAGTTGAAGAACACGGCGAAGCTTGGTATGTGAATCCGTCGGATCTGAAACGCTACTACATGGCCGATGGCGCCGAGGCTTATCGAATTATGCGCGAGTTGTCGCTCGGCACAATGTTATCGTGGATTTCTGAGATTCCGGTGGGAGTAGTGGAATAATTTTTATGGCAAAAATTGTTTTAATCCACGGTTTTGCCGTCCATCTTACCGTGCCAATCATTCGTCCTCCATTTGGCCCGGCGGCTTGTTTTAAAGTTTTTGAAAAAAAAGTTGAAGACGGCGAGGCTAAGGTTTTTCAGTGGGGAATCAAGAAACAGGTTTCGCCGGTTCGTCTTCTCGATCCTTTTTTCTGGATCAAACATTATCAGTCCGAAAAAGCCATTGCCACCTCTAGCGCCACTCTCGAGCGTCTTCAAGATTTCTTGGAACAAGAAAAACCGGAAATTATTATTTGTCATTCAATGGGCTGTTATCTTTTGAATAATTTTTGTAAAAATTTTTCTTTACCAGATTCTGTCAAAAAAATAATTTTTGTCCAAGCCGACACTTCANNTCAATGATTTTTAATCGAGAAAAAAGAGTCGGGCTTTTTTCAAGTTCCAAAGCCGACAAAAATATTTTCTGGCCGCTGTTTTTACCGATCAATTTACATACCAGCACGATTAGGGATAAGAGGTTTTTGGAGTTTGTCGAATTTTTTTCATCAACCTCGATTACAGAGAATGGATTCACTCCATCTCAAGAGGGTGAATTGGTTAAAATTTCCGATGAAACTTTAAAACAGTTTAAGGCCGGAAAAATAAAAGGTTATAAATCTGCTAAAAGTTTGTTTGATAAATAAAAAAAACCTCATCGTCCGCGAGACGAGAGGTTGTGTGTGATCAGCGCAGGGCCAGTAGGCCGACGGTAGCGTGTAGAACCAGACAGTTGGATGGGTATATGAAGTCCATCCAGCTTTTGCGTCGCCTAAGAACACTGGCCAGAAGGAAGATGTAGGCCGAGGTCCAAAAGAACCACGGTAGACACGACTCGTTGGTTGGGTTGTTCCATGTGCCAATGAAGGTCGGAACGAACGAAGCCGTGACAGCTATCTGAAGGATCAGGTTGGCTAATCCGTCTTTTTGGAAGTACCACCACGCTCCTGCCGCAATCAAACTGATAGCGCCGGCAACAATGTCGTAATTGCCAAAACCAGAGAATTTGCCGCCTGTCACGGCATAGCCAAATGTGATAAAGGTGGCAAGTGTGCTAGTAGCCGGCAGAACGATTTTGCCCCAGTCACGATTCATGAAAAAGTAGGACACACAATTCATCGTTGAAATTGTTAGCAAAAGGCCCCACGTTGCGGCGTTCGGTCTGGTGTTGCCAAGAAACATTTGCCTGTTGTAGATGAAGTACGCAGACAAATGGATGGCTGCCGCGATAAGGCCGAACGCCACGCTAGTCTTGTCCAACTTTTTGTTTTCCAATTTTTTTCCTTCTCGGGAGTTCGTGTAAAGATCAATGGACAGTTTATGTTGTCATAAAATTTGCGAGATGTCAAGAATCTTTTTTGATAAAAAAACTTCGCGATATTCATCGCGAAGGAGCTCTGTTAGAGCGAGATGACCGTGGTCGCTAGGCCGCGGTCTTCTTGGTCGGGTTGAGGTCGGTGCCGGCGGTCAACCACTTGCCGAAGATGATGACGATAGCCACACCGATGACGGCCCAGAGGAAGAGCCAGAACCACATGGCCTCGGGGCTGTCCCAGAAGGACAGGGAACCGGCGCGGATAGGCTCACCGATACCCTCGGGACACCAGCGGCTGAGCATGTGGCCGGAGGCGAAGCTGACCAGGGTTTTGGCGATGAACCAAGGGGCCATGCTCATGCCGAGGTAGGTGCCCTCCATACCCTTGGGGGCGATGGCGGCCGTGTACTCGTTCAGCTTGGGGCTCCAGAGGATCTCACCGATCGAGAGGACGACCATCATGATGACAGCCATGTTGAAGTAGCCGCTGGCCACGTCGCCGCCGAACCAGCTCCAGGGGAGTGTGAGGACGAACAGCGACAGCGAGCTGATGATGGCGCCGAAGACCAACACCTTGAAAATGTTGAACCTCCCGATGATCGGGATGGTCAGGATGATGCCGATCACGATGCAGATTGGGTTGACGGCGCTCAAGAACCCCATCTCGACATCCGGGCCGATGACCCGAATCCAGTATTTCGGCATCAGCAGATATGCGTAGGCGAAGATGGCCCGAACACCGAGAACCGCGACCATGAGGACCAGCAGTCGGTGGAACGAGGTCTGACCGATGACGGTCTTCAGGTTCTTGATGAAGCCGAGTTTCTCTTGAGGTGGATTGGTCGAAGTGGCCTCTTCAGCATCTTCTTCTTTGTCGGTCACCTGCTTTTCGCCGCGGATCAGGAGGATGGCGGTGAGCAGCGAGAGGAGCCCGCAGAAGAATCCGATGGTGAAGATGTGACTGTTGTCGATCTCGAACCAGAGACGGACGCCGTCGATGATCAGGTAGCCGGCCACAGCCGCACCAAGGTTCATGATCATGTACCACAAGCTGAAGCTGGCCGAGCGGCTGCGCTTCGAGCTGAAGCGGCGGTTGGCCGACTGGAAGACCGTGATGGTCATGGCCATGCCCGGCGCTGTCAGCATGAAGAAGCCGATAGCCAGCCAGAGTCGCCCGGGGCAGCCGGCCCACAAACCCATGAGGGCCAGACCGCCACGCGAGACGGTCTGCAGACCGATGGCCAGGAACATGGACTTGCGGATCCCGAGCCAGTCGGTGAAGGCACCGACGCCGAGCAGGATCAGGGTGGTGGCGATGGTCATGGTCGCGACGACGTAGCCGGTATGCACGTCGTTCAGGCCCATGTTGGTCGTGAAGAAGACTGTGCCGATGGCCAGCAGGGCGAAGTAGGCGGCCGAGTCCAGCAGGTTGATGATCTGGACGGCCCAGTAGACCATGGGGTTGTCCCGGAGGACGCCGAAGTCCTTGATGTACCGGACGATTGGCGTCAAGACGCCGTTGCTCTTGTTTTCGGACATTTGGTCTGCTCCCTTTGGTTGGCGAACGATGATCGTACCGACGTGTCGGCATTCAGACCTTAGCAAATGTATTAAAAATGTCAATAAAGCCTACTTCTCGATAAAAACTCTCGATTAATCGGAACCTTCGCCAATAATTGGACGATGTGATACGATAAAGTTGATCTAAATTTTCTTTGATAACTTTTTTTATAAAATTAATTAATTTTTAAAATTTTATTTTAATTCCTGTGTCTTCAACTTCTCATAGCACAGCCAAAGATGTCTTTTCGCACCTTTTGGCCATCGTTACCCTTTTTATGGGCGTGATCAGCTTCATCGCCTTGTACTTTCAATACATCAACGTGAAGTTTCCTGATGCTTTGTCTTTTTATTATCCGGCGGCTTTGGAAGTTATCCGTCAATCAATGGCCATCTTGATCGTAGCTTGGCCGGTGTTTCTTTTAATTTCATGGATGATTTACAAAGATCTGAAAAACGAGCCGGCCAAAAACGGTATCGGTATTCGCAAATGGCTTTTGTATCTCACATTATTCGTTGCTTCGATCACGATTATTGTCGACCTGATCACTTTGATAAATTATTTTTTGAACGGTGAAATCACCACGCGATTTATTCTCAAAATTTTAGTTGTCCTGATCACCGCGGCCGCGGTCTTTGGTTATTATCTTTGGGACTTGCGGCGCGGGGTGGCGGCTAAAACAAAAATTACTCTTATCGCGACGGTTGTCACTTCAGTCGTGGTTGTAACAACGATCGTTCTCGGATTTTTCTTTGTCGGCTCGCCGTCCGAGCAGAGAATGATTCGTCTCGATGCGAAACGAGTTGAAGATCTTTCGGTAATTCAAAATGAAGCCACTAATTATTTTTCATTAAAAAGGGAACTGCCGGCCAAGTTGGAAGATTTAAACAATTCGGTTTCCGGTTTTATTGCTCCAACCGATCCTTTGACAAAAGCGGTTTATGAATATAATTTGAAAGCTGATTTAGAGTTCGAGTTGTGCGCGGTTTTCGAAGCAAAATCACTCGAAGGGCAAAGCTCGGCCTACCCAATGTATTATTATGGAAACGCATATGGTCAGAATTGGGACCACGCCGCCGGTCGCGTTTGTTTCACTCGCACGATTGATCCAGAGTTGTATCCGGCCGTGTCAGTGCCGCTTGAGGAAAAGATGATTTATTAGATAAAAAGAAAAAATCGTGGCTAAAAAAGTCACGGTTTTTTTATTGCTGTTATTGACATTGTTTGAATTATTTGATAAAAAACCAAGTCTCGTTCCTTAAAAGGAGAGTTTGCCATGACTATCGCGCGAACCCTGCGTTCCTCGCTCACGACTTCAGAAAAAGCCGGGGGCGGATTGCTCGAGCTGTGGCTTGAGGTCGG
>DOJV01000011.1 GCA_003511125.1 Candidatus Uhrbacteria bacterium
AATGTTCGAATTAGGTCGACCGGAAAGTTATTCGGTCATTTCCTCACTCCCGTTTGGGGAAAGGGGAAATCTTGTCCCCAAGCAGGAATTAGGAAACAAAGCCGTTAGATAATGTCGCCTTCTGCTCAAGGAGTTTGGCATGCGATATCTGTTTTCCTTCGCCGCAGGCGTTCTTGTCACTCTTCTCGCTGTTTCGGCCTTCGCTGGCTGGTCGGCCACCCACTTCGATCTGGTGTTCTTCGGTCTTTTGGCCTTCGCCGGTCTCTGTCTCTTGGCGCTCAACTCAGTCTGTCAGTGCGGGGGTGCTGACGACGAGTCTGGGCTGATCGCTGGTGTATTCACAACCACCATCGATTTCGTCGTTGTTTTGGTGGCCACAGTTCTCACTTTCTTCTTCGGCTTCGCCGCTATTTGGGCTGCTGCGGGTGCAGTCATCATGCTCCTGGTTTTCACTTGGAGTGTGCGTTTGGTGGTGTAGTCCGCGGTTCTTTCTCTTTGCTGTCTTTTGGGACAGCTTTTTTTATAGAAAAGGTTAGGAAAAATGCAAAAATATCAAAAACACATACGATCGCATCTATTTTGATATATTCAGTTCGATTTTTTAAAAAACCTCAATAAAATAAAAAAAATTCCAAAATAACAGGCGGTCGCGTAGATTTTGGAATTTTTTTCTATTTTTATTCCATTTTAACCTTCCCATATCCCCGCTCAAACTCCTCATATGACATCGACGAACGACCTTCCGGCTGAACCTCGAGGATAACAAGTTTTTCTTCCTCAATTTTAGTTTTCAAAATCTTCAAACGAAGATTTTTTCCGTTATGATCAAAAGTTGTCCAACAGCCCGGCCAAGGCTGCAGAGCGCGAACCAAACGATCAATTTCCTTGGCCGAGTGACTCCAATCAATGTGGCCAGATTCGCGGTTGAGTATTTTGCAGATGACGGCTTGCGTATCGTCTTGAAGAATCGGTTTGATCTCGCCGGCCGCGTATTTTTTAATTGTCTCGATTAAAAGTTCTGGCCCGAGTTGCTTGGTTTTTTCGGTGAGCGAAATTTGAGATTCGTCCAAGGCCAACAAAAATTTTTCCTGGGCCAAAACCGGCCCGGTATCCATGCCTTTGTCGAGCAACATAATCGATATTCCAGATTCGGCATCGCCGTTCATGATCGCCGATTGGATCGGCGAAGGGCCGCGATATTTTGGTAGAAGGGAAGGGTGGACGTTGAGACAGCCGAGGCGAGGCAGGCTGAGAACTTTTTGGGGAATTATTAAACCATAAGCCACGACCACAAAAATATCGGCTTGGATTTCGGCCAGTTGTTTTTGAACCTCTTCGTCCCGAAGTTTTTCTGGTTGTAGGATTTGAAGATTTTTCGAAACTGCTAGTTCTTTTACTGGCGACGGAGTCAAAATTTGTTTCCGGCCAACCGGGCGGTCGGGTTGAGTGACAACGGCGACAACTTCGAAACCAGGCTCGTTGGTTAGGGCTTCGAGGAAAGGGGTGGCGAGGTCCGGGGTTCCTAAAAAGACTATTTTCATAATGTTGTAGAAATGATAACATTTAAGGCGGAAAAGTGAAAGATTGCTTTTTTCTGAAAAACTCTAGTTTAAAAATATGTCTAAGATTAGAAGTAAATTAAACGGACTTTCTCAAACCGAACGCGAGGCCGGGATTCGGGAAATTATTGTTTTTTTCAAAAAAGAACGGGACGAAGAAATTGGTGTCATTGCTGCCGAAGTGGTTTTGGATTTTTTCTTGGAACATATTGGTAAAAGTCTTTATAACCAAGGTTTGTTTCAGGCTAAAATGATGTTACAAAAACGTTTTGAGGATTTGGAAGTTGACCTAGATCTCTTATTTAAATAATTCGTATTAAAAAATTTACTTATGAAAAAAATTACTATTGTCGGTTTTGTGATTTTGGTTTCGGCATTTTTTGTAGGTTGCGGCAAGGCCGAAGTGCAAAATTCCCAAGGGGGAGACGGCGTGTCGGCTCCTTTGATGCAACAACAAAAAATCGAAAGTGACGCTCTCAGTCAGGCCAAAAGTGAAACGGCTTTGGGTAGTTGCTTCAATTCCGAAGATGCCACTTGCACAGAATTTTTTGGTTCTTTTTGGAACGAAACCAACATGCGTTTAGGCTGTGACAGCTCTCGTGTCTTTTCTCTTGAATCTTGCCCGAGCGGTGCGGCTGGTGGTTGTGAAATTATGGTAGGGCAGCCCACCGATGTTGTGACTTGGCTTTATTTTAGCGATACGGTGACAGAGGACTCTTTAAAGTTTTCCCAAATGGCTTGCGAGGCCACAGACTCGGCTTATTGGCTTGGTGGGCGGTAAGAATTATGAAAAAAATTATTGTCATCCGCGGTCCGCTCGGAGTTGGAAAAACCACGGTGGCTAAACTTTTGGCAAAAAAATTAGACGCCGAATATCTGTCTGTCGATAAAATCATTGATGATCACAATCTGGTTGTCTCTGAAGGAATTCTGGTCGAAAATTTTTTAAAAGCCAATCAGATAATTATTGATTTAATCGACGAACAAGAAAAAACTTTTATTATCGATGGTTGCTTTTATTATTCAGAACAGATTGAATATTTGAAGCAAAGATTTGGTGAGAGCCTCAGAATTTTTTCGCTCGTAAGCGATGTTGAAACTTGCTTTGATCGAGATGCTAAAAGGGAAGTGTTTTATGGCGAGGCTTCGACTCGTTTTGTTCATGAAATTACTAGCAAAGTTAAGGCTGGAGTGGAGATTGATAATAGTGGCTTGACAGTGGAAGAGACAGTGGGGAGGATTTTGGGAAAGATTTTTACTTCGTGAAATAGGTGTCGATCGGCACCTATTTCACGAAGTAAAAAATTATTGAGTTTTCCAAACAATACGCTTAAACTTGCTCTATTCCGCTCAGCTTGCTGCGCGGCTACCTTATCCTATAAACTAGGAGGTATACTCACAGTCAAAAAATCTGAACATAACGCTTATCAAATCCACTATCACTATGCCTGTCCAGTAAAGTATCGAAAAGCACTCTTTGGATTTTTGTACCATGAGCATACACTTCGTTCAGTCTGTGTGAAAATCGGAGAGTGTTATGAGTACGAATTCGAACAAGTAGGAATAGACACGAATCACGTCCAATTCTTGATGTCCGCAGCACCAAAGTTCTCACCTTCGGTTATCATCCAAACAATTAAGTCAATCATTGCCCGAGAAATGTTTAAAAAACACCCGGATCTCAGAAAAGAACTTTGGGGCGGTCAGTTCTGGACAGACGGTTTTTTCGTGGCCACTGTTTTGGAAGGCGGAAACAAAGACGTGGTTCGTGAATATTTTAGGAAACAAAGACTCCCTATAGATCAGCTCAAGCTCTTTAATTTCTAATCCGCTAGATACTGCGTCAGCTTGCTGCGTGGAGATTCATTTAATAGTAAAATTATGACTTCAAAGATTCATCTCGAAGCTCAAAAAATTTTAACTCAAACCAAAATTCTTAAAACCTTATCAAAATTTGGCAATGTTCGAATTGGCGGAAGTTTTTATACCGACCTTATGTTTGATCCGGATATCGACATATCTGTTGCCTCGGCCAATCCTCGCAAAAGCGCCAGGGAATTTCTTCAGACTATTGTAAAAAAACGAATTTTTCAAAAATATCAATACGGCGATTTTGAAAAGTTTCCGCGCAAGAATCGCCCCAAGGCTCATATTGTGGTTTTAATTTTGCCTTTTAATAGTCGACAATGGGAAATCGAAATCTGGTTTGTTAAAAAACACAATTCCGAACAAATTGTTTTGGAGGAAAAATTAAAAAATCTTTCGGCTAAAAAGAAAGCCGAGATTGTTAAACTAAAAGTCGGGCGTGCCGCCTCGGGGATGGACAAACACGCATTATCGAGTTTCGAGATTTATCAAAATTTTATTTGAGTACAAACAAAAAACTCGTACACGCTGTTATTGATAAGCATGAACGAGCGGAGTTGTGGCTAAAGAGCGTTAACCGGTTGCCGGTTTTGGAATAAAGATGAATTCAACCGAACTTTTGACAGCGGATGACAAGTCAACCCTTTTGCCGTCTTTGGTTACCTGATAAAGACGGCGTTTTCGTCCTCTTCTCTGGTCGTATCCAGCTATCACTCGTGTCTCGTTAAAAATCCCACAACCCAGCCTGTTTTTCGAGGAGCGCCTCTGTTTCTTGTAAATCAAATTCAGAAATTAGCTGTGTTAAGGGCTTTTTATCAAACACGGACGTACTCAATATTTGTAGAATTTCGTAAGAATTTCTCTCAATTTTCAACCTTTTCTTCATTATGGCCACCAGAAGAAAAATGCACATAGCAACACAGATCTGTGTCTTCACCGCGTTCTCGGAACGACCCCAGAAAGTTTTAACACTCAGATGTTGTTTAATCCATTTAAAGAATAATTCAACTTGCCAACGATGT
>DOJV01000046.1 GCA_003511125.1 Candidatus Uhrbacteria bacterium
GTTAGTGGTCAAAAATATGAATAGTTTCAACAATTCTTTTGGCGATAAAGTTATTGCCGAAGCTCGGCTTCATGCCCGACTCAAAAAAGAAGGTCGGCCGATTTCTTGGAAAGATCGAAAATACGCTTGTTTGAGTGGTTTGATTTTGACCTTGATCTGTGCTCTGGGTCTTGGGGTTTTGCATTTAGTTTTTTCTTGGTCCAAGGAAGCGGTTTTTGGCGGAGATTTGTGGTGTGTTTTCTTTTTGATTGGCGGTTTGTGGCAGTTGGTTTTTGGTGTTCATCTTTTGACCACCCGGGAGTTTGAACTGGGGAGTGGGAAGTTTACGGTTAAAAATTTTTTACAAATCCCTTCGTTTATTTTGGTTTTGGTGCTGGCTGTTTTGATTAGTTTTTTGATGGCTATTTTGAGTAGTTAGGATTTTTAGAATTCTAAGAAACAAGAACGAAAAAATCAGGTGTCTTTGTTGTCTGATTTTGAAAATGGGAGCAATTCACAACCTCCCTTGTTTTCTTTTGGTTTTCGTGTAAAGATTTTTACGAACCGAGCTTTTATGGAACAAGAAATAAAGAAAAAAGATTTTCGGATCAAACGCTGGGTTTTGCTAGTTTTTGCTGTGGTTTTGGTTGGTCTTGGTGCTTGGCTGACCGTTCGAGCGGCGGTTTTTTTTGTTTCTTGGAAACAGGAAAAAGTTGCGCATGAGGTTCTTGAACAACAAATTCAAGAAGTTATCGATAACCGACTGACGGCGCAAGAAGCGGCCGAGGCGACCGATACTTTTGGCGATGACGGTATTGTTCGAATTCTTTTTATTGGTCTCGATTCTCGTTCCGGTAGTGCTGTCGGTCATTGCGACGCCATTCAGTTTGTCGAGATTGATAAGAATAAAGAGACTGTCAACATTACCGCCGTACCGCGCGGCACTTATTCGCCGCTTCCAGGTAGTGGTCATTTACCGAGCGACTATTATGTTTCCAATGCTTGCGAGATTGGTGGGCTTGATTATGGTATTGAACAGATCGAAAAAATCTTAGGGCAAAAAGCCGATTATGTGGCCATGATCGGTTTTTCCGAAGCCTTGGGTGTCTTCAGACTTTTGAAACTTCCAACAACCGAAACTCTGCAATGGTTGCGTTTGCGCCAAAGCTATGCTATCGGCGAGCCACAGCGGGCTCATAATCACTCAACTTTTTTAAAACAACTTTTAGTAAAGTTTGTGCCAGACAACACCTCGTCTTTTGACGTGGCTTGGGAGTATCTTCTGTATCAGTTGGTAGAAACAGATTTGTCTTTTGGACAAGCTCAAGAAATCATCACCGAACTTTCGGCCATGAATTTGTCTGAACAGCCAGAGAAAATAATTCTGAGCATGAAACCGGCTTATTTGGTGTTCGATATTTCTTACGATCCCGAGCATCTTGAGGATTACTTGTCGGCCAGGCTTGATCCGGTTTCCGACCGCATTCCCGAAGGCGCTTACACCGGAATTTCCGAACCCGAGGCTCAGCAAAAACTTATGGATCTAATTAATGCCGGTCTTGAGGATACCGAGTTTGTGAAGTTGGCCTTTGAACAAAAAATTTGGCTGCAGCTTGATGATGAAGGGACCCGAGAAACTGTTCATTTTGCCGTTTTAGAAAAATATCTTGAACAAGTTTCAGACACGGATGAAGTCAAAAATCTTTTGGCTGATTATGTTTTGGAAATGGAACTTGACGGGCAAACCGCGTGGGCCGAAGCTGGCAGAAATTTGTTGGCCAAAGAAATTAATGATTAGGCTCGTTTTTTAAAAAGTGGTACAGTGGACTAAACAAGACGTTTTAAAAAACTAACCCAAAAATCTATATGAAAATTTTTCGTAACTGGACTTTTAAATGGTGGGAGATTGGTTTGCTTAAACTCTGCCTGATTTCTTTTGGTCTTATCCTCGGTTTGTACTTTTATAATTACCTTCTTGGCCTTATGTGGCTTTGGTGGGTTTTGTTCGTGGTAACAACGATTTATTTTTTGATCAGGTTTTTTCGGGGGAAGTAAACCCCTAACCCTTGCTTAAATTCCCATTCTCTGCTAAACTTACGCCAATTACACTTTAAGTAATCAAAAAATATAAAGTATGGGAAATTTTAATCGAGGCGGCCGAAGCGGTGGCGGAGGTTTTAAACGCGATTTCGGTGGCGGCGGCGGGGGTGGTCGTTTTGGCGGTGGTGGTCGTCCACCTATGTTCCGCGCCACTTGTAGCGAGTGTGGCGAAAGTTGCGAATTGCCATTCCGACCTTCCGGCGAACGTCCAGTTTTTTGCAGTAACTGCTTTGCCAAACAAAACGACGACGGCGGCCGACCAAGTAATTTTGGCGGTGACAGACACGAACGCCCGCGTTTCGAAGATCGCCAAATGCATGACGCCACCTGCACCAAGTGCG
Organism: Candidatus Uhrbacteria bacterium; assembly: GCA_003511125.1. Classification (GTDB taxonomy): domain Bacteria; phylum Patescibacteriota; class Patescibacteriia; order UBA9934; family GWF2-40-263; genus UBA12403. The sequence continues at coordinate 2,421 of DOJV01000046.1, forward strand.
GTGCCGATTGCCAGGTGCCTTTTCGCCCAACTGGCGACAAAGAAATTTTCTGCAATGATTGTTTCAGCGAAGTTAAACGGGATCGCCCAGCGCCATCTCGCGGCGGCAGAGATTCTGGCGACATGGCTAACGAGATCAAAATGTTAAACGAAAAAATGGACAAGTTGATCAAATTGCTGTCCCCGGCCGGTGCCGAAGAGAAAGTTAAAGCACCTAAGGTTGAAAAAGAAGTTAAGGCTGAAGAAGTCAAAGTCGAAGCCCCAAAGAAAGCCGAAAAAGTTAAGAAAGAAAAAGTAGTTAAAGCCAAAGTTGAACCTAAAGTCAAAGCGGCTCCTAAAAAAGCTGCGGCTAAAAAGACAAAATAAAAGTTTTTCAAAACCTCGGTTAGCGCCGAGGTTTTTGATTTTAAGAAAAAACCAAAATATGCTAAAGTATTTGGGTATGAATTCTGTCCTGGAAACCACAATCTTTTGTTTGTTCGGGCTTTTTCTTCTGCCTGTTGTTTTGGGTCTGGGTTCTGATTATCTTAATTATTTAAAACAAAGAAAAAAATTTAGACAAACTTTTGGTTTATATGTTGGTCAAATTTTAAAAGTCGTTAAACAAAATGAAAAAGTCGGTAGTGTTTTAGAAAACAATCTTTCGCTTTTTGACGCTTGGTCGGAAAGAGGTATTGTTTTTTACACTTTTAAAAAAGGCGATTCAATCAAAATTTTGCCATTTCCAAAATTTCGACCGTTTCAAAAAACCGGTACGACTTTTTTAAAGACTAATCAAGAGATTTTTAATTATGACCTGGAAAGAACCTGAAAAATGGCAAAACATGATCTCTGGCAACGATTGTCCGATGTGTCAGGATATTCATTTGGAAACTAACGAACATAGTTTTCTGATAACCGAACTAAAACAAAGTTTTGTTCGTTTGCCTAAAAATCAATATTGGCCGGGTTGGGTGGCGGTTTTTCTTAAACGTCACGCCAATGAGTTGTTTGAACTGGATCAAAATGAGTTGAGCGAATTTTGGCAAGATGTTTCCAAAACCGCTCAGGCAGTGCAAAAAGTTTTTTCGCCAGTCAAAATTAATTATGCTATTTACGGCAATCTTTGTCCGCATCTGCATTGTCATATTTTTCCTCAACAAATTAAAAACGATCCGCATACGCCGATAAAATCGGATGCCGAGGAGGTTTTTCTTTCGGATGAAGTTTACGATGATATTATTAAAAAAATTAAAAAAGCTTTATGAAATATTTTATCCCTTTCTTATTCCTACCGTTTCTCCTTTTTGGTTTCGGCTGTTCCGACGATCTTCCCGAAAATCAACAAATCGATTACGAAGAAGATGTTAAGCCGTTGATCGAAGAAAATACCGCTCATAAAGTTCGCGGTAGCTGTAATATGATTGATTCGGAGAGTCATTGTTTGGATTATATTGGCTCGATTTGGACCGAACAGCAAATACAACTTAATTGTGAAAATGTTGGAATTTTTAGTTTGAACACTTGTCCTTATAGCGAAAACGGCGGTTGTTTAAGTGGTCGCGATACCATGGTCGAAGCCGTTATCTGGTCATATCCTTACGGTGGCCAGCCGATTACCGGCGAGGAATTGAAATATGAATCCATGGCTTGCGACGCTCTGGCTGCCGCCGAGTGGGTAACGCCAGACGGTTTGTTTCTTGAACCGTAAAATATGTCTAATACCAGGAGGAAAAAAATAATCATTGTTGGGGCCGGGCCAGGGGGCTTGTCTGCGGGCATGCTTTTGGCTCATAAGGGTTTTGAAGTTAAGATTTTTGAAAAAGAAAAAATTCCCGGTGGGCGTAACGGTTTTTTAAAACTTGGTGAGTACAAGTTTGATATTGGCCCGACTTTTTTCATGATGGATAATATTTTGCGAGAAATTTTTAAGACCACCGGTCGTAATCTTGATGACTATGTAAAAATGACCAGTCTTTTGCCAATGTACCGTCTTTATTTTCCTGACAATTATCTTGATGTTTACGACGATCAAAAAAAGATGAAAAAAGAACTGGCTCGAGTTTTTCCGGGTGAAGAGAATGGTTTGGCCAAGTTTCATCTGGAAGAAAAGAAACGTTTAGCGGCACTTTATCCGATTTTGAGTGCTGATAATAATAATATTTTAGCGACTTCAAAGCCCGAGTTTTTAAAAGCCATCCCCAGTTTTTCTATCGGCCGTTCGTTGTTTAGTGTTATGGGCGATTATTTTAAAGACGAGCGCTGTCGTTTGTCTTTTACTTTTCAGTCAAAATATTTGGGTATGTCGCCTTGGGATTGCCCGGGGGCTTTTGCCATGGTGCCATTTATTGAACACAACAAAGGCGTTTATCATATTGAAGGCGGTCTCTCTTCGGCTGCCGAAGCCATGGCTAAGGTTATCCAAGAAGATGGTGGGAAGATTCATTACGGCAAGTCGGTAAAGAAAATTTTGACCGAGCGGGGCAGGGCAGTTGGTGTTGAACTTAATAACGGCAAAAAGTTTTTCTCTGGCGCTGTTGTGATTAATGCCGATTTTTCTTACGCGGCTTCGGAGTTGTTGTCCGGATTAAAAAAGTATTCAAAGAAAAAATTGGAAAAGAAAAAATATTCTTGTTCGATTTTTATGTTGTACCTCGGAGTCAACAAGAAATTTAATCTACCACACCACGCCATTGTTTTTGCCAAAAATTATCGTCAAAATATTGAAGATGTTTTTTCCGGTAAATTGACTAAAGAAGATTTTTCTTTTTATGTTCGCGATGCCAGCAAAACCGATTCAACTTTAGCTCCGAAAGGCAAAAGCGCACTCTACGTCTTGGTCCCAGTGCCTAACAATCGCTCAAAAATTAATTGGCAAAAATCCGGACCAAAAATTCGTAATCGAGTTTTGGAATTAATGCGTCAGCGTCTGAAAATAAAGATTGATGAAGCCGATATCGAAGTCGAAAAAATTATTTCTCCGACTGATTGGCAAAAAGATTTTAATGTTTATCAAGGAGCGGTTTTTAATCTCTCCCATCACTTAGATCAAATGCTGTGGTTTAGACCGCATAATGAGTTCGAGGAAATTAAGGACTGTTATTTGGTTGGTGGTGGCACTCATCCAGGCTCGGGTTTGCCGACAATTTACGAATCTGGTCGAATAACTGCTAATCTTATTGCTAAAAAGTTTTCTTAAGAGCTTCTCAAGACATTCGATTGTGGTATAATCCTCGGCGTTATGAACGAACTAAAACACCTCGCCATCATCATGGATGGCAATCGCCGTTGGGCCAGCGAGCGCGGTTTGCCCAAGGTCTTTGGTCACACCGAGGGCGCGAAAAATATCGAGCGAATTGCCAAGGCGGCAAAAGAACAAGGGGTCGAGTTTTTAACGCTTTATGCTTTGTCGACCGAGAACTTGAAGAATCGCAGTCAACAAGAACTCGATCATCTGTTTTCATTATTCGAAAAACTCATCGATTATCAAAGTTTCTTTTTGGAAAATAATTTGCGATTTAATGTTATCGGAAAAGTTCAGGAATTGCCCGAGCGAGTTCAAAAATCCTTGAGTGATTTTCAAGAAAAGACTCACAACAATTCTGGTTTGGTTGTGACTATGGCTATTAATTACGGCGGACGCGACGAGATTCTTTCCGCCGTCGCCCACCTTCGCCGAGCTTCTGTGGACAGGTTGGAAGATGTGTCCGAAGAAGTTTTTTCTAAATACTTGGACACTGCCGGCATGCCCGATGTCGATTTAGTCATTCGTACCGGTGGCGACAAACGTTTGTCGAATTTTCTTCCTTGGCAAACGACCTACGCCGAGCTTTATTTTACTGACACCAAATGGCCGACTTTTTCCGAAGAAGATTTTCAGGCGGCGGTTAGTTGGTTTGAAGAGCAGAAGAGGAATAAAGGGAGGTAGGAAGTGTAGGTGGGGTTGTTAAGTTTTTAAGTCATTAAGTCGTTGGGTTGTTGAGTCGTTGACGGGGTTGGTTGCGAATTGTTTTCTGAAAAAATTTCATCTCAAAACTTAACAGCTAAATAACTCAACAGCTTAAAAATTCTATGTGGTTACTTTTTGCTTTTTTGGCCGCCGTTACCGCGGCCTTAATGACAGTTTTTGGCAAACTTGGACTTAAAGGTATTGATCCGATTTTAGCCACCACAGTTCGTTCAATTTTGATGGCCGGATTTTTGGTTGCGGTTTCTTTGTTTTCGAAAAAATTTCAAGGTTTCAGTTTGTCGTCTTTTGGTTCGCGAGATTGGTGGTTGATTGGTTTGGCTGGTTTAGCCGGAGCTTTATCTTGGCTTTTTTATTTTGCCGCTTTGAAAACCGGTGACGCCACCAAAGTGGCGGCGATTGATCGATTGAGTATTGTCTTCATCGTCCTTATGGCCGGATTATTTTTGGGCGAGACCACGACCTGGAAGACGGTTTTGGGAGCGGTCTTTATATCTGGCGGGGCATTTTTGATTGTTTGGTAAAAGATTCGTTTTAAAAACACAGACAAAGTTCATCTAATCAGTAGAATTTTGTCTGTTTTATTTTTTTACCACATTCCTCCTGATCGGGAGGAATGTGGACTTTTTTTCTTTTCCCTTTTACCTTCCTCCATGTCCTCTTCTCTTTTTTCGCCTAAAACAGAAAGTGAATACCTATTGTGGAATTAACTCGGAGACCAATCAATTCCCTCTAAACAGAAGAAACAAAAAACAGTCGGTGAAATAAATCCACCGATTGTTTTAGCAACCCAAAATGTCTATTAAGCCCTCTTTTCTAATTTCACCAATCCCAAAATCCCAGCTGCCTTCGCTAAAGCTATGGCATACACGGTTAATCCCAGTTAAAAAACCGCTGGCCAAGTTAGACCTGCGGCAGATTTCGGCGGGGCTTGAAGGCAAGGGTTTGCCGAAGAACCGTCAGAAGTGGTGGAACCAGCAGGTCGATCCGGCTGGTTTTTCCGTCGGTTAAGAAACGATGTGGATCGCGGTGGTCGACTTCCGGGTGGCTGGCGGCCAAGACTTGGCCAAATGTGGTGTTCTCAAAGCCCAGGAGGCGAGCTTGTTCCACAATGTCCATAGGTAAAGCCAAGCCGGCGCTTGTCTCGACGAACTCGAGATCGCCGAGGCAGGCGACAACGATGGCGCGGTCTTCGTAGCCGTTTTCGATCTTGAAAATTCCACTTTCGATTCCTATTGCTATTGAACCAGGACGGAAGACTTTGGCAGCGATGGCTCGGTTACGAGCCCCGAGAAGGGTTTCTTCGTGGCCGAACGGCTGGGTGTTGACTCGGGAATCGGTGTCGATCGTCTCGATTCGACCATCCGGATCGATCGGAAGTTCTTGCAAGGCTTGGTAGAGGGCCAAGAATTTTTGAGGGCTCTTGGACCCAAGGGAAAAGAGGGCTTTGCATGACGGACGTTGTTTTACGTTTACCGCCACAGACTCCTTACTGCCAGAAAGGAAAGTTCACGCCACGGACAATGACGATAGCCGAATTTCCGAACGGGGTCAAGCTAACCGAGGCGGCTTCGCATAGACGACAAATTTTGTTCAGGAGTTTGTCTTCCAAGAAAACTTGTCCGATCACCGTGAAAGTTACTTGATTTTCCAAGAAGTTTTCGTGGTATTTGGTGACGGTCAGACCAAAGAGCAAAATTCGCAGTCGTCGACCAAAAAAAGTCAGGTCTTGATTCGTGAACATCTCGTCCTCCGGACTAAGAGAAACGAAGCCACATAACTATTTTAAGTTTAGCACAAAATCAACCTCCCACCCACAATCCCCAAAATCCTTCCAAATCCTTAAAATCCTGGTTAAAAAACGCCCCGAGCAAAGTGCTCAAGGGGCGGGGAGGGACGGAAGGGGTTAGCGGACGCGGTGGATTTCTTTCCCCCAGTGGAGGTAATAGATGATCTTGGCCAGCTCCTCGACGATCGAGACTACGACGATCTTGCCGGAGTCGACGAGAGGTTGGAGTTCTGGTCGGTTGTGGAAAGGAACGGTGTCGCTCACGTAGAGCTTGTCGACCGGGCAGCTCGGATCAGAGAGGATTTGGGCCGCCTTGCCACAGAGCACGCCGTGCGTGATCACAGCGACGATCTTCTTGGCTCCGTAGTGTTCGATGAGGAAGCGGGAGTTGGTCTCGAGTGTGCCGAGGGTACTGGCTTCGTCGTCGATCTGATAGACAGTCGAACCTCTGACGGCCCGGACATCGCCGGAAGGTCGACGGAGCATTTTTTGTTTGCGATCTGACAGCCTGGATTTCGAGCCGTCAATTTGCTTCGGGCAAATCGGGAAGCCGGCGGCCTTGATCGCGGTGATGGCCTTGGCAGCCGCTTCGCGAGATCGCTTGGCAGCTCCGGCGTCGGTGTAGCTCATAACGTGGAACCGAGTGTCTTCGTTTTGGGTATCCAAGATGGCTCGTCGAAGTAAGAGACCGGTGACCGAGACCTCCTGGACAGTGTTGCCAAAGGTGTCGATGTCCGCATGAAGGTCGAAGGCGATGATGCCTCCGGCGTTGATTGCCGGACCAGTCGCAGTCTTGATGAGTTCGACCAGGAAAACCGGCAGAGGGAACTCGATCAGCCCGTCCTTGTCTCGTTTTTCCCGTTTGTCTGTCCTTGACCAAGGGAAGTAGC
>DOJV01000025.1 GCA_003511125.1 Candidatus Uhrbacteria bacterium
ATTGCTTGGCGTGGCGCTCGCAATGACAACTTTTTAGTCACCAAAAACAATCATCGTATGCCTTACAAAATTTTCGTCACCCGTGACATTCCTGACGAGGGAATCAAAATGTTGCGCAAACTAAAAAACGTTACGCTCGATATTTATCCGGGCGAAAAAGCTATTTCGCGCAAAGAACTTTTGAAAAAAGTTAAGGGCGCAGATATTGTTTTGTCGATTTTGACAGAAAAAATAGACAAAGAAGTTTTTGAAGCCGCCGGCCCGCAACTTAAGATGATTGCCAACTATGCCGTCGGTTTTGATAACATCGATTTGAAAGAAGCGAAAAAAAGAAAAATTCTTGTCACTAACACCCCACACCAAAATGTTGCCGAAACCGTAGCCGAACACTCAATCGCTCTTATGTTTGCTTTGGCCCACCGCATTACCGAAGCCGATCGATTTACCCGAGCCGGACGATATGAATGTTGGGGACCAAAGATGATGCTCGGCACCGATCTTTGGAAAAAGACCGTAGGAGTTATCGGTGCCGGAAGAATTGGTGCCGCCGTGCTTCATCGATTACACGATGGTTTTGGTGTTAAAGTTATTTATAACGATCTGAAAAAAAATCCGGAATTTGAAAAAGTTACCGGCGCTAAATTCCGAACCAGGGATCAAGTTTTGAAAGAATCGGATTTTATCTCACTTCATGTCCCACTCTGTCCGGCCACTCACCACATGATCAGCACTCGCGAATTCAAAATCATGAAACCAACAGCTTTCATTATCAACACCGCCCGGGGGCCGGTGATTGACGAAAAGGCTTTGTTAAAAGCCTTGGTCAACAAAGAGATTGCCGGTGCCGGACTTGATGTTTTTGAATGCGAACCGCTAATTGACTGCGATCCGCGCGACAATCTTGAACTCCGCAAAATGGAAAATGTAGTACTAACTCCACACACCGCTTCGGCCACCATCGAAGCTCGCCAAGCCATGAGCCGCGTGGCCGCCGAAAATATCACGGCCTTTATAAAAGGCAAAAACCCACCCAATCTTTGTATAATAAAATAAAACTTGCTCATTTTCAAAAAAACCTGTTAAATATAGGAACTTCTATGAAAAAAGATCTTCTCTTTCCTATCATCATTTCCGCAACAATTTTAATTATCGTGGGGCTTTTTGTTGTTTTGTTAAAACTTACCCACCCGACCCCAATCGAAAGCGGCCTAACCTTTTTTTACAGCGACTCTTGCCCTCACTGCACTAATGTCGAAGCTTTTTTTGCAGAAAACAACGTCGAAGAAAAAATTACTTTTAACAAAATTGAAATAAACAGTTCCGTAGAAAACACTCAGTTTTTCTATGACGTCAACTTGGCCTGTGGCATAACCAAAACCGAGGAAATGGGCGTACCGCTTCTTTGGGACGGCATTTCTTGCGTTAATGGCGATGAACCAATTATTACTTATTTTGAAAATCAGTTAGCTTTATGAGACCTTTTATCCAATCAGCCAGTGCGGTTTCAATCGCGGCCTTGGCCGGAGAATTTCTTATCACCCATAAAGCCGAAGCTTTCTGCCCGGTTTGCACCGTGGCCGCAGCCGGCGGTGTCGGCTTAGCTCGTTGGCTCGGAATCGATGACACCATCACCGGTTTGTGGATCGGTGGTCTAATCGTCTCGGTTTCGGCCTGGTCGGCCACATGGCTCAAAAGCAAAGGTGTAAAAATCAAAGGTTTGTTTTGGCCAAGTTTAATTTTATTCGCCGCGATTACCATTATCCCGCTTTATTGGTACGGCATCATGGGCCACCCCTGGAACACCATCTGGGGTCTAGATAAACTTCTGCTCGGTATAATTTTTGGCGCCATTTTCTTTTTGGCCGGCGGTTGGACTTACAAAATTCTCAAAACCAAAAACAATGGCCGTGCCCACTTCCCTTTCGAAAAAGTCGTCCTGCCGGTCGTCCCGCTAATAATTCTAAGTGTTGTTTTCTATTTTCTAACCAAATAAAAATATGGATTTTAATAAACTCAAGGAATTTGTCGACAAGGTGGACCAAATGAAAAAGCAGGATAAAATGGATCTTTCTTCTGATCAAGATCTAAGTATCGCGGTCATGAATCTAATCTCGATCGAAGAACATTTTTTCTTCACCGCCCAAAAAACCGGAAAAAACGAATATCTGGACCTGCTCAACGAAGTCCGGGCCATGCGCAAAGAATTACTACAAAGACTTATTAAACAATACGAAGGTGAAGTCTGGTGCATTTCCAAACACCTCTTGGCCGCCTCAATGCGCCTTATGGAGGTTGGTACCAAAGCTTTGGGTCAAGGCAAAAAAGAAGACGCCGAAGATTTGTTCAAAAAATCTTTTGACCTCTATTCCTTGTTCTGGGGTTTAAATATGAAGATGATTAATCTGGACGATGTTAAAAAAACTTCTGGTGATTCCGAACCGTTAACGGCGGAGGAAGTACCAATCAAAAAAATTGATGATCTTGCCCTAAATAAAAACGATACTGAAAAGAAAGGTTTCGTGGGTAAATTAGGAGAGTTGGTAAAAAAGGCAGTTGATTGTTGTATTGAGTAAAATTGACAAAAACAATATTAAAAAGTAAGATGAACTTAAGATAACCTTAAGTTTTTCTTTATGAACAAACCTATCGGCTTAAAAGATTTGCGACAAAAGGTCGGTTACTACGCCCGTCAAATCAATCGCGGCGAATCTTTTATTGTTATGCGTAAAAACCAACCACTTTTTCGCCTCTCTCCGATCGAAGACGAAGCCTGGGAAACTGTGATTGATTTTACTAAGATAAAACGTGGTGGCATCGAAATCAACGATCTTTTAACCAGAATATGACTGACCAGATTCAAAAAAACTTGGATAAATTATCAGAAAAAGAAAGACAAAAAATAAATAAAATTCTAATCTCGATAAAAAACAACCAGTGGACAGATTTGGATTTAAAAAAACTAAAAAACCACGAAAAAATTTTTCGGGTTCGTAAAGGTGATGTAAGAATAATTTTTAAAAAGTCTGAAGAAAAAATATTCATTTTAGCCATCGAGAGGCGGTCGGATAACACTTACGAAAATCTTTAAAAAAACTCGGCTATCCCGAGGTTTTTATTTACGTTTAAAAAAACACCGAATTGACAAACAATAGTTATGGGTGTATATTCATAACAGACAGAAGTTAAAGGTCGGCTGTCGCTTACAAACCAATAACTAACTTAAAACCATATGCCTAGATTAGATGGAACCGGCCCTTTGGGAAAAGGCGCTAAAACCGGTCGAGGTTTAGGTCGTTGCGGCAAAAACCAGCCAAACGATCTAACCCTTAGACCTGGCCAGGGTTTAGGTCTTCGTAGACGATTGTCTGTAGATAACCAAGATACCGACCCAAAAGAACCAAACCGACCCAAAAAACAAGAATCGTAAAAGAAGGCTGGGAAACTCGGCCCTTCACACGAAGGGCCGAGGGTAGCCTTCTTTCAAAAAAAGTTTTATCATATTTAGCAGAAACCATCAACTTTATGCCCAGACCAAGACTTTGCAGAAAAATAGAATTCAATCCGGAAATAACTTATTTCAAACCGCAGGACGTCCCCATGCGCGAATTGCAAGTAATCGAACTTAGTCCTGAAGAAATCGAAGCTTTCCGCCTCCGTCATATTAAAGATCTAGAACAAAAAACCGCGGCAAAAAAAATGAAAACCTCCCAAAGCACTTATCAAAGAATTCTTAATTCGGCCTACAAAAAAATAGCCGAAGCTTTAATAAACGGCAAAGCCATAAAAATAATTAAAAACGATCTTTTATGAAAGTTCTAAAATTTGGAGCAGTTTGGTGCCCCGGTTGTTTAATTATGAAACCCAGATGGAAAGAAATTGAAACCGAAAACCCTTGGCTCGAAACCGAATACCATGATTTTGATCAAGAAAAAGAGATAATTAATCAATTCGCTATCAACGAAGTTCTTCCGGTCTTTGTCTTTCTCGATAAAGAAGGTCGGGAATTTTTAAGACTCGAGGGTGAAATCGCCAAAAGAAAACTTCTTGAAATCATCAACAAAAACAAAGAAAAATAAATTATGAACCACTTCATTAAAATCTTGTCCGGTTTTATATTTTCTTTTTTCATTTTTACCGCCATTACTTCGACTACGGTCGCGGCAAGTTTACAGACCTACTTTTTCTACGGTGATGGTTGCCCCCACTGCGCTAAAGAAAGAATTTTTTTGGAAAAAATGATTAACAAATACCCAGAACTGGTTTTTAATGATTTCGAAATTTACCATAACCAAGAAAACGTTCTTTTACTTCAGAGAAGCGCCGAAATCTTAGGCAGCCGAGCCGACGGTGTCCCTTTTTTAATTATCGGAGACAAAAATTTTGTTGGTTTTAATGACAGTCTTAGTCCAACAGAAATTGAAGAACAAATCAAAACCTGTTTAAAAAATTCTTGCCCCGACTCAATTGCCCCACTCTTTGGAATAGTCATTCCGAGCGATGAACAAAACAACCAACCAGATCAAGAAGCAAAAACTGAACCAATTGTGACAACAACCAATACAATTCCGGAATCAGAAATCGAAAAAACCAGCGGTAATCTTAATCTACCAATCGTCGGAGAGGTGGGAATAACCGATTTTTCTTTACCAATACTTACAATCATTATTGGCGCTCTGGACGGATTTAACCCCTGTGCCATGTGGACATTGTTGTTTCTTATCAGCCTACTTATTGGAACAAAAAGTCGGAACCGCAGATGGTTTCTTGGCGGCGCCTTCATAGCAGCCTCGGCCGCGGTTTATTTTATTTTTCTGGCCGCTTGGTTGAATCTTATTATTTTCTTGGGTTTTATCATTTGGATTAAATTAATAATTGGTCTTTTAGCCCTTTTCGGTGGTGTTTATAATCTAAAAGAATTTTTATTTAATAAAGAAAGTGGTTGTAAAATAATTCAAAACAATGGCCGACGAAAAACTTTTGAAAAAATAAAAAATATCGTGCAACAAAAAAATTTTTTCTTGGCTTTAGGTGGAATTATTCTCCTGGCGGCGGCCGTAAATTTAGTCGAATTAATTTGTTCAGCTGGCCTGCCGGCTATCTATACCCAAATTTTAACTTTGAATAACTTAAACCCTTGGCAATATTATTTTTATCTCCTTCTTTATATTTTCTTTTTCATGTTAGATGATCTTTTTGTTTTCTTTATTACCATGATAACTTTGGAAATGACGGGAATAACCACAAAATATACCAGACTATCAAAACTAATCGGCGGCCTTTTAATGCTGGCCATAGGCATTTTACTAATTTTTAAACCGGAGTGGTTAATGTTTGGATAAAAAACTTAATTAAAAAAACTCGAGTTCTACTCGAGTTTTTTTAATCTCCTGACTAAATTAAATAATTTAAAGCTTTTTTGACAGTCTTTTTTATTTTACCCTTACTGGTTTCGTTAAAATTAACACAAGAACCAATTATAAAACCTCGAGATTTTATTCCGCAAAATTTTAAAGTGTCTTTTGTGACAACGGTTATCGATCGATCTTTTAAAATAATTCTTCCGAACGGTCGCGGCGCTCCGGTAGTAGTAATTACCACAGCTTTTCCATTAAGCAAACCAACCGGTATTTTATTTCGGTATTCAAAAGCAAAATGATTGGTAAAAACCTTGTCTAAAAAGCCCTTAAGAATTGCCGGGGTGTTATTCCACCAAGTTGGATAAATGAAAACAAAACGCTTATGCTTTTTAAACATCTTTTGAATTCTCTGATTCTCTAGAGAAATTTCTTTACCACCGGAAGTATAGTGTTCGTTTTGATTCATTACTGGATTATAATTCATTTCGTAAAGATCAAGAATTTCATACTCAATCCCTTTTTTATCTAAAAACTCGCAAGACCGACACAAAACCTCGCCGCAATTACCTTTTTTATTTGGATGAGCATAAACGATAAGCATATAATTTCATAACAACACGGAAAACAGCACTTTTAAAACCCTGCCGAACAACAAACACAAGAAAACAAAAACCTCGGTTACCCGGGGTTTCTCGCTGCACTCATTCAAAACATCCCTACCGTAGCCTCGCCGCGAGGCGAAGGGGGATGGTGGACCGTATCAGATTCGAACTGATGACCCCCTGCTTGCAAAGCAGGTGCTCTACCGAACTGAGCTAACGGCCCGTATTTGCGTTAAAAGTATAATTAAAAATCACAATAAAGTCAACAATCGACCCTTGCTCTAAAATTTCAAAAAACAAAACAGCGCGCCGGGAAGACCGAACGCGCTGCGGAAGAAGGCGAAGACTAGCCTTTGAGGCCGAGCTCCTCTGATATCAGGAGGTACTTTTCAAGGTACTCCTGGGTCTCGGGTGGAAGTTTGGCGCAGGTTTCGCTTCGCCACTCGGTATCGCAGTCACGGATGGCGGTTGAGACCGTGGCGATGCCGGTGTTGTAACCGGCCACCAGGGCGCGACGCTGCCATTCGTCGGTGCGGACACGGGAGCGGGCCGCGGGCGAGAGGTGGGCCATCTCGTTGTCGAGATGGAGGAACATGGCCTTGACCGCGTTTCTGTGATTCTCGCGCCCGATATGGAAGTCGGTGTGAAGCCGCGCCTCGGGGTAGGCCACATCGAGTGACTCATAGGTCTGATCCATCATCTGGGCCAGACCGTAGGCACCGACCGGTGAGGCCGCGGTCTTGAAGGCCTCGGGGCCACGACGACCGAAGCTTTCGAGGACGCGGGTGACGGCTGTGCCGGCGAGTAGATCTCGGTGTGAGGTGTGCTCGGCGAAAAGGATGGCGATCACGAGCTCGGGGTCGACCGTGTCGGCCACCAGATCGCCTGGGAAGGCGTGCGAGGCCACCTGATCGTCGCGCAACTCGTCGAGCGCGCATTCGATCAGATCCTCGAGGTAGGTGCGGCCGAGCTCGGAATCGGCCAGCCCTTCGGTCTCGGCCGTATCCTCGACCACCACCTCTGCCTGTGTAACCTCGGACGAAACGTGGTTCGCCCAAAAGCCGTGAGTCAGGTGAAAGGTAGCGCCGAGAATGGCGAGTCCGTAGAGCGCGGCAACCACAACCCGTGACACGAGCCGGAACGGCCGGGTGGCGACGTCTGGCGCGAAGCACATGACGGCGTTCACGGAACCCATGAACACCATCGCGAACGCCAACGCGACCACGACCGCGAACGTCACACCCTCGAATCCTCTCTCGCGAACCACGGCCAGGATCGGCCAGGCACCAAGGACGGAGATGATAGCGACGAGAGAAACCAGCATCTTCAACATGATACAGCTCCTGCTGCTGGGTGGATGTCGCGGCGACAGGCCGAATCGACGATTTACAATAACACAGAAATAAGTTTTTGTCAACGTAAAAGCCCAAAAAAACTTTTAAAATTAGCAAAAAAACCAAACTTTGGCCTCACCAAAAGACCGATTGAATATTCTAAGAAAACAACAATATTTTTTTCGCTTATCTAAAATAAAAAAACTAGTAATTCCTAGGTTTTTCTGATAAGATAAAGACAATCTCAAATAAAACTTTATGAAAAAACTTCTTTTAACTCTAGCTATTTCCGCAATCCTCTTTCCGATTGTTGCCCAAGCAAATTCAGAAACTTTAACCGTAAAAATTTCTGACTCTGCGGGGACCGAACTTTCATCTTTCAATATCCCTACTGCCAACCTTGGTGGTGGTGCGGCTATTGCGGTTGCTGATTTGGGCTTTGATGGCATTCCGGAAATAATTCTAGGGAACGGTTTAGGAAACGAACCTCGAGTCACAGTTCTTCGCCAAGACGGTTCGGAAATCGGAAATTTTCTAGCCTACTCGGCCGACATGGGAACCGGAATCACTTTGGTGACTTGTGATATAAATCAAGACGGAATAAACGAAATCGTCACCGGCACCCAGTATGGCGGTGGACCTCACGTACGAGTTTTTAACAATCTTGGAGAACCTGTTGGCGAGGGCTTCTTTGCCTACAACGAAGCTTTTCGCGGCGGTATAAATCTGGCTTGTGGTGACATTGATGCGGATGGAAAAAATGAGTTAGTAACAGGCCCTGGTCCGAGTGGTGGTCCACATGTCCGCATTTGGTCGTTTGATAACAACAGTTGGAATTTAAAAAACGAGTTCTTTGCTTTTGATGCCAATGATCGTCGTGGTGTAATTCCTTTTGTAAAATCAGATGGCGGTTTAGTAATCTCTTCGGCCAAAGGTTCGAATATTGATGTAGTGTCGTACGATGATCAACTAAAAATAAAAAAGTTATCCACAATCACTAATAATTCTTTCGGAGCTATCGACCTAAGCGAAATTAAAGACGAAACCGTTTTGTCATTGTTAAACGGACAAATTATCGATGAAAATGGGCTAGAAAAATTGTCGATTTCCAGTTCAACCGGCGGCTCCAAAATTGCCGTGATCGATCTAAACAACGACGGTCAAGATGAAATAATTTCTGTCGAAGCTCGCCCGCTTTTTGGTCCAGACGGTGAACAATACATTACTGTCGATCTGTCAGAACAGCGACTATACGCTTTTGAAGATGGAATTTTGGCTAACAGTTTTTTGGTCTCAACTGCCAAGCTTCCTTTTACCACACCTATGGGAATTCATTCAATTTTAGCCAAATTACCGTGGGTAGACTATACCTGGAGTTACAGCGAGAACAATCCAAATAATTATAGTTTAGGTCTAGTGCCTTGGAATTTAAGAATCTATCCGCATGTTTATATCCACTACGCCTACTGGCACAATAACTTCGGCCACCCCATGAGTCATGGTTGTATTAATGTAAATCTTGAAAACATAAAATGGATTTATGATTGGTCCGAAGTTGGCACAACTGTCGAAGTTAAAAAATAAAATTTTATTTAAAAAACTTAAAAATAAATTTTTAAAATTTTAAAAAAGAAAATAAAAAAAAATAAATTTTCTTTTTTTTATTTCCACAACTGTTGATAAAGTCTCTTGACCCTATTCACACATTAACAAAAAAGATTTATAATAGTATTAAGTCGATAACAAAATCTTTTAAACTGAAAGGAGGTGAAAAAAAATTATGGCAAAGAAAAAAGCGGCTAAAAAAGCAGTAAAGAAAACTGTAAAAAAAGTAGCCAAAAAGAAAGTTGCAAAAAAGAAGAAGAAATAACTTTTTTTAACAAAATCTCGCGACTCAATTGATCGCGAGATTTGTTTATCCTAGATTTTCTCATCAAAACTTCTACAACAACCTGCTTTGAACTGATTTTTTACGTTCGGCCTCTGAAAAAATTTTGATCTTGCCAAAGACACCATCATAACCGGGTTTAATATCAATTTTTCCGGATCTCATTCTGGTTACAGCTTTAGCAATTAATGGCTGTTTGGCAAATTTGCCAATTTCTTGTTCGGAAACGTCCAAAAGAATCGAAAATTCATTACCTAAATTATTTATTAAATCTTCGTATTCGGTTTTTATTTTTTTTGAAGCCGAACCGACCCCGTAAGCTTCGGCGATTATTTCCTTAAGTGGCACAATCGATTTATAAGGTATCTTTTTTTGAGCCACGACCTCAGCTTCACGGTCAGCTAAAGCATCAACTCGATTTTCCACACCTAAAGTCAAAAGTTTTTTACATTTTGGACAACGGCCACCGTATTTTTTTGACTCTTTCGACCGGCAAGAGAAACCGCAATCGGCACAACCGTCAAAATGATACTTCCCTTCTTCGGGAAAAAATTCGATAGTGTAAAGAAAACGCTTTTTGTCTTGTTCGCGTAAGATCCTGACAATTTCGTCATAGCTCAATTTTTCAATTTCAAAAACATTAGCTTCGCGACCAAGTTTGTCGAGCGAATGGGCATCAGAATTCGAAACCAAAACGACCTTATCAAGAGCCGAAAGACGCCAGTTCATTAACGGATCGGACGATAACCCGGTCTCGATAGCAAAAATCTCCGGGGTTAATTTTCCAAAACACTCCTCCAGCGAATCAAACCCCGATTTGCTACCAAAAACCGAAAACCACGGTGTCCAGGCATGGGCCGGAACAATTATTATGCGTTCATCAATCTCTTTCAACAGCGAATAATAATTCTCGCAATCAAAACCCAAAATCGGTCGACCGTCAGCTTTTAAATTAAACTTCCGGGCTTCGAGTTTTTTATTCACCTTTTCCACAGCCTCAATCGAAGGCGCAAAAACCACTAAATGCACCCGGCGAGCTTGGCCACCACGTTTGTAAACATGGCTAGTTTCGGTAGTCAAAATAAATCTAGTTGGCGACGAACCATCTTTTAAAACAAAAAGACCTGGCTCTTTTTCAACCAAAGTCTCTTTAATATGTTTAAACCAACCCGGATGCGTCCAGTCCGAGGTGGCGACGACATTAATCCCCTTCCGTTCGCAAGCCTTGGCAATTTTTGGCAGTTCCAATTCTTTCGAGCAAGCGCGCGAGAATTTTGAATGAATGTGGAAGTCGCAGATGAAACGCATAAATATTTATGATTACGGATTTTTACGGATATACTGATTTGGCGTTGATGGACGGAGATTAACTACTCGTTTAGTTTTTACCTCGCGGTCGGTAAAAAGTATTAAAAGAGCCAATTTTAGATGCAAAGCAACCAAATATCGATGAACTTATTTGATATCGCTAATCAAAAAAATTCTTGCCAACGTTTTTTCCCTGATAAATAACCGGAACGTAAAACTCCCGTTTAAAAAAATCCTCTGACTTTAAATTACTCGACCTTGGCCTTTTGATAAGTTTTTACAAAATGGCCAACACCTAATTCGTTATAAACCACAAAAAGCCGATCCGATTTTTTCTCGAGATTTTTCCTTATAAACTAACCCCTCCATAAAAATATAAACAACCAACAAAAATTCATAATCACACAACCGAAGCCAACGCTTCCTCGGCCAACTTCAACTGCTCTGGACTATTCACCCCAATACCTTCGAGCGGATTATTCACGGTCATGGTTTCGATTGGATAACCTTGAGACATAGCCAAACCAATCAGATCGGTCAGATAAAACTCGCCTTGAGCGTTTTTGTTTCCGAGTTTTTCAATATTTTGTTTTACCCACTCGACCGAGAAACAATAATATCCAGGATTGACTTCGACAATCAGTTTTTCCTCATCATTGGCGTCTTTGCGCTCAATAATTCGCTCAACTTCGCCGGCGGCGTTGCGGCCGATGCGTCCAAAATCATAAAAAGTCTTGCGCCAATCTTCAAAATCGCCGACATCCAAGGTCATAAGCATAACCGGAGACGAACACAACTGACATTTTTCTGCCAACTGACGAATTGTTTCGGAAGAAACGAAAGCGTGATCGCCATAAAGAACAATAACCCGATCGGTGTCTTCGAGATTAGGAAGAGCGCATTGCAAGGCGTGTCCGGTTCCAAGTTGATCGGCCTGAATAGCAAATTCACAACGATCACTCAAATACTCTCGCATTTTTTCCATATCGTGACCAATAACCACAATAGGTTTTTCTTCAAGCCCGGATTTTTTTATCGAATCGATCAAATAGTCGATCATCGGCCGACCAGCTACCGGCACCAACGCTTTGGGTACATCAGCACCCATACGCGAGCCTTTTCCGGCCGCTAAAATTACCACGCGTGTATTTTTAGACATACTGAATTTCTAAATTAAATAATCCGCCCTTTTAAAAACCGGCCCAAATCAACCCCACAATCACACCCAAAACAAAAGCCGTTAAATAACGAGCCAAAGCACACAAAAAGCAGTGTTTTTTACGGGTTTCTTCGAGCATAATAATTGTTTTAAGCCTAATGATTTTAGCAAAAAAACAAAGAAAGATAAAGAGGGGACAAAACCCCTCTAAATATCGCAGTTTACTGTCTGTTGTTTGTTCCTAAAAACCCACAAATTGCTCGACGTTGTCTACCGTTCTCTTAAATTCCCTCTCGTCTCAGCCAACCAATCACTGCTTTTATTTCTCCATAGCTAACGTCATCACCCAAAGCTATTTTTAACGGAGTCAAAGCATCTGACCCATACTGTTTAATTACGGCAGTTATCCGTGGAATTTTTTCGGCCGAAACCAATTCTTCTACATTGAGACTGCCGGTGAAAACATAAAAAGCCAAATGTCCTTCAATGGTTTGAACAGTGAGTTCACGAGAAGTGGCAATTTCGGCGATTGTTTTACCGCTTTTAAAGAACTCTAGACTAACAGCTTTGGTGTCGCTGTCTTTTTCGGTTTTGGTTTTTCGGAAACGTTTAGGGATCTTTTCGGAAATTCTTGAAAATAAATCTCTGGCCTGGCAATAAGAAGTAACCGTCTCAAGAAAAATCTGTCCATACTTCGCTAATTTAACCTCGCCAAAACCGGAAATTTTAACCAGTTCGTCTTGATTCTGTGGTAAAAAAGTGGCCAATTCCAACAAAGTAGCGTCAGAAAAAATAATGTAAGGCGGGACGTTTTCTTGATGAGCTAAATGACTGCGAAGATTTTTCAATTCAACAAACAATTCTTTTTCAAAAGTCTTTTCAGAATCCGAAACCGTTTTTTTAGAAACAATATTAGTTAAAAACACCTTTTCAAAACCCGAAAGTACAGCCTGACTTTTTTCGGTCAGACTCAAAACCGGATATTCATCGCCAATTTGTTTTAAAAACCCCAGGCCAATTAGATTTTTTAAAAAACCCAGCCAGTCTTCTTTAGAAAATTCCGAACCCGAACCATATTCCAAAAGTGGTTTGTGAAAATCCCTAATTTTTTCCGACTTAGAACCGCGAATAAAATCAACGGTATAAAGCAGACCAAAACGATTGCCCAACGCAGCCACAGCCGCTAAAGCCTTACGAGCAATTTCCGTTCCATCAACTTGTTCATAATCATTCAAACAAAAATCACAACTGGCACAATTATCAGCCGCCACTTCGCCAAAATAATTAAGAATGGTTCGACGACGACAAGAGTTATTTTCGCAAAGATCGGCCATTTTTGAAAGTTTATTCAACATTATTCGTGATTGTTCGGGATTATCTTCGATGGTTACAAAACCTTTAAGCTTAGCTACGTCGCCGGCGCTGTAAAACAAAATAGCGTCACTCTTAAGACCATCGCGACCGGCTCGGCCGGTTTCTTGATAATAGCTCTCGATATTTTTTGGTAAATCGGCATGAATCACAAATCGCACGTTTGATTTGTTAATACCCATACCAAAAGCAATGGTGGCGACAATTATTTTTACTTCATCTCTGATAAAAAGATTTTGGTGGCGACTGCGCTTAGCCGAATCAAGACCGGCATGGTACGGCTTGGCCGAAAAGCCCTCGGCCGACAGTTTTAAAGCCAGACTTTCGGCCGAATTACGCGAAAGAACATAAACAATTCCCGAGTCGTCACGATGTTTATCAAGATAATCAACTAAACGACTATAATAACCGCGTTTGGGCTCAATAAAATAATGGATGTTGGGACGGTTAAAACTGGAGACAAAAGTGTTGGGTTGGCGAAACTCAAGTTTGTTCAAAATATCTTCGCGAGTTAAACGATCGGCTGTAGCGGTTAAAGCAATGATCGGCACGTTGGGAAATTCTTTTTTAAGTGAAGACAACATGCGATACTCGGGACGAAAATCATGGCCCCAATGCGAGATACAATGAGCTTCGTCGATGGCAAAAAGCGAGACATTTAATCTTTGCAAAAAAGAAATGAACTGTTGAGCATTATTAAAAAGCCGCTCCGGAGCAATGTAAAGAAGTTTTAATTCTCCGCGTAACAATTGCGAGTAAACCGCCGATTGCTCGTCGTAAGAAAGGGAGGAGTTTAGATAAGCTGCTGAAATTCCATTAACTCGCAAAGCATCAACCTGGTCTTTCATGAGCGAAATGAGCGGCGAAATAACCACCGTGAGTCCATCAAAAATCAAAGCTGGAATCTGATAACAAAGCGATTTACCACCACCGGTCGGCATTAACACCAAAGCGTCCTGCCCAGCCAAAATGGTTTCAATAATCTTTTCTTGCTCAAAACGAAAATCCTCGTAACCGAATTTTTCTTTTAGAATTTGGAGTGGAGTGGACATAGATTACTAGCGGGGGAGATTGGAGTTTTAAATAAAACAACCCCCAATTATAAATTCTAAAAAACAAAAAGTTTTTAGATCCACAATTCCGGGGGATCCGAATTGTTGGAACCGATAACTTTGAATTTGCTGACAAGAACAACAATCTGATAATTACACCTTAGCAGAATTTATAATTTTGTCAATGATCAAATTGTGGAAAAACTGTTAAATCTTTTTCTTAAAAAATTTGCCAGCAAAGATCTTTTTTAACAACATTAAAATATTAGCCATAAGAAAGTCTGAAAAACTTACCAATCCGACAAACAACTATTCAAAAATATTCGTTGATCTTGTCAGAGCCCGAACACGCCTATCTTTACTTAAATCATGACCGAAAACTTGCTGAAAATAATCGACAATTTTTGTTTTCCGAACATTAGCCATTTTCCCTTCAGCGGCAATCAATGGCAGTCGATAAATTTTTTGTTCAGCGGAAATACCTATCAAAACTCCCATATTTTGAAGATCTAACTTTTGACCAGGTTTCCAATTTTTAACCGCGTCGAGTCTACCATCTAATAAAGCAGATAATTCCTTAAACAAAGCCGCTTTTACCTCTGGGGTTACCAATTTCCTGGCATCCTCGACAGGATTTTTTATATCGGCTTCATTCAATAAATCAGCAACTTCTTTAAAGGACGGGACTGGTTTTTTCTCAATCTTTGCTTTCGGAATTTCAGGTTTGATTATAACAGGAGTTTCTGATTTTTTCCCAGCCGATCCTGAATTACCTCCAGCTATTTCTTGTGCCGCAATAGTTTTTTCATGAATAGCAATTACTTCTTCCGGGTTTTTCTCCTGCCCAAAACACTCTTTACACAAAGCTTGGCGCAAGGCCTGTAAATTCTTTAAAAGAATCAACCCCGAAGAAACCCGGTCTTTTAAATCTTCATCGGAATCATGAAATCTATTCAAATCGTCAACCGATAAATCTAATTTTGATCTTTCATCAAGAATCTTTTGAGTCAAAACTCTCAACCCGCGATCAATAGTAAGCAGGGAACCAATTTTATCTTCCGAACCATCCTTCGTGTCCAAAAAAAGTTTAGAATCAATACTCAGAAAAAAACCAAAAAAACTCTGATCTATTTGTTTCTTTAATTTTCCCAAACTACGATCAAGAGAAGCTGCCCGGCCGGTAAAATCCAAAGCAGGCGGATATCTCTCAAACATCACCTCTAAAACCTGCAAGGCCTTTTCTCTTTTATTTTTTAAAACCGAAACAACCTCTGGACCAAGAACTTTCTGATCTATCCAAAAAGCGAGTTCTGACATATCGGCCAAAGGCTCTAAAAGATCGTCGTGTTCTTTTGTCACTGAACCTCTTTCTTCTTTCAAAGCTCGCATCAACGGCCCTTGATAGGACTGAATTGTCGCATCTTGTGCTTCATACCCTTCGGTAATAACCCGAACAGCAACCAAGACTTCCTGCCTTTTTTTTGTCCTTTCTTGTTGTTCTAAGATTCTTGCATCGTTCTGCGGCTTCTCACCTTTACCCGGAATATCTTCTCTTCCATGAGAGTAATCTTTTTGATCGTTTGTTGATCTTTCTGTAGACATAAAAAAGCGTTGAGAAATTTAACACCTTAAGTCTACCACTATTTCTTGTTTTTTAACAAAAACCGCAAGTTAATCGCGGTTTTTTCTTGGCCTTTTTATAATTAAAAGTGAGGTAAAAAAACAAGACCGCCCTACGAGAGAGTGCGATCTCGTGGGCGGGTTAAGGGGCGAAGAGGATGTCCTTGGCGACGTTCGCAGCTTGCGCCGCGGTCGTGCACCATCCGATCACAGCCTCCGTGGCTCCCGCGAACTTGTCGGGGTGCACACTTCGGATGTACCGGAGGTAGGACTTGAAAGCTTCGGATCAAGCGCAATTTAGCTGG
>DOJV01000050.1 GCA_003511125.1 Candidatus Uhrbacteria bacterium
TCAAGTCGCGCCACCCAATCTTTCATATGCATGACAACTCCGCGTTGCGCCTGCATTTCGGCGTAATCAAGATACATCGTCACGATCCTGTTAAGATTATCGAGCTCTTTTTCGTTTAAATAATTTTTGGCAATAACCACATCAGTTTCCCAAATTCTGCCTTTTGGAGAATTTTTCCAAACCGTCAAACCCATATTTGGTTTGGCACTATCAACACGCTCACAAATTATTTCCGCTGCAGTTTTGCCGGTAATGGCGAAATGGAGTTTGTTTTGCACGGTGGCAAAAAATTGTTTTGTTATGTCATTTTCCGGAGAATAATCCGCGCTACACTGGGCGTAAATATCCGTAACTTTTTGATACAACCGCCGCTCGCTGGAACGGATGTTTCGGATTCTCGCCAGTTGTTCCTCGAAATAATCTTTTCCGAAGATATTATAAGGGTCTTTGAGTTTTTCGTCGTTCATTGTGTAGCCTTTTATGACATATTCTTTGAGACGTTCAGTCGCCCAAATCCTAAAACGAGTAGCTGTCGTGCTATTCACCCTATAACCAACAGAAATAATCGCGTCTAAATTATAAAACTCAACATCTCTCGCCACTTGTCGATTCCCCTCTTTTTGAACTTGTGCAATTTTTGCACAAGTTGCCTCTTTCAGTAGTTCGCCTTCTTGAAAAATATTTTGCAGATGCTTAGTGACGACACTTCTTTCGACTCCAAACAAATCAGCGATTTTTGCTTGTGTTAACCAAATGTTTTCATTATACAAAAATATCTCCACCTTCACTTTTCCGTTTGGATCGGTATAAAGCAAAAATTCAGTGAAACTGTTATTGGCCACCTGAATATTTTTTTTCATAAATTTTCTATCAATTGTTTTCTTCGAGATATTTGAGGTAGCAAGAGCGGCAATAGATTTCGCGAACAGGATAATTATTGTTTTTAGCCACAACAATTTCTTTTCCGCATTTTTGACAAGGTATTTTCATAAAAATCGGCATGTTCATTTCGGAGTACAACTGTTGAATCCGACGAGTCGGATGAAGACGAGGCGGGGCAAGACGCAGTTTCTCGTATAATTCGAGTTCTTGTTTTAAATAGCTAAACCGTCTTTTGGCCACAGAATCAAAAAATACTCGACCAACCAATTCCTCCGTTGAAACTCGATCGTTGATAGTGGACATATCGATCAACTCCGCGTTTGCGTCCGGCCCTTCGGCTCCGGCCTCGCCTGGCTCAAAAATTCGCGCCCCCATTTTCCGACATTCTTCTTCGGTCGCGCCGTAAAGTTGAACCGAGCCGGAATTTTTCCAATACTGACTTGAAAAATTCATTAGGGGAAACTCGCCGTATTCGCCTCGTTCGAGCATGGCGCATTTTAACTCGTCGACCAATCGCCAATATTCTTCTTCGGAATACTGCTTGTTAAAAAGGCAAAACTTTTTTCGACGCAAGCCGACACAGGCAAAACAATGTTCACAGTCATAACAACTATTACAATATTCGAGATCAATACCATTCGTGTTAACGCAAAGGGAATATTTAACATTTGAACACATCCCGAAACCAAGTCCGTAATAACAATCCGAAGAACCATAAATACCGGCACAAATATAACTGTCGCGCGAGGCAACCGGCGTAGCGTGATTTACGTAATGAACAGACTGACTGCCCGGACAAACATTATATCCATGAACGATATCTGAGGCGTCGGTTACATATTCTCCGGCGTTTTTGTCAGTATTCAAATTAAAATTCTCCGGCCAAACAGAAGCATTAACCAAATCGGCAAATTTCTTTTCGTATTCAATTCGAACCGATGACGACGAAAGATCGACTTGAGCTCGCCTTTTTTCCCATTCTTCTTTTGATAGCTGCTCGTTAAACCAAAGATACTTTGCGTGCCGTTTATTTGTCGCCCCAAAGCAATGCTCGCAGTTGCGACAATCAAAAAGAAAAGAGGAATCTGTACACTCGTAAGCCTCTCGAACAAACAAACAATTATAGATCTTTTCCGATCGAATGACATTGTAAGAATTTTGAACATTTTTTGAAAACATAACCTCGGCCGTGTCTTCAACATCAAAAGCGTTCGAGCCGTAAAAAGTTCTTTTGGATTTACAAGCAATGACAAAATAACTATCCTGATCGCCAAGGGAAATAAAAGCAATAGAATTTTCCGGCGCCACATAATTGTAATAAGCCGGCACCGGGACAGTTCGGACTAAATCATAAAATTGCTCGAAAAAAGCCCGCTTTAATTCCACCTCTCGGCCGTATTCGGAAAAATCTTTTTGAAACCACTCGTTGTCAGGCAAAACCTTTACCCCACTTGCCGGATGAACCACACTAACAATCGGTTTACCGGTTTCCGGATGATAATTGTACCAAACATCAAACAAAACAAAGTTTGAGTTAACCAAACACATCCGAGTCAAAGGCGAATACTTTGACGGCGGCACATTGAATTTTTTATACCAACCAATCTCTTCATCCGTCATCAGCCACTTCTCGCCCGTAAGCACGCAAACCCGCTCGCCGGGGACAAGTTGGTCGAGGATCTTTTTGACGGCGGAGTCGTAGTTTGGGGTTTTAGACATATTTAAAATCAGCGCCAATTTTCCAAATGCCTTTTTCACGAAAAGCCGGAATGTTTTGACGACGAGCGGCGTTAATTAAAGACGAAAGAGATAAATCGTGTTCTTTAACATAGTCGGCTAAAGAAACGATGGTTTGACCTTTCAGATAAGCAATTCTTTTATTTAAAGATTCTTGAACCGCCAAAAGTAAAACCTTTTCCATTGTTTTGGTAGTCTTGTTGATTCTAAAATCAGAAAAAGCTTGGTAATAATCTTTTTTTTCTTTATCGCGAATAATAATTCTTGGAA
This sequence comes from Candidatus Uhrbacteria bacterium, assembly GCA_003511125.1. Lineage (GTDB taxonomy): Bacteria > Patescibacteriota > Patescibacteriia > UBA9934 > GWF2-40-263 > UBA12403. The sequence goes on from DOJV01000050.1 coordinate 2,890, forward strand.
AACCGAATTGCAACAATTGATAATTTATAAGCACTCGTCCTATTCGACCGTTGCCGTCGCAAAAAGGATGAATGGTTTCAAAACCAAGATGAAAATTCGCGATTTTGTCGAGCGGATAACTCAAGTAATCGTTTTCGTAATCAAACAAAAGATCGTCGATCGTTTTTTCCACCTGTTCCGGAAGCGGAGCGATATGTGTGCCAACTCTGACATATTCACCGACTCGACGAAAACGACCGGAAATTTCGTCATCAATTCCGCCAATAAGCATTTGGTGCAACAATAAAATCGATTCTTTATCCAATTTGCCATCATGAACTTTATTCTTTTTATAAGAAATAACCCGAGCCAAATTCTTTGCTTCAAAAACTTCACGCAAACTGATGTCGCGCGAGACCTCAAGCTCTAACAAAATCTTTTCCGTCTCTTTTAAGGTAAGGGTGGAATTTTCAATAGCGTTGGAGTTGTAGACATTTTCCGGGATTTCCACTTCGTCGAGTAAAGCTAAAAGCGCCTCTTTTCCTAGGCGCAATTTGTCATATTCGTCTTTTAAAGCCTTAATTTGGCCTTTTTTTAATTTAGAAATCGCCATATTTTTAGTTAATTTATACTAAAAAATATATCATATTCACGTAAAAACGTCAATTTTCCGTGAATATGATTAAAAAGTGAATCAAATTCACGCTTTTTAGTTATTTTCTTCGAGGTATTTGAGATAACAATCATTACAATAAATCTTTCGATCGGGATAATTAGGGCATTTAGAGACTAAAAGTTCTTTTTGACACTTATGGCACTGTTTGGTCTCAAATGAGCTTAATTGACCGTTTAGGGCTACTTCGTTTAGACGACGGATAAAGTGTTCGGCCGGAGGTGCGATACGCTTGGCCCGATAGTAATCGAGTTCGGGTTTTAAGAAACTAAAAGTCCGTTTGGCTTTTTCGTCATAAATCGGGACGCCGACCCAATCATCGCCTAAATCATCAATAGAATCAGGAATTGAATCCAAAGTCCGTGGCTCGACTTTCAAACGATCAACGCCGGTTGCCCCTTCGGCATTTGGATCAAAAACCAAGCCGCCAATTTTCTGTAATTCATCTTCGGTCGCTCCACAGTATACCGTGGCTCCACCCTCAGGAACATAGGTTGAAGAAAGTTCTGGAGGTAAATAATGTCCGTATTCGCCACGCTCGAGCATGAGGCACTTTAGTTCATCGACCTTTTGCCAATACTCGGTTTCTTCATACTGTTTATTTAAAATACAAAAGCGTTTATTTTTTAACCCCACGCAACCAAAACAATCTCGGCAATCAGAAGACATCAAACAATATTCACAATTGTCCAGACGAAAAGAACGATAACAAAACTTACTCTTACTGGAATTTGGCGAGGAGACGCACATGTAAACATCGGAATTGTCCACCATACCCCAACTGTAAACACAACCTTGGGAGTTACCATAAATCCAAGCACTACGCCAAGCATCAACCGGATTATCACCGGAAGAAAAACATTCGGTACAACGCACAGCATTGCCTAAATAATCGCCGGACGATTGCTCGGTGGAAACATTAAAATTCTCCGGCCAAATTCCTTCTTTAACCAACAACTCGTCAAATTTCTTTTGCCAAGCTTCAACCACACTTCTCTGCCCCAAATCAATTTTTGACAACCGTGTTTCGTATTCATCTTTAGTTAACTGTTCGTTGAAAAATAAATATTCAGCGTTACGACGATTGGTTGCGCCAAAACAATTATTACAATTCCGGCAATCAAATAAAAAATTCGAGTTAACGCAATCCAACGACTCTCGAACATAACGACAGTTGTGTAGGCGTTGACTGTGAGTAATGTAATGCGAGTCGGTAATATTAAAAGCCAACCAAACCACCGAGGAATCGGCAATACCAAAAGCGCCGCCGGAAAAAAATGAGCGTTCCGATTTACAAGCAAAAACAAAATAACTGTCCCGATCACCCATAGACATAAGCACGATCGAATTTTCCGGTTCAACTCGGTTAAAAGTTGCCAAAAGCGGCACGCACAACTCTAAATTTCTTAACTGTGAAAAGAAAGGTTTGGCCAGATCAAATTCCTCAAAAGTTTCGGAGAAATCTTTGGTATGCCATTCCTTATCCGGCAAAACTCGAATTCCCGAGGCCGGATGATGAAAACTCAACACAGGAGCACCAGTTTCAAAATGCTTGTTCCACCAAAATTGATAGGCACAATCGTAATAAGCCATTTGTTTCCAAAGTGTATTGGGCGAAACATTATGCGGCGGAACATTAAATTTTTTGTAATATTCAATTTCTTTTTCCGGCAACTGCCACTTTTCACCGGTTAATGAACAAATTTGTTCACCGGGTTGGAGTGAGTCGAGGATAGTTTTTATTTTGACGTCGTAGTTGGGAGTCTTAGTCATATTATTTCAACCTCTTATTTATTTTCTTTTCCAAAAAATTCTGTTTGGAGACCACCGAACGGCCGATTTCTTTTTCCAGTTGTTTTCTGGCAATACCGGCAACTTTTCCACCGCGCTTGGCATCGCCTTTCAATTTGGAAACCCCGTCTGATTTTTCCAACCGATGAATTTCCGTTGTCGAACGCTCACCAAGCATGGAAAAAATCAATTCAAAATCGTCCATGTGATCGCGCAAGTTTTGTCGTTTCAGGCCTTTCAGTTTTTTGTGTTGGCTCGGAGTTACTCCAAAAGTCGCTTTGGCAATTTCGGCGGTCAAAATTTCAAAGTTACGGCCTTCGCGCGCCCCGCGTTTTTGCCACTCGTCGGTCAACTCCTCGCGAATAGCGATCCCGCGCATGCGTTTTTCAATCCAACTGTCCGGATAACCCTTAAGTTTATACAACATTCTTGTGCGTTTGGTCGCCAGCTCCGGATTTTCGATTTCTTGGACGCGTTCGTAACCGACTTTGGCTAACCAGCGCTTGAAAGGTTCGGCTTTGGGTGAAGGGATTGATTGGATAATGCGAAAAATTCCTTCGGGATCGGCGCAATCGGTTTCACGCAACTTTCCGTCTTCGGCCGGTAATTTCAACTGTTCCCAAAATGGGAACGGTTGAAAAAGCTCTTCTTCCCGATCTTTCATTTTTGCCCAATAAGTCTTCGGTTGTGGACTGTCCGTGAGTACCTCAACGACATCTAAAATAGAAAACCACCATTCCTTTTTATAAATAATTTTTCTGATTTGTTTCCCTTTGAATAACGCAATTTGTGTTGTCTCCATATCGATTTAATTATTTTTCTCAATGAAAGTATTATAACACGCCCGGCAGAAAATTTTTCGATCAGGATAAGCGGGGTTTTTGGCCACTCTAATGGCTTTATTACAACTCTTGCACACAGTGTCAAAAAACTCAGGTTTGTTTGACCGCTTATAGGTTTCCATAATCCTGGCTCGAGGATGCTGGCGTGGGGGAGCGACTTTTAATTTTTGATACATCATCAACTCGGGCTTCATATAAGAAAACCGACGCCCGACCGACGGGTCAAAATAAAACTTACCCGGAAGATTTTCGTAATCATCTAAACTCAACCGGTCAGGAATTGTTTCAAGAGGTAAAATCGTCTCCAAAGACACTTCCGGGCCATCGGCACCTTGGCTAACCAAATCAAAATCGCGACCACCTAGTTTGAGAGCGGTGGCTTTATCGATTTCAAACAAATCCAAAAGCGAAGACCAATGTTGAGTGGAAAAACGCAGGCCGGGAATATCGCCGTAATTCCCTTCCTCGAGCAATCGACATTTTAAATCATCAAGAATTTTCCAGTATTCTTCTTCGGTATATTGCTTATTCAAAACGCAAAACTTTTTATGACGCAAACCGACGCATCCAAAACAATTTTCGCAACTGAAACACCGCGTGCAATATTCCAAATCCCGTGAGTCGGTGACAATATTCATGTTGAAAAAAGCGCGATGACAATTAGTGACTCCGACCGAATAATAACAATCAGTCGAGCCGGTGGCCCCGCCGCAATAAGCGCAATTTTCCGAAGGTGTGCCAAGACACCAGGTGACATGATCAATATCACGCGAGCCGCCGCGAACATTGTAACACTCGCGAGCGTTGGTGGTGTCTTCAAGATATTCGCCGGTGGAATTTTGTGTGTTGATGTTGGAATTTTCCGGCCAAACAGCTTGAGTTTGGACAAAATCAGCAAAGCGCTTCTCGTATTCCTCGCGAACTTTAAAAGACGAGAGATCGACCTCGGCCAAACGACACTCGTATTCTTCTTTTGAGAGTTGCTCGTTAAACCAAAGATATTTTTTGTGGCGTTGATTGGCAACACCAAAACAATGCTCGCAATTTCGACAATCAAAAAGAAAATAGCAATTTTGGCAATCCCAGCTGTCTTGAACAAATTGACAACGAAAAAGATTGGAAGAATTCATGGTTTTGTAAGATTCTCTGACATTGGTTCCCATGATAATTTCCGCCGAATCTTCGGTATCAAAAGCATTGGAACAGACAAGACTTCGTTTGGATCGGCTGGCCATAACCAAATAACTGTCTATGTCACCAAAAGACAAAAAGGCCAGAGAATTTTCTGGCGGAACAATGTTGTCGTGAGCCGGCAAAGGCACGCAAAGACTTAACTCATACAATTGGTCAAAAAAAGATTTTTTCGCGTCCAAACTTATTCCCTTTTCAGAAAAATCGCGCTCGTACCATTCTTTGTCTTCTAAAACACGAAAACCGCTGGCCGGCGGAATCGTCGACATCATTTGTCGTCCGGTATCGGCGTGCTTGTTGTAGAAAATATTGTACATGATGAAATATCCACTCATAATTCTCATGCGGTTAAGAGGCGAATATTTTGACGGCGGAACGTTAAATTTTTTGTACCAGCCGATTTCCTCGTCGGTCATCAACCATTTCTCGCCGGTGAGAGCGCAAAGGCGCTCGCCGGGGGTGAGGGCGGCGAGGATTGGTTGGAGTTTGGAATCGTAGTTTGGAGTTTTAGACATAGGTGCTTGTCTGAACCAGGATTTTGAGGATTAAAAGGATTTTCAAGATTATTGGATTGGTTGTGATTTTCTGAAAAAAACCATCCTGCTAATCACCAAAATCCTGAGAATCCCGGTTCAGACATTTTAATTATTCTCTTCCAGAAACCGCAAATAACAATCTTTACAAAATACTCGCCTCTCCCCAAAAGACGGATTTCGATAGGAAACCGTTTCTTTCTGACAATTGGCGCAAGGTTTAACTTCTGGTTCTGGCGAATTTGAGGTGCGGATAAGAGCTTTTAAACGACGTAAAAAATGTTCTCGGGGAAAAGCCATTTTCTGATTTTTGTAAAAAGCCATTTCGCCAGAGACGACACTGAAGGGACGGTTGAGAATTGGATCGAGAATTGGTTTGCCAACAAAAGTTTTTTCGTCGATCTCGGACAAACGGTCGGGGATGTTTTTTACATCAATCGAAGGTAAGTCGGCGATGGCGCCGCTTGGGCCAATAACCGCCCCGCGTTTTGGATCAAAACGCGGGGCTTGATAACGCGTAAGCTCGGCCTCGGAGTAACCGAAGAAGGCATCGCCCATAGAATACTCTAAACCATTTTCCGAAAAAGCCGCCGAAAAATATTCGCCGTATTCACCGCGTTCAAGCATGACGCATTTGAGTTCATCGACTCGTTGCCAATATTCCTCCTCGGAATATTGAACATTAAAAATACAAAAACGCTTTTTTCGTAAACCAACACAAGCAAAACAATTTTCACAGTCATAACAATCCAAACAATACTCCAGATTCAAACAACGCCAACAGCGAAAACAAAACCGTAACTGACTACCACCGACAACGTCGCAGGTATAATAAGCATCGCTACCCCAACCAACCCAAGCCACAAAAGCCGAATCACGATGTTCTTCGGAAATCCAACAGTGAAACATATCAGTCGATTTTCCATGCCAATAACATTCTTTACAGCGAGTTGATTCTTCCAAATACTCACCAGAACTCTCGGACGAACCGATATTAAAATTCTCTGGCCAGACCGCAGTTTTCATTAGGTCTTGAAACTTTTTTTGATGTTTGAGCAAAACCGATTGGCAAGACAAATCGATTTCTGAAATTTTTTTCTCGTATTCTTCGCGAGTTAGTTGTTGATTGAAAAAAACGTATTTTTTATTGCGAGCGTTAGTCGCGCCAAAACAATTTTCACAGTTACGGCAATCAAAAAGAAAACTCGAATTTATACAATCGCGACACTCAAAAGAAAAAGCGCAACGGAACATGTTGTTGACCCGATTGGTTTGATAACACCGTTGACTGTTTTTAGTGTTAGTGACATCGACACAATCTTCACTAAAAAGCGCCAGAGCCGGATAAAAACAACGCTTGGCGCCACAAAGACTGAAAACCATGTAAGAGTCTTCACTGCTAATATAGTCAACGCCGATACAGTCTTTATTGCTACCGTCATCACGACAAGCACTGACCGGAACACCGTGCACCAGGCCGAGCATTTGCTCAAAGAACGGTTTGATCGGATCCAAACTTGATTCCTGACGCAAAAAATCTTCGCTCATCCATTCTTTGTCCGGCAAAACCTGAAAAGGACTGTCGGGGTGAACAAAGCTCAAAATCGGCTTGCCGGTTTTGAAATGCGGCTTCCACCACAAAACCAAACCCGAAGCAAAACCTAAAAGTAAACGCAAACGAGCGCGAGGATGAAGTTTTGAGGGCGGGACATTGAAACGTTTGTACCAACCAATCTCCTCGTCGGTCATGTTCCAGGTTTCACTAGTGAGAGCACAAGTTCGTTCGCCGGGGATGAGTTGGTCGAGAATGGTTTTAATTTTTTTGTCGTAGTTGGGGGTTTTACTCATATTTTGTAAAATTATCCACATCTATTGATTTTTAAGATATTTATAGTATACTAAAAATATGCCCTATAAAGGCATCCTGCCCGTGGATACGGGTCCGATGTCAAGACCCTCCCCGCTTTGCGCGCGTTGGGTCTTTTTAATTATAGCGATGTATTTTTTAATTCGTTGAGCAGAAACTGTTAAATCCGCTCCGGCTTTCAATTCTGTTCTAGTGTGACCATCGTGAACTAAAATAACTTTCTTGTTTCTTTTTTCTTTCAAAAAACGCAAAAGAGCCAAAAAATCGTTATCGCCACTAAAAAGACAAACTGTGTCGTAATTTTCAGAAAGACGAATCGCGTCGATACTCAACTCGACATCGAAATTACATTTTGGTATTCGGATAAACCGACCGGACGAATCTTCGTTGATCAATCGTAAATTATTTGCGTCTTTTACAGGATCAAGACGGTGCTTAATCCACTGAATAGGTTTAGTAACCGCGACATGAAAAAATTTCCTGGCTTTAACGATTAAATGCAACGAGGCGGACTTTCCAGCGTCAAAACCGTAATAAAAATAACTTCGATTTGAAAAACGCGAAATGGTAGTTGATAATCGTTCTAAGTCAACTACCACCGACTTCGTCGGTGGCTTGTTGGTTGGATAAGAGCTACGCTCATTGAATCGGTTGGTTGGTTGTTGGTTTTTTGGCATATCGGAATCGAGCAAGGACTTCGTCTTAAATGGAAACCGTTGCCGGCTTCGCCGGCGGTTTATTGCGGGAATCAACCGACCATTTTTCGTCAACAGACAAAGCCGCACCGTCAAGATTCCTCTGATCTTTCTCGAACCAGTGGTTAATGTTTCCAAAATCCAAAAAACAAAAAATTCTTCCAAATTTTTCCTTACCTATTTCCAGCTCCTCCCGAAGGCGTTCGTTTTTAAAATCTTCGAAATCCACAATTAATTATTTTCTTCGAGATGTTTTAGATAACACTCCTGACAAAAAACTTTTCGCTCGCTAAAAGTAAAATTCTTATAAGTGACGATATCTTTTTTACAAAAATCACAATTATATTTCATGGCTTCTGGAGAGTTGCTGAACCTGATTAAATTTTTAAGACGAGTTATAAAATGTTGACGCGGCAAGGGCCACTTTTTGTTTTTATAAATTTCCAGTTCGGGTTTGGTAATACTGTAAAGACGATTGATTTCTGGATCAAAAATTGGTTGATTAACAATTTTATCAGCCTCGTCGAGATGGTTAGGAATATCGGCAACAGTCAACTGACTGTTTGGGGCCGGCGATAACAATTGGCCGCGGGCCGGATCAAGACGCGGGACTTGAAAAAGTTCTAATTCGGCTTCAGAAAAACCGCGGTAAATCTCGCCGCCGGAAAACTGAAAACCGCAAGGTGAAGTTTTGGCCGGAAAAAATCTTCCGTACTCGCCATCTTCGAGCATTTTGCATTTTAGTTTATCAACTAACGACCAATATTCTTCTTCGGTATACTGTTTATTAAGAACGCAGAATTTTTTTCTGAATAAATTCACACAAGCAAAACAGTTTTCACACTCAACACAGTTAATACAATACTCACAATTAATAATCCGCGGACTGGCTTGGCAAAATTTTGAATCAGCCGAAAAAGAACCCCCCGTACACATATAGGCGCGACTAGCCTTGGCATTACCAGAGCAATAAACATTAGTCTCGGCCTCAATAGCAAAACGCGTATTAAAACAATCACTACTTTTTATTAAAAGATAACCATTTTCGCAACGCAGACAGTTAATCAAACGATCACCGGAACTTTCCGGCGAATTTATGTTGAAATTCTCTGGCCAAATTCCTTGTTCTCTCCACAAACAAAAAAAGTCAGCTTTATATTTTTCAAAAACTTCGGCTTGAGACAAATCAATATCTTTGATTTTTTCACGATATTCGGCTTCACTTAATTGTTGATTGAAAAAGACGAATTTTTTGTGCCGCAAGTTAGTGCCACCAAAACAAAATTCGCAATCCTGACAATCAAAAAGAAACGAACTATCGCGGCAAGCCGACGAACAGATAATAAAAAAACCATTGAAAATTTCCACCGACGCCGAAACCGAATGGGATTGAAAAATCTTATCACTACCACTGGCATCAATATCATCCTCGCCACCACCCAAAGTGCTAACATAAAAAGAATTCTTAACTTGAAAAGAACCAAAAACCGCGTGGCTGTTTAAAACATTAATACTGGCCACAACCGCCGTTGAATTTTCGATCCCGCTATTGCGTGTTGCGTCAATCGGGGTCTTGGTTTGAATTTCAAAAAGCTGTTCCAAAACCGAACGCTGACTATCCGGCTCTTGTCCATATTCGGTGTTATCTAACTCGTAAAACTCTTTATCCGAAACCACTGGAAAAGGCGAATCCGGATGAATCGCCGAAAGAATTGGCTGGCCGGTTTTAACGTGAGCTTTCCAAAAAGCCGCGAAGCCAGTATTGAAACCGTTTAGATAGTTCATCAAAACATCGGGGGCGACCGTGGTCGGCGGAACCTTGAAATCGCGACAGATGTCGATTTCTTTTTGGGTTAAATTCCAAATTTTGCCAGTCAGCGCGCAAACCCGCTCGCCAGGCTTGAGCTCGGCAAGGATTTTGGCGACAGCGACGTCGTACTGCGGAGTGTGAGACATATCGGTTATTGTCTTCGAAATATTTAAACCTCAAGAGGAAAACTAACAGTTATAAAATAAACCAGACGGAGTTGAGCATCCGCCTTTTCCCAAACCAACAAATTTTTATAAGGTTGATCCTTCACAATCTTCCCCTCCCTTAGCTTCGCCGAAGCGTGGCGTAGGCAAGTTTAATTCCCTTTCCACCCCTTTCCATCACTTTACACAACAATTTCACTTTCTTCCACCTTCACCGCCTGCGCGTTAATCTCCTTATCTCCCTGCTCCAATTCGGCTGTCACCTCGGCTCTCGTTTTGGCGTAAGTCTCACGCGCCTCTTCAATAATATCCTTAGAAAAAGTCTCGTGCCGCGGCGTGGTGACTTCTAGAACATCGGCCGAGAAAGGATCGAAACGTCTGCCGTCAATGGTCATTTTGACATAAATCTCGCGCGCTCCAAGGTTGATGATGTCGTGCATGTCAAAAATCGGCGCCAGCTCGTCTTTTAAAATTTTCGCGTCATCGGCACCGATTTGAAAAGTGATGATTGAAGCGACGTTGCCGAATAACGAAGCTTTTAACGAAGTTTCCAACTGACATAAATTTTGGTTGGCGACAGTCACGGCAATACCGAATTTGCGTGATTCGGACAAAAGGTTTTCAAACGTTTTTGTGGCAATGTTTTGAAACTCATCGACGTACAAATAAAACGACTGACGCAAATGTTGCGGCAGGTTAATGCGTTTCATCGAAGACTGTTTGATTTTAGTAATCAAGGTTGCGCCAAAGAAGGCCGAAACATCATCGCCAAGCAATCCTTTGGACAGGTTTACCAAAACGATTTTTCGCTCTTGCATGAAACGATAAAAATCGATCTTGTTTTCTTTTTGTCCGAAAATATTGCGCATTAGCGGATCTGCGAGAAGTTGACCTAGTTTATTCAAAAGCGGCGACACCGCCTCGGCATCGTAACGCTGCGACCATTCCGGAAACTCGATCGCCCAAAAACGACGGACAACGCTGTCTTTTATGTGTTCGATAACCTTACTGCGAAAACGACCGCTCGATAAAAGCGAAACCATTCCATTGATGGTGCCGGCCGGATAATCAATCATGGCCAAAGTTGTCATGCGCAACAAGTGTTCTACACGCGGTGTCCAGTCGGAACCGAATTGCTTTTTGAAAATTTCCAAAAATTCGTTAGTCACCGGAAAACGATCTTCCTCGGCAACATTGGCAATCGGATTAAAAGAAATCGGGAAATCGCGGTCGCCCGGATTAATCAAAACCACATCATCCAAGCGTTCCTCTGGAATAAAATCAATGATGCTTTGAATTAAATCACCGTGCGGATCAAAAATACAAACACCGTGACCAAAAAAAACATCGGCGCGAATCAACAATTCCAATAACTTGGTTTTGCCGACACCGCTTTTACCAATGACATATAAATGACGAGTGCGATCTTTTCGTTTGATGCCGAAAATCTGTTTTTTATTGGAAATTCCTTGACTAAAATTCGACCGGCCAAACAAAGAAATTTCTTCGGCCGGAGTATTGTCTTTAGTCGGCAAAGCGGCTGGTGGTTCATGGCGACGAGCGACAATTTGGTCTTCTTGTTGAGGATAGTCCATAGGGTTACGAAACTACGAAATTATTTACCAAGGAAACACGTCGTCTTTTGATTTTGGCGGGAGATTTGGACGAACTGGTTGGTTTTGTTGTGGTGGTTTGTTTCCGTTTCCGCCTCCATCTGGTTTATGACGACGACGGCGTTTATTGCGATCACCAGAAGGTTGCCCAACCGGTAATGGCGACGGTGGTTGCGGCTGTTTTAACTCTTGCGTTAAAAAATCATCGGGCATTTTTGGTAAACTTGGTGAAACGGCCGCTGGTTTTTCTGCGGGCTTTAAAGCAGACAGACTAACAGTTGCTTCGCTTTCTTTTGTAACCAATGATCCGTCTTTAATTGCTGGCGCAGCCGCGACAACTCGCCGTGGTTCGCGCGGCCGTTCGTCGGAGTGACCTTTGCCGCTTTTGCGCTCTTCGCGCACAAGCTCGATGCAATCCTCGCAATAAATCGGCCGCGATTTGTCTAACTCGACCGGCAAAATCATGTGTTTGTTGCAACGAGTGCAATCGTATTCAAACAACGGCTTGTTGCCGAATTTTTTTGTGGCTTTGCGCTTGGCATCAGCTTCTTCAAATTTCTTTTCCACTTCATCTGCTTCTTTTGGCGCCCTGACCTCCACTCCGCCACCCTCGGCTTCGCTCCAAGCCATAATTTCTTCGGCCACGATATCACGCGGTCGGGCATAAGTGTCCCGAGAAATCTTAATGACGGCTTCCATGGAATTGGTTTTTTGAACGATTGGTGGCAAGGTTAGGGCGGAAAATGGTTCCGAGGCCACACCATCAATCATTAATCGCAAATAAATTTCATATTTAGCCAGATTTACCAAGTCTTCCGGAGTAAATCGCGGCATAAATTCAGTTTCCAAAAAAGCCGCGTCCGGCGAACCGACACGAAACATCATAATGGTACCGACGTTTCCGAAAACCGCGGCGCGAACTTCTTCGGTCAACTGCTCGATGTACTGGTGAGCCATAATTAGCGCCAGCCGATATTTACGAGCCTCGGACAAAATTGAAGCAAAACTTTCTGTGGCAAAGTTCTGAAATTCGTCGATATAAAGGTAAAAGTCGCGGCGCTCGATTTCGGGAATGTCGACACGTTCCATGGCACAAAGCTGCATTTTGGTAATCAACATACCGCCGAGCAGCTTCATGGCGTCTTCACCAATTCGGCCTTTGGAAAGGTTGACGATAAAAATCTTACTGGAGTCCATGATTTCCCGCGGCTTTAGAGTGGAATTGACTTGGGCGACAATATTACGAACAATCGAGGTGGAAAGAAATTGACCAACTTTGTTTTGAATTGGCGCGATAGCTTCGGTACGAAACTTGGGTTCCCATTGCTCAAACTCGGTTATCCAAAAAGCCTTAACCACCGGATCTTTAAGATTTGAAACCATGCGCACACGAAAATCTCGATCGACCAGCAGGCGATTAACGCCCATCAGAGTATTACCGGGATTTTCGAGCAGGGTCATAATACAGTTGTTCAAAATATGCTCCATGCGCGCGCTCCAAACATCTGGCCAGATTTTTTTGAACACTCCCATAAGACCGGAAGCGATAACGTGACGGGTATTGGGATCGGAAGATTCCAAAATATTAAAACCCATGGGAAATTCCGTGTCAGACGGACAAAAATAAACCACGTCTTTTTGACGCCACTCGGGGATATAATTAATGAGTTTTTCGGCTGTGTCGCCGTGCGGATCAACGTAAGCGCAACCGTGACCAAAATAAATATCGGCCAAAATCATGTTTTCGAGCAAAGTCGTTTTGCCCATACCGGTTTTACCAATAACATAAGTATGCCGACGGCGGTCATCGGTTTTAATACCAAACTTTCGTAACTCATTGCGATAGTTGGTGCGAGCAAAATAAATTACATCGTTCTCGTGATCGTGATCTTCGTAAGCAGGCATAGGTGGTGAGGTGAAGTGGAGTTATTAAGTTGTTGAGTGATTGAGTGATTTGGTGATTGAGTGTTTTTTATCATGGAGACCGAAAGTTCAATCCCTCTTCCCTTCTTACTCCTCTACCGGCGGGACACTAACGTCTTCCAACTCGACTCCGGGTTCCATAAGAATACGTAAAGCTTCGGGCATTTCTTTTTTAACGACAGCCGAGACTACAGGACGTGGAGTTGGTTTTTCTTGAATGATTGGATTTTTAATTGTGGGTGCAAATTCAATATCTGAATCAAAACTAACTGCGGGCTCAAAAAGCGATTTATCTTCAACTGCTTCTTCTTCGATGCCGGGCAAAGTGGCTGGTGGCGCTTCTTTTTTGCTAGGCGTTGGCGGCGTGGCTCGATAAAGCGGAGTTTCTTCGGAAGCAACCGGTAAGGAAACCGGCGGTTCGGCGCGACGGGATTCGGTTTTTTTGATAAGTGGGGCTTTAATGGTAATGGTTGGGAAATGCCAAAGCGAAGCCAATTCTTCGACACACATAACTCTAGGTGTAGCCCCCAAAGTAAAACTGCGATTTTTGTAAGCTTGGGTTACCCGAGTTTGGCGATGTCGGTAAGTCCATTTTTGCCAAAAATAATCACCTTTGGGAATTTGCGGACCATACATACCAAATTCATTCAAACCCGGACTATTAAAAGACAAAAGAAAACCCTTAACCATGGAGGCCCGGGTACTTTTATTAAAGACACCTTTTTTACCAAAATAAAGAATTCGAACCTTAGTTTCAAAACCAATTTTGGAAATTTTATTGGCAACAGCCTCAACCTGAGCTTTTTCGGCTAAAGTAATTTTAAAGGCTCGCCAAATATCATCGGTCTTTGGTTTTTCTTCGGTACTCAAACCAAACATGGCGTTAATATCAACCCCGGTCAACTCATTAACAAAACCACCGGGCCAAGACAACAACGCACTCAAAGCTCCGTTGCCCGATTTCGCTTTAGCGTCAACGCCGTAAACTTTATTAATAAATTTTGTACCTTCTTCTTTCCAACTAAGTTTGGTTGGAGAAAAGACAATTTGAAAAAAGAAACACTCACCGGGCCGCATGCGACTCATTTGTTCCAACATGTTTGCCAACGGATCTTTGAGTTCTTGCGACATACTGTGCTCAAAAGATGGCCAGGTTCGAAAAGGCACGTGATTATCTTTTTTTAATTTAAATTCCGTACCCCACATATCCCATTCCGGATCGGGAAATCTGGAGGGAACAATTTTGGCATAATCTTCGACCTCGGCAATTTGGGCATCGGGATACTGGGCATAAATTGAAGCCTCGACCATATCGCGAAACCTGGTCTGACAACGAAAATAATATTGAATGTAACCGCCAACAGAAGCAATTTCAATACTAAAACGCGGCTGTTGTTTACCATCAAACCAAATCTCTTTCCAAAGCAAATTGGAGTTGGCACCTTCTAAAGCACTAAAAATATTCTCGATGGCTTTTGGACTTTGTTCGGTCATTTTTGGCACATCAATAGCCAAAAGACTGTATTGCAAACGACCGTCGTAAATACTTTGACGATAATCTTTCCAAATTTCCATGAAACCCTCTAAAATAATCGCGGCAATGGGAATCCAGCCGACAAGCAAAACCACTTCTAACAAAGCCACATCAATACGCTGGCTTAAAAAAGCGTGTAAATACATTTGTGGCACGGACCAATCGACGGTGATGACCGTAAGAAACATATCGTTGATTATTATAGCATGAAAGGGTGGTTAAGGGGAGTTAAGGGTGGTTAAGGGTGGTTAAGGGTGGTTAAGCGGGGTTGTGGAAAAAAACAAAAGACAGCGAATTGTCTTCGCTGTCTTTTTTTTCTTATTTCTATATATTGCTGTACTTTATTTCCCTCTCCGAAACTTCTCCCAAGTTACTAGCAACGGACTGGCGATAAAGATCGAGGAGTAAGCACCGGTACCAATACCAACCAAAAGCGCCAAGGCAAACGGACGAGTAGAATCGCCGCCGAAAAAGAAGATAGCAACCAAGGCTAACATGGTGGTTAAAGTGGTGTACAAGGAACGAGCGATTGTTTGTCTGATGGAACTATCCACAACTTCTTCGAAAGTATCGCCTCCGCTATAACGAGAAAGATTTTCGCGAGTCCGGTCAAAAACCACAATAGTGTCGTTAATCGAATAACCGAGAATGGTTAAAGCCGCGGCCACGAAAGCCGTATCGATTTGCCAGCCAAAAAAATAACCAAGGACGGAAAACAAACCGAGTGGCACGATAACGTCGTGAAAACCGGCTAAAATAGTTAAAACGCCGTACTTCCAAGAAACCACGGGCTCGGAAACTTTGCGGAAAACAAAGGCCACATAGGCGGCGATTAAAATCAAAACAATGATTACGCCGGTAATGGTTTTGCGGCGTAACTCTGAACCGATCGAAGGGCCAAAAGAATCAAATCTCAATTCTTGTAGATTTTCGTCGTTTTGCCTGAGAACAGACAACACTGTTTGGTGAGCTTCTTCGTCCAGAGACTCCAAACGAATCAAAAAATTACTGTCACCGCTGGGCTGAACCACGGCATGAGTGTAACCAATATCAGACAATGAGGAGCGAATGTTGTCTAAACTCAATCCGGCTTCTGAACCTACTTCCATAAGACTACCGCCGGTAAAATCGATTCCGAAGTTAAAACCAAAGACCGTAATGGCCGCAATACTCAACCCCACCAATAAAGTCGAAATTGAATACCAGACACGACGATGTTTAACAATTGAAAATTTCATAAATCTTTTTACTTAATTTCTTTTACGCCAGTAAAATACATCCAGGTTTTGTGCAACCAGGTGATTCTTTGAGCTGATAAAAGATAGGTTCTGGTCACGGCAATGGCCGTAAACATGGAAAAAAGGATACCAATCGACAAGGTTAAAGCAAAACCCTTAACAAAACTGGAACTAAAACCATACAACACGATTGCGGCGATTAAAGTGGTAACATTTCCGTCGCGAATGGCCGGCCAGGCACGTTTAAAACCCTCGTCAATGGCCGAACGCAGATCACGACCGGCACGCAGTTCTTCTTTGGTTCGTTCAAAAATCAGCACATTGGCGTCAACTGCCATACCAACCGAAAGAACCAAACCGGCAATACCGGAAAGTGAAATAGTAACCCCAAAAATCCGATAAGCCGCCAGGTTTAAAACCGCATAAAGGGCCAAGGCTAAAATAGCAATAATACCGGGCAGACGATAAATACCCACCATAAACAAACCAACCAAAGCAAATCCGATCAAAGCGGCAAAAATACTCTTTTCAAGTGAAATCTTACCCAAAATTGGGCCAACAGTTTGCTGGGAAATCAAATGAATCGGTACAGGCAAGGCGCCGGCGTTTAAACGTTGAGCCAACATTTTAGCTTCATCCAAAGTAAAATTACCGGTAATAATTGCCTGACCACCGTAAATGGCATCTTGAACAGTGGGTACGGAAATTGGCAAACCGTCTAGAAAAATTGCCACACGGAGACCAACGTTTCGACTGGTGATTTGTCCAAACAAATCAGCGCCTTCGCTATTAAACAACAAGGATACGTGAGGCGAGCCGGTGTTTTGATCAAACTCGACACGAGCGGTTTTTAATTGCTGACCGGTTAAGTTGGTATTTTTCCACTGTTCATCGACTTGAGCAATGTCATTCAAAGTCGTTAAAGGAACAAGAACTCTTTCAAGATTATAAGCCGGAACAAATTCTTCGGCTTTTTTGTAAATAACATGATAGCCGAATTCGGTTTCGACGACTTCAGAAATTCCATTGACCGGCAGATTATAAGCCGCCAACTCGAAAGCCGGCACGGTTTGACCCGGTTCGATCCAACCCAAATAACCACCAGATTCTTTGGAACCAGGATCAGTTGAATAAGCCTGAGCTTTTTGAACAAAATTTTCAGCCGTCAAATCAGCCAATAAATTTGTTAGTTGAACATTGGCTTCGATGGCTGAAATTGGATCGGTACAACGAAGTTTGCCTTCAAAACAAATCAAAATATGTGAAAGCTCCATACGCTTGGAATCTTTCTTTTCAACATATCGAACAATGTTTAAACCCTCTTCGTTTTCAATAACTTTATAGGCAAAAGATCCTTCCTTAGTCCATAAATTCAGGGTTTCTTGAACCAAATAACCAAGAGTTTCATTTTTAGCGGTAATCCAACCAAGATCTTGACCGTTAAATTCTGTTTTTAATGCCTCCCAGTCCTCGTTGTTTTTAGCCCGTAACAAAATATCGTCGGCTCGCTGACGCTCTGAAGCGTTGGCTGTGTCGATAATCTGTTGTTCTTCGGCAGTGGCGGCTCGGCCGACTTCGGTATTTTCTTCTTTAAACTCAAGAATTGGAGTTTCGCCAATCTGTTTGATAGCTTCGGAAACATCTAAAACTCCGGCCAAGTCGACAATAATGCGATTATCGTGCGAAGTGGTAACGGTTGGTTCAGAAACCCCAAAGGAGTTTACTCGACGTTCGATAACATCGCGCACACCTTCAAGAGCCGCTTCTTGATCATCATTATTTATATTGGCCATGTCGGCTTCGTAAATAAGATGGGTGCCGCCTTGAAGATCTAAACCCAAACGATAAGGGACGTCTTTGATTTCCAAAACCGAAGTGTTTAGACCGGTTAAATTTCCGGCCCAGGCCAAACTTTGATTCCAATAGTTTGGAAAATCAAAAGCTCCGGCCACTAAAGTAAAAATTAGGAAAAAGGCAGTCAAGGCCGGGACGACCCACTTTTTCTTGGTTCGACCAGATCCGGATGAATTTTTCCGCTTCCATGTTTGCATAATTCTTTAAAATTAGAGGTCTAAAAGATAAAATTAAAATCGGCATTATCTTATGACAAATGTCGATTTTACACAAGAGAACAAGTGGAAAACCTAGGTTTTAGACTTTTCAGATATTTTTTTTGAAAATCTGGAATTGATTAAAACAACCGGGATTCCCAAAAAAATGATTAGAAACAAAGGAATCTGAAAAAACCAGAAAAAAACCAAAAAAGTAAAAACTTCCTTTGGCATCTTCAAAAGAAAAAAGCCCGAGGAAACCGCCGCTTCGACTAAAATCAAAAAAACTACCAATGGAATAGAATGGTACAAAACAAAATTTTTCAATCGAAAAGACATAAGATTATTTTATTACATCAAGTATATCTAAAAAATCCACCAACCACACAAGTCGCCCAAAAAAAATCGGAAAAAAGTTATCGGGAAAAATAGACCAGATTTCATTAATAATTCTTTTAGGTGCTGGGTCGCCACAACAGCCAAAAATTGCCCCGGTGGAAAAAAAGGTGCTGGAAAAAATTAAAAATAAAATTATTTGGCTGATTAGATATTTTTTTAAACTTATTTTTTTTTGAAAAAAGAATACAACAAAAATCAGCAGGGCAATTAATAAACCGACCAAAGTATAACCACCGACATTAACCGGGTGACATATGCTAGCCTTGCAGGCAATATTTCCGCCGAACGGCAAAAATTCGGAAACCGAGACTGTAACCATAAAACCTAAAACTAAACTTAGAGCTTAAAAAAAACAAAAGACTGGCAACAAACTTCTTTTGAAATCAAAAAAGCTATCAAAGCCAATTGTACCAAAAAAATCGCTGCGACTACAAATTGAAATGAACTCTTCCGAGTCTTGTGCCGAAAAACATTCATTCCCAGCAAGGCGCCGATACCACCACCGCAAACCACAGAAAAATACAAAACCAATTCCGGCACCCGATCAATCCCCTGACCGGCGGCAATTTTGTCCCAACCGAAAAGAAGGAAGGCGGCAAGATTGACAGTAGCGAGAAATAAAATCAAAGGCGAGAAATCAAAATAAAAAAAAGACAGGCCAGCGATTGAGGTAAGTATGATAGCCCAAATGATCAGCCAAGTGAAAGTGGTTTTAGTGCGGCGTTTCATAAAAATATTGACAAAAAAACTAAGAATTAGTAACTTATTCGCACGATCTAGCACCAAACGAGGTAAAATGAATTTTTTATTTTGTTTATTCGTAGCTTTGTTCCTTTTTTCTCTACAACTCCTGGTACAGCAATCTCTTCCCTACTTCACGCGAGGAGGAACGGTCTTCAGCAAGCGTCCAGGCTTGTCCCGACACCGTCTGCCAACAAGGCTGACAAAAACCGATCTCGACCTTCGAGGAAGTCGACTTCGCCTTCATCGGGACCCAAATCGCCGAGACCTTCAAGAAATCGCCTACCTCCTGCCTCGCGGCTATGCCCGGGCACCCCCGAATTCCTTTCCGCTCTTAAACCGAGCGGACTTTTTTTATTTCTTTTTTCCAATGATCCTCTACCGGCAGAGCCGGTA
>DOJV01000039.1 GCA_003511125.1 Candidatus Uhrbacteria bacterium
GACACTGAAACGTCATATAGTCGGCATTTTTGCTTACTTAAAGCACCACATAACCAATGCCGCCACTGAAGGTCTTAATTCCAAAATCCAATCAATCAAATCAGACGCCAGAGGTTTCAGAAGTTTCCAAAACTACCGTATAGCGATTCTGTTCCATTGTGGCAAACTGGATCTTTACCCATAACTTTCTTCTAAGAACCATTTTTTTTAAATTTTACTTAATTACAATCTCCCCATCACTCGCCCCGATCGTAATCTTCTGTCCCTCTTTAATCTCACCTTGAACAATTCTCATAGCCAACGGATTCAAAATCAAATTTTGAATAACGCGCTTTAACGGACGTGCTCCGAATGCCGGATCAAAACCTTTTTCGGCCAAAAGTTTTTTGGCCGGGGCCGAGACAGTGAGCGAAATGTCTTTGTCGCGTTTTAAGCGATGAGCCACGCGTTCAATTTGGAGTTCGACGATTTCGCCGATGTCCGATTCAGAGAGCGCATGGAACATGATAATTTCGTCGACACGGTTTAAGAACTCTGGACGAAATTGTTCTTTTAGAAGAGTTTGGATGCGCTCGCGGACCTCGGCTTCTTCGCGATTCTGGCCGTCATTTTCGTCGGCAAAACCGATTGAGCCAAGTTCGTGGCCGGTGTTTTGTAAAATATCCGAGCCGACGTTACTGGTCATAATAATGACGGTGTTTTTGAAGTTGACTTTTCGACCCTTGGCATCAGTCAAATGACCGTCATCGAGAATTTGAAGTAACATGTTGAAAGTGTCGGGATGAGCTTTTTCGATTTCGTCGAACAAGACAACCGAGTAGGGTCGGCGACGAATAATTTCGGTTAACTGGCCGCCTTCTTCGTAACCAACATAGCCGGGTGGGGAACCGATCATTTTCGAGACGGCGTGTTTTTCCATGTATTCGGACATATCGAGACGAATCAAAGCCGACTCGTCGTTAAACATAAACTCGGCGAGTGAGCGGGCCAATTCGGTTTTTCCAACACCGGTCGGGCCGAGAAAAATAAACGAACCGATTGGGCGATTTTCTTCGCCAATTCCGGCTCGGGAACGGCGCAGAGCGTTCGAGACCGCGATGATAGCTTCTTTTTGCCCGACTACGCGCTTGGAAAGTTCGTCTTCCATGCGCGCTAATTTTTTAAGTTCTGACTCGAGCATTTTGGCCACCGGAATATGTGTCCAGCGCGAAACCACGGCGGCAATATCTTCTTCGGAAATAACTTCTTTCAAAATACCGCGATCGCGTTGCATTGAGGACAGGTCTTTTTCAACGGCCTTGAGTTTGTTTTCTTCGAGTGGAATTTGGCCGTAACGAATTTCGGCGACTTTTTCTAAGTCGCCTTTGCGTTCGGCTTGCTCGGCCTCGGCTCTTAAAGATTCCATGTGACTTTTAACAACATGAATCTCGGCGATCTTTTCTTTTTCGTTTTTCCAGCGGCCTTCTAAGGCGTCGGTTTTTTCGCGCAAGTCGGCAATTTGTTTTTCAATTTCTTTAAGGCGAGTTTTAGAATTTTTGTCTTCTTCTTTTTCTAAAGCCTTGCGTTCAATTTCAAGACGCATCAAATCGCGTTTCAACATGTCTAACTCCTCGGGCATGGAATCAATTTCCATACGCAAGGCCGAGGAGGCTTCGTCCATTAAATCAATGGCTTTGTCCGGAAGAAAACGATCGGCAATGTAACGGCTAGAGAGTTCGGCGGCGGCAATAATTGCCGGATCGCTGATGCGGATACCGTGGTGGATTTCGTATTTTTCTTTGATGCCGCGAAGAATGGCAACGGTGTCCTCGACGGAAGGTTCTTCGACCAAAACCGGCTGGAAACGACGCTCGAAGGCTTGATCTTTTTCGACGTGTTTTTGATATTCTTTAATAGTGGTGGCGCCGATGGTTCGGAGAGCTCCGCGGGCCAGAGCTGGCTTTAACATGTTGCTGGCATCGAGTGGCGAACCTTCGGAGGTTCCGGCACCCATAAGTGTGTGGAGTTCGTCGATAAACAAAATCATTTTGCTGTTCGACTCCTCGACTTCTTTCAAAACCGCTTTCAAACGATCTTCGAACTCGCCACGATATTTTGTTCCGGCCACCATGGCGCCAAGATCGAGCGAGACGATTTCTTTTTCGCGCAAAAGCTCCGGCACGTCGCCAGCAACAATGCGTTGGGCGAGGCCTTCGACAATCGCTGTCTTACCAACACCAGCCTCACCAATCAAAACCGGATTATTTTTAGTGCGACGAAGCAAAACTTGCATAACTCGGCGGATTTCGGCATCACGACCAATAACCGGATCGAGTTTTCCGGCGCGCGCGACTTCGGTCAAATTGCGACTGTATTTTTCTAGAGCTTGATATCGGGATTCTGGTTCCGGAGAATCGACGCGCTGGGTGCCACGAATGTCTTTCAAAACACTCATGACTTTTTCTTCGTTAACCTCAAACGTGCCGAGCAATTTTCCTACCGGCTTGTCGGCCAAAAGTGCCAAGAACAAATGTTCGGTGGAAATAAAATCATCTTTAAAAGACTTGGCTCGTTTACCGGACTCGCTCAAAACCGCGGCCATGCCCGGCGAGAGCATAATCTGACCAATACCGCCGCTCATAATATCGCCAGAGCGGGGCAGGGCATCAAGAATTTGATCGATCTTGGCACGCAAGGCGCCTTGATCTGGCAAAAGTTTATCCAAGATGGCTCGAACCGCGCCCTCGTCTTGGCCAACCAACGCGGCCAACAAATGTACCGGCTCCAAAGCCGGCTGACCGTTGTCGAGAGCAATGTTGTGAGCGTGTTGTAGAGCTTCTTGGGATTTGTGGGTGAAGTTGTTGGGTAACATAGGGTGGGGGGGTGGAATGTTAAATGTCTAATTTTTAATTTCTAATGGTGGTTTTTGTTTTTTTTAACATTTTCCTTAATTAGAAATTAGACATTTCATAATTTGACATTCCCAATTAGCACTCCTAAGTATAGAGTGCCAAAATAAAAAAGTCAAGAAAAAAGACCGGGAAGGCCGGTCTGGCGAAACAGGATCAGTCGGTGATTTGAAAACCTTGAAGACACGTCTGGTTTTCCACGCAGCGTTTTTCCACTTCACAATAACGCATCCTGATCCATTCGTTCAAAATGGTTATCCACTCGTCATCATTCATTGACGAGAAGTCTGGTTTTTCCAGACAGCCCACTAGGTCGGTTCCGTCACTACCTAAAAGCAGACACATTTTGACAACACGTAGGTAATTCGTTGCCGCTCTGGCGGCATCTTGAGACGAATCATAACCAGTGTCATCTCCATTAACGTCTTCAAAAAATTCTGGCGATGAGACGGCCGGCAAATACGCCGTGTCAAATTTTTCTCCGTTTTTGTTGTCGTTGAATTCTGCTGGTGCGTTTTCAAAACCGATTTGCGGGATATTTCGATTAAGAACGCAGACATAAAAAATCACAACAACTACCATGACAACAGTGAGCCCGAACCAACTTTTGCTTGCCACGAGAGCCACCCCGTTTGAAAAGGTGCGGATAGTATAAAGGGTTTTTGAAAAAAGTTCAAGAATGTAGGAGGCCTTGTTGTCAACCAGCAAAGATGTCACATATTGGCGTTCAGCAAACGTGTCATATAGGCAGTAAAGGCAACTATGAGCCAGAAACACGGGCAACGAGCATTCTGGCCATTATAGAAGCTGTTTTGAAGCTAAATTCAGGCGCTCAATTACTCTCTAACCCATTATTCTAAAGGCCTAAATGTGACATCTTTGCTGAACGCTAGACTGTGACATTATTGCTGAACGACGACAGGCCTTTGACAAAATCATCAAAACCATCTATTATATTAAGCTTTCCGCTTCCTGGAAAGAAGGAGTATTCTAACAATGAGTATCATTCATCGAATCATCGAGCCTGATGCCGCCGAGGTGATCAAGCGGGCGCTTGAAGATGTCTCTTCCGAGTGGGTCGGAATGTACGGACAAACCCCGATCGTCATCATCGAGATCGATGAGGTTCCGCACGCCATCGCTTCGCGTCTCTCGGCCTTCGGGGCAGGACATCTGGAAATAGCCGGCCGGTTTCAAGAGGGTGGACAGGGCGTGGCTGTGAAGACCGCGGTCGATAATCTCGAAAAAATTGATTCTTCCGAGGTCATGGGCTTCATCCATTTCCATCGGAGTCTCATGGATGACACAGTGGCCTTCCGTTCGGCCGAACCCGGCTCTCCAATCGCGGAGGCCGTCGAGTTCTTCCGCAAACATCCGGACGAAAATCACGCCTTCTTCCCGGTTGTCTTCAGGTGTGTCGGCAGCGAGTGCTACCCCTGGCGCGCCATGCCGACTCTGTAACGAGGCTCCGCCTCGCGTTAGCCACCTGGTTTACTCCGGGCGGCGTTTTTTATACTTGAATAAAAAAACAACTCACAACTCTGAGTCGTCCGAAAAAAACTTTAGTTTTTTTCCAAAACCTTCCTGATAATTTCTTCTAAAGAATCATGCTTCAGTGGAACGCCGCTACTCGGTTCGAGCTGATTGTCTACCCAAAGCCTTAACGGAATAAAACGTAAAATCGACGCTTGGCCAAAATCGATTTTTCCGGAAGCGTCCGGGGAATAATCGTTTGGATCGTCTTTGGCTATGGTTAAATCGTAAATACCGCCTCGCAGTAAAACCGTTCGGCCGGCTTGCTTCATTGAACGGACGATTAAAACCGTGCCGGTGGCGGGATCTTGAATTCCAAAAATCTTCCCGTTAAAAGACAAAATCGGAGCATCGTTTTTCGCCAGACCATCGCTGTAATAAACTTCGGTCCAAGGGCAGACTCCTGGCGTCAAAACATCTATAAATTTTTCGGATAAACTTAAACCATAAGGCGAAGAAATTAACTCGGTATTTTCTATTTCTGCGGCTTCGTCGAGCCTGAATTTTTCTTGAGTCTTATCGTTGATTTCCGCTTCATCGAGCGCGGGGACAATTCCTAACGGAAATTCTTCCAAAAGTTCTTGACGTAAATATTCGGCAGTTTCGGTTTCAATAAGAGGCTCGAATTCTTTAAAATGCAAACCAAACTCCCGACCAAGCATACGGCCGATTTTATCACGACCTTTTTTCTGATTATAGACATCGAAAAAATCAGAAAGAAATTTTCTAAATTCCGGCTTTTTAGACAGCTGGGGTAAGACAATGGTTATCATCAGGGAAATATTTTGGAAGGCTCCAAAATAATAATTCACTTGACCGAAAGAAATTTGTTGTAAATATTCTTCGAGAGTTTTAATCAGATCGTCAATATTCTTAGCGTACTGTGGCTTTGGTTGTTCAAACCTCTGTGGCCTTGCGGTCAGAGTGTTTATTAAGGCCTTCAAAACCTTCTCAGGTTCGGAAACTCCGATTTTTTGGGCTCGTTCCAAAATTTCCGGGGTACACAAAAATTCTGCGGGGTTTTTGATTTCTTTTGGCCTCAACCACGGCGGAAGCGGAGAATCAGGATATTCGTTAGACATATTGGCAGATTTTAATTTGTGTTTAGTTTAACAGAAAGACGGGGTTTTGTCTTTTACTAATTGTCTGATTGAATAAAAAAACACCTGTGGTTCAGGTGCTAGAGAGAAGGAACTTAGAAGACGCCAGCGGCGGCTCGAGGGTTGTAGAACATGTCGGTGGGCAGAACGGCGGTTTTTTTTGCGGAGTCGGGATCGGTGGTTACTTCGATGGCGTAGCTATTCGAACAACCAGCCGGGCCCGCCACCCATTCCCAGTCTTCGATTTTGCCGCAACCTTTGGGGTTTAGGCCTTTCCGCTTACAGCAGGAGTTGAGCCGAGAGTATTCGGCTATCTCCGGACGCTCGATAACCTCGGATCATACGCAATTTAACCAATATTTCCATAAATTTTCCCAACCCGAAACAGAAAGAATTTCACGTCTCTAACTCCTCGGACTAAAGCTCGGAAGCCTTTAAGTTTGGCGTTGAATGACTCGGCCGAAGCATTAGTGCTGCGATGATTGAAATAGTTAAGAATAGT
>DOJV01000016.1 GCA_003511125.1 Candidatus Uhrbacteria bacterium
ATGACGGCTTGTCTTATATGCCCGAACTCCCCGAAGTCGAAACCATTCGTCGTCAACTAGAGGCGGCAATTAAGGGTGCGACGATTAAAGATGTTGTTGTGAATTTTTCTGGTCGTTTAAATTTGCCGGCGAAAAAAATTGTTCAGATTCTTAAGGGTAAAAAGTTTCTCGGTGTTGATCGTCAAGCCAAGCTTTTGATTTTTAGATTGTCGGGCGGGTTTTCGATAATTGCGCATTTGAAAATGTCAGGGAGGTTTGTGGTTAAGAGTGGTAAAGGTGGGTTAAGGGAGGTTGAAGAGGTGGGGAAGCATACTCACGTTGTCTTCAAGCTTTCTGACGGCAAAGAACTGCACTGGAATGATGTTCGAAAATTTGGGTTTCTTAAACTAGTCGACGAAGCCGGACTTAAAAAATATCTCGACAAACAAAACTACGGCCCCGAGCCACTCGATAAAAGTTTTACTTGGAACAAAATGGCCATGTGTTTACGCTCGGCTCCAAAAAAGAAAATCAAACCACATCTTCTCGATCAGACTTGTATTGCCGGCATTGGAAATATTTATGCCAGCGAAGGTTTGTGGTTTGCGAAGATCAATCCAAAAATTCCAATCGAAAAAATTTCTGATGGTCAGATGAAGCTTTTGCATCGCGGTCTTGTCGGTGTCTTGAAAAAATCACTGGCCGCCCGCGGAACCTCGGCCGATGCTTATGTCGATGCTTTTGGTGAACAGGGCGAGTTCGAAAAACAGCTCAAAGTTTACGGACGGGAAGAGCAGCCTTGTCGGCGCTGTAAAACCATTTTGAAAAAAGAAAAAATTGCCGGGCGAGGAACGGTGTTTTGTCCGAAGTGTCAAGGTCTAAAGCTTGACTTTTTTTGATTCTAATGAAAAACTCGAAGTAAGATTCGAACCACAGGAGTTTCTCGTGGCTTTTGTTGTAAAAATCAAAGATTTGACCATCCTTCGTGGCTCTATACTCGGGGAAGCTGTCATTACTGGTTATTTTATCCGCTGGGTCGACGGCCCAAACAGAACTACTAACCAGAAGAAGTTTCCAACCAATACCGGTTTTGTCGCTCGTGGCCGTGAGGTGGCTGACATGTGGCAGAAGATGCCAGACGCCGTCTTGCATATCAAGGAGATCGGTTAGTTTGTCTCATTTCATCCATTGTTCTTTTCGTCCTTCGGCGTCGCCTCTTGACGCCTTTTTTTATTTGTTTTATACTATTTTTGAACTAAATAGCCGTAGAAAACGAGTCGTGTCCGCCTTCGCTCTTGGAGAGCTTCGGCGAGATGCTATAAGTCTCGTCGAGGCAAAATATCTGGTTTATAAGCCAGGTAATCGATTTTCTACGGCAATTGTCGTGGATTTTTTAAATCTCGATTCCAAGTTCGTAAAAGGTCGATTTTTTTAACAATTTCCAAACTAATATTTTCCAATTTGGAATTTAGAGCTTGGAATTTGTAATTTCCAATTGATATGGCAAAAACACGCGTACAAAAACAAGAAGCGGTAGCCGAACTCGCTGACAAAATTCGTCGCATGAAGGCGGCGGCTTTTGCCTCGATTTCCGGTTTTACCATGAAAGACGCGGATAATCTGCGCATCAAAGGCCGCGAGGCTGGTGTCGATATCCTGGTCACCAAAAAAACTCTACTTAAACTTGCCGCCAAAGAAGCTGGCCTCGAGGCTATTGATCCCAGCACTTTCGAGGGCAGTTTACTTTCAGCCTTTGCCTATAACGATGAAGTCTCGGCCGCCAAATTATTGTCCGGTCTGGCCAAAGAAAGAGAGTTTGTAAAAATCTTGGGCGGCGTGCTCGAGGGTAACATGGTTGCGGCTGACGAAGTCGCCAAACTTGCGGCCTTGCCTAGCAAGACTCAACTCTTGGCCCAACTCGTTGGTTCCCTCAATGCTCCGGTTTCCGGATTTGTCAATGTCTTGTCCGGTAATCTTCGCGGACTGGTAACAGTCTTGAAGGCGGTTCAAGAAAAGAAAGTTTAATTAAATAATTTTTATCTCGGGGGTCGAATTACAAATCTACAAATATTTTACGAACTGTTTATTCTATACAAATTTGTAGTCAATTCGTAAATTTGTAGATTAGTAGCAGATTTGTAATTCGACCCCCAAGACCCCTTATCCTATGTCTGACGAAAAAATTGTCGAGGTGCCTGCTAAGTTTAAGGCCCTAGTCGAAGAAATCGAAAAAATGTCCGTTTTGGATCTTGCCGAACTCGTTAAAGTTCTCGAAGAAAAGTTCGGAGTTTCCGCTGCCGCCCCAGCCATGATGATGGCCGCCCCGGCCGCTGCCGAAGCCGCCGAAGAAAAGTCCTCTTTTAATGTCGAACTTCTAGCCGCTGGTGACAACAAAATTGGTGTTATCAAAGTTGTCCGTGAAGTTACCGGTCTTGGTCTAAAGGAAGCCAAAGATTTGGTCGATGGCGCTCCAAAGACTGTCAAAGAAGGTTTGGACAAAGCTTCAGCCGAAGAAATGAAAAAGAAAATCGAAGAAGCTGGTGGAAAAGCTGAGTTGAAGTAAGTGTAAAATCGGCCTCGTGGTGAGGCTTTGTAAAAAACGTAAATTTCTAGAGAAGGCCACTGGCTAAAGCTGGTGGCCTTTTTTTAAAGGTGTTATAATTTTATTGTTAATTATTAAAATAACTTTATGAACAAAAAGACTTGGGGTGTGATTTGTCTTATCGGGCCGTTTATTTTGTTGATGGTAGCTCTTGTGGGTTATGCTATTTTTAGTTTTGTTTTGGTCGCTTCTGGCTTTGATTCGACCATGGTCGGAAATACGATTAAGACGATTTTAGGTGTTGTCGGTTTGTTTAGTATGGTGGCTTTGGTGCCAGGTTTCATAGTCGGTTTGATTCTATTGTTGAAGAAGTAGTTTGTATTTAAAAATCAAAAAACCATCGGTTTCAGTCGATGGTTTTTTTGTTATTTTTTTCTCACCGTCATCCTGAGCGGTGCGCGAAGGGTCTAAATCTTGTCACGAATTAGATTCTTCCCGCCGTCGCTCGCGGCGCGAGCTATGGCGGGTGCGGCGCGTGGCGCTCAAGATGACGGGGTGGGTGAGACGGGGAGTATTATTTTAAATGAGTGGCTTCGATTTTATAAACCCTGCTGTCGCCAAGGAGGTAGATTGTTTTATTGGTTTCATTAACCGCGAAGTCGGTTAAGCTGGTAAAACTTGAGCTGTGGTATTGGACTTTTAGTGTGCCAGATTCTTTTTCGTAAACCACCAGTCGTTGACCGGCCGGGTCGAGAAGGTAGACATAAGAACTTTCGGCCGAGGTCCAGATGTCCGAGGCCGAGGTGATGGCTGGTTCGACTATGCCTTGGGTCCAAGCGACGTCGCGGCCACCGACAAAGCGTAGAATTTTTCCGTTGGCACGGAGAATGAAAACCGTGCCATCAACAGCCAAAGAAACCGTGTCGGAAAGTTCGGAGATTGGCGATTTGATCCAAGCCGCGGGCGTGCCAACACTCAGGCCGGACAAAGACAAACGATAGACCTGCGAGGCCAAACCCGAGCCCGGAGCCAAGACATACAAACGGTCGCCATAAACATAGAGATCAACCCAACGTTCATCCGAAGGCGAACTAACATGAGTAGCCAGGTTTTTGGTCTGAAGATCCAATAAATTTAAGGTTGGAGAATCGTCTAGCCAAGCCGTAAAACCTTCGCCAACTGAGGCTTCGGTGGCCGAACCCAAAGTTTCGTCGCTGGCAAAAGATTCTAAAGTTTTGTCTGACTCATTAACCAAGTAAACAGTTTTGTTGCTACCAAAAGTGTAGATTTTTTCGCCGCCCCAAATTAGGGATGAGAGGGTGGGTTGTTCTGGTAGAGCCGAAGCTTCGGCTAAAACTTCGGGGTTTTGGAGTTCGCTGATTTTTTTCAGGTTATTGGCAACTTGAAGAATTTCATTTTTAATTTTTTGAATTCTTTCTAAATTAGCTTTATCTTCGGTAACAATGCTATTTAAAGAATCTTCTGCTTCTTTAAGCAAGGACTTGGCTTTGTTTTCGTCTTTGTAAATCAAAGCGCTTTCGACGGCGTCTTGTAAGGACTCAACCCGAGTTACGGCCGCTTCAAAGGCCGCGCGTTCTTCGCTGGCTTGCCGGCCGTGGGAGATAGCCAAGACACTGAAAGTGATGATTAATACCATGATAAGAGCGGCCAGAATTAAGTATTTACTGGTTTTTGGTAAGCGGTTCATTTTTTTGCTAACAAAAAGTCGGCTAGTTTCAAAGTGTGAGCGGGCCTCGCTAAAAACCTCTTTTCTTTCAGACGAAGCCAGACGACGAGATAAACGAAAAACCCAGCGGATTAAGTCGCGAACCATTAATAACACGATGGTAACAACGCTGATTAAAATTCTTACCAAACTTTTTGCTAGCCGCCACAGACCGCGCTGATCTTTTAAAAATCCTAAAATCCAAAAGAATAAGGTTTTTAAAAAGGTTGGTTTTTGATCTGATAAAACCCGTTTGGTTTGTTCGCGAGAAGCTTGAAGTTGTTTTATGGAAGCTGGGGCTGAAACTTTTGATTTTTCATCTTCGCTGGAGATAACTTTTAAAACGAACAATGAGAATTCAACCTCTAAAGGAAAATATTGGCGTAATTTTACCACAGCGCTTTGCGGTGGCAGGGTGGCCAAAAGTGAATGAAGTTCTTCGGGTGGCATTTCTTGTTGTAGGTCAAAATTACAAAGACAGAAAATATCACCAGGTTTTAAATCACCGTCCAAAACCACAGCAAAAGTTTTTTGCCAACTGGCCCCGGCTTGTTCGGTTTGAATACTGCGCGCCAGATTAAAAACTTGATAACGGCCCTCGGGTAGTTTGTGAAGAAAAATTGCCGCCAGTTCGCCGGAACCAGAAACATACATGGTTTTATCCACAGCCAAACCGATTACGGCATTTAGGTGTTCAGGCGGAAAGGTTTCCATTTCCATGGCTCGATTAACGATTTCTTCGTTAATGGCTTCGAGGGTTTGTTCAAAACGGCGGGGAATACTGGTGCCTTCTTGAGCCGTGGCCGCTAGCCGAGCCAAGCGGTCACGCACGATTTCCATGACGGTTTGGGCAAAAGGTGAACGACTTTCAGCTTCTAGAACCCCAAAAACAAAGCCATTGCGGTTTTCCACAGGCCAGGTAAAGGCCGTTGCGGTTTTGCGGCCGTTTTCGCGGTTTTCTTCGGCTACAGCGGTTTTTAGGAGTAAAATTTCTTCTTCCATATTTTTTAGGATTGCCATTTTTGAGAGTTTTCATGTATATTATACCTTAGGAACGAACAATAGCAATAAATTTTTTACCCAACCCTGGAGGATTAAGAAACCTATGACTAAATCAAGTTTTCGCATTGAACAGTTGTTTGGTTCAAAGACCCGCGCTCGTCTGCTCGGTTTGTTTTTGGAAAATCCCGAACAGTCCTTTTTTGTCCGCGAGCTGACTCGTAAAATTGATGCCCAGTTAAATTCGGTGCGTCGTGAGCTTCAAAATTTAATTGAACTTGGTTTGGTTGTTGAAAATACTGCCAAAGACACTGGTGTCAAGAAAGCCTTGTCGGATCGAAAAAAGTTTTATGTGGCCAACACGAATTTTCTTTTGTTTCATGACTTAAGAAATCTTTTTCGAAAAATTCAGATCCTCTTGAAACAAAGTCTTGTTCAAGAAATCCAATCGCGCGGCGATGTCGATCTACTAATTTTTACCGGTCGGTTTGTGGATAGTAAAGAAGTCCAAACCGATATTTTGATTGTTGGTTCCATTGATCAAAAAGCCTTGCAGAAAATTGTCAGTGAATTTGAGGTCGAACTGGGCTACGAGATTAACTATACCTTAATGCCCAAAGACGAATTTAATTATCGTCGGCAAATTACCGACCGTTTTCTTTTTGCGATTTTGGAAGGCGAGAAAGTTGTTATGGTCGATAAGCTTCAGGTCACAGCCCAACCGGTTGCCGAAGTTACCGAAAAATAAACATGCTGCTTTTTTTATCGGCTCAAGACATTAATTTTTTGGAAGTTGGCTTGATAGATGTTCAAGGCCAACTGCTTTCTTTTAAAAAAGTCGAAGTTCCACCAGAAAAATACCTGGCCACGGTTTCCGAATTTTTAGACGAACAAAAAATTTCCGCCGACGATCTAACAAAAATAATCGTCGTTTCCGGCCCAGGTTCTTTCACGGCTTCAAGACTAACTGTCACCATTGCCAACAGTCTATCTTTTGCCAAAAATCTCCCAATAATCGGAATCGAAAACCCCGACCGCCAGAACGGGGAAGCCTTGATCAAAAAAAAAGCTCAGGCTTGGATAGATTTATCACCTAACAAATTTGTCAGCCCCGTTTACGATCGGCCACCGAATATTACGGTTAAGAAGTAGAGATGAGTAAAAATTATAAAAGTGTAAATTTACAGCTTTTACGCTTTTACAATTTTTACCCGACAACCGCCTGGTTAATTTACACTTTTACATTTTTTATCCAAAAAAAATATGAACAATTTCTTTTTTCTCCAAGATTCTTTCTTGGAACTCTGGAAAAGCTTGTTAGCTTTTCTGCCACAACTTTTCGGTGCCTTGTTTGTTTTTATTATTGGCTTGATTATGGCTGTGGTTTTACAAAAGGTCATTATTAAAATAATCAAACTTTTAAGAGTCGACGACTTGGCCAAAAAGTTTGAAGTGCCCCAGACTTTAGAAAAGTATGGTTTTCATCTTAGCATCGGCCAATTGTTAGGTTGGATTGTTAAATGGTTTTTGATTGTCGTGGCTTTAATCGTGGCTACAGATATTTTGGGTTGGGATCAGGTAACTGATTATTTGAAGCAGATCGTGCTGTATATTCCTAATGTTATTATTGCCGTGATCATGCTTTTCTTTGGTTCTGTTCTGGCTAATTTTGTTCATAAGATTGTTAAGTCGGCTGTAGCAGCTGCTGGTTTGGCCTCGGCCGATGTCTTGGCCGGTTTGGCACGTTGGGCCATTGTTATCTTTGCTTTCATGGCCGCACTAATTCAACTGCAAATTGCCGAAGAATTAATTCGAGTTTTATTTACCGGTCTGGTAGCCATGCTGGCCCTAGCCGGCGGTTTAGCCTTTGGCCTCGGCGGCCGCGAACATGCCGCCCGGGTTTTGGATAAGTTGAAGAAAGATATTATATCGTGATAGTTTTTTTTGGGGTGGGGCGAATTACAAATTTGTAGCAAATTTGTAATTCGCCCCACCCCATCTATGTCCACTTACGGTAAAAACCGCCTTTACGAAATTATTCCCGGCCTGCTAGTCTGGACGACTTTGGTTTTGGCGGTTTTCTTTTCGTTTGTGGCGCCGATTGTGGTCATTATTTTTATTATCGTTTTTGATTTGTATTGGTTTTTCCGAATCGTTTATTTTGCCATCTTCCTTTTAATGGCCTGGCACGATTATCAGGTGGCGATGAAGCGGGATTGGTTTGCTGATTTGGAAAAACAAAAAGACTGGCAACGTTTACATCATTTGATTTTTTTGCCGACCTACAAAGAAAGTCTGGAAATTATTCGTGGTACTCTGCAGTCGATTGCTGATAGTAAGTATTCTAAAGAAAAAATGATCATTGTTTTAGCTGGCGAAGAACGTGATCATGCCCATTTTCAAAAAAACGCCGCGGTTGCAGTTCAAGAGTTCAGCAAGGTTTTCAAAAAGATTATTGTTACCGAACACCCCAAAAATTTGCCCGACGAAATTCCCGGCAAGGGCTCGAATTTAAATTATTCAGCCGAACAAGTTAAAAAAGTTTTAGCCGAAGAATTTTCTGAAATCAAAGCCGAAGATATTATCGTTTCTTCGTTCGATATTGATACCGTGGTGCACGTTTCTTATTTTGCTTGTTTATCTTTTTTGTATTCAACTGTTCCTAATTCCACTCACGCTTCTTACCAACCGGTGGTTTTGTTCTCGAACAACATTTGGACTTCCCGAGCTCCGGTTCGTATTGCCGCTTTTGGCACAATTTTTTGGCTCCTCTCCGAGCTGGCTCGGCCCGAGCGGTTGTGGACTTTTTCTTCGCATTCCATGCCTTGGAAAATGCTCCTCGATGTCGGTTTTTGGCAAAAAGATATTGTTTCCGAAGACTCGCGAATTTTTCTTCAAGCTTTTATAAAATATCATGGCGACTATCGAGTGGTGCCAATGTATTTACCGGTTTCCATGGACACGGTGGTTGGCGCGACTTATTGGGAGAGCTTGAAGGCTTTGTACAAACAACAGCGCCGTTGGGCTTGGGGGGTAGAACATTTTCCGGTTATGGTCGAGGCTTTTCGGGCCGACAAAATCATGCCGCGGAATTTGAAAATCAAATATTTTTGGAATCACTTGGAGGGCATGTACACCTGGGCCACGGCGCCGATTTTGATTTTTATGCTCGGTTATTTGCCGCTCTGGCTAGCTACCGGCAGTCAATCAGCTTTGATTCAAGCCGCACCGTTTACGTTGGAGTGGATTATGCGCTTAGCCATGGCCGGAGTTTTTGTCTCGGCTTTGTTGTCGCTCGCGGTTTTGCCACCACGACCGAAGACGGTTAAGGCTACGGTTTGGATTGTGATGATTTTGCAGTGGTTGCTACTGCCAATCACTTTCACGGTTTTTGGCGCGGCACCGGCGATCGATGCTCAGACGCGGTTGATGTTTGGAAAGTATTTGGGGTTTAATGTTACGAAGAAGAGTAGGTAGAGCGTGAATTACGAATTTTGGCGAATATACTAATTACGAATTTGTCGAATTAGGCGAATTCGTTTTTTTGCTAAAAAAATAACCTTCGTTGAAACGAAGGTCAGAGACGGTAGAGAGATCTTTTGAGGAGATGTTTTTTTACAAGTCCTTGATCTCGTCAGGGATCGTCATGTCGAGGTGAAGTTTGAGCTCGGCCAAGGCCTCCTTGATTTCATGAAGAGCCTTCCTGTGGGCATATTCCTTGATGAGCTCGGCTTCGGTTTTCTCGGCGGTCTGCCAGATGTGCGTGTGGCCAAGGTGTTCGAGAACTCCGAGGGTGCGTTCGGAGAGACCGAGTGAGTCCCAACGTTTGCCGAGGTTCTCAATCTGTTTCTCGGTCAGGACTTCGGGCTCGGGTGGTACGAGGTCGGGGTGGTAGGGTCGGAAGTACATCCGTCCGAGCCAGGCGGCGAAGAGGTCTTCGTTGGGGAGGTGGAGAACAAGTCGGTCAGCACGGATTTCTTCGGTGGTGTCGAGGAGACGGGAGAGGTCGTGGAGGAGACTGTTGAGGCGATGTGTCTCCAGACCTTCGCCGACGATTTCTACATCGTCTACAGTGATGATCCACGGTTTTTCTGGTTTTTTTGGGGTGGCCTGCATTTTCTTGATGGTCGAACCAGCCGATTCTATGAATTGCTTGTCGATGACCAGTACGATTCCTTCGCCGGACATGAAGATGCGAGGGTCGTCGATGTATTCCAGTAGACGCGGATCGTGGCAGTCGATGGCGTACTCAACGATTCCGTCGAGGGTGAGTTTGAGGGGGCGGGCGAAGATTTTCATGAGAACTCCCGAAGTCGTAGGGTGAAGGAACAACGTCAGATTTTTAACATTTTTTGTTTGGTGAGTCAAGGTTTTGGCCTTGAGTTCCTGCTCGTTTCCTGGTATAAAATTCGCGCCCCCCCACAACAATCCTCCCCCATTTTGTTATGCGGTTAGTTCTCCCTCCCTCATAAACTCTTTAGATTTTGTTTATGGTGGAGGGTAAGGAGAGGGCCAAAAAAAACGACCCCCACTTTCGTGAGAGTCGAGGACAGAAGGAACGCTGGCCGACTAGGTCTGCTCAGGTTCAGGGGGGAGAGGGTTGGGGAGTTTCATCCCGAGCTGAAGGCCGAGCTCTTCGAGGATCTCCTTGATCTCGCGGAGTGACTTCTTGCCGAGGCCCTTGGTCTTGGACAGTTCGGTCTCGGTTCGTTCGACGAGCTGGTAGATATACTCGATGCCGGCGTTATGCAGGCAGTTGGCCGCGCGAGCGGACAGTTCGAGTGTGTCGACGCGTTTGTACAGGGCCCTGATCTGGTCGGTGGTGAGACCGGAGATCAGGGGTTCGGAGGGACTTGGCTTCAGTGAGAGACCGAGTTTGGTGAGTTCCTCCTTGATCTCGCTGAGCGACTTGCGGCCGAATTTCTTGGACTTGAGCAACTCGCATTCGGTTTTCTCGATGAGCTGGCCGACCGTTTCGATGCCGGCGTTTTGCAGGCAGTTGGCCGCGCGGGCAGACAGGTAGAGCGTGTCGAGCCGTCTGTTCAGGAACTCGTCTCGATCGCTACCTTCAGACGGTGGCGGTTCGGGCACGGATGGGGCGGGTGTGTCTGTCTCGGCCGGCGGTTCGAACGGCATGACAAAGACTCGACCGAACCAGCTGGCCGTCTCATCGTTGACGGCGGCGCGGAGGGTGATGGCCGCGGCTTCGATGGTCTCGGTGAACTGCAGAAGGTCGAAGATGAGCGGGTGGTTGGGATCGATGACCACAACCTTGCCGTCTGGGAACCTCGCACTCAACTTCTTGAACACCAGCATTCGCGGCTTGGTATCAGTCGGCGGCTTCGTGCCATGCGTGATCTGACCGATCTTCGCAGCTGCGCAGTTGATGTTCCCAGAGCTGTCGAAGATGTGAAGGCAAGCGGTTGATCCTTCGATGTTGATCAGCCGGCCCCTGAAACCGTTTTCGTCCAAACGCGGATCGCGGATGCTGACCCTGGTCGACTTGCTTCCGACGAACACGGTGACGAAACCGGTGCGGGTTTTGAATTTCATCGTCTTTCCTCCTCGTCGCTTGGGTTGATTTTGCGACAGCTTTTTATATCAGAAAGGCGGGTTTTTGTCCAGTCCTCTCCCTCTCTCCCCTTCGCTCGGGCTACGGGGGACCCACCGAAGCTCGGCGAAGGTGGGTTATCCTCCCCCATACGAGGTGTATGAGGGAGGAAGAATCATTTTTGTTGATTTATCCACTTGCCGTCAAAATTATTTTTATGATACACTTTCCTCACAACTTAAGATTATCAAGAGCGCGGTGAGGGAATGGACCCTGTGAACCGCCAGCAACCCCGAGCAAGTCGAAGGGTGCTAATTTCCACCCTTCACGGGAAAGATAAAATGTTAATTACTCTTTCCGTTTGGGAAGAGTGTTTTTTTAATTAATTTTGGCTAGAGAGGCGAGAAAGTCCGGAAAGGCTTGAGAGGTTTTTTTAAAACAACCGAACCAAAGCCTCTCAAGCCTCTCAAGCCTTTCCAGCCTCTCCAACCTCTCAAGCCCCTACAATATGTTCACCCTCACCACCCACACTATCGAATCCGTAACTGCCGGGCACCCGGATAAAATTTGTGATCAGATTTCTGACGCCATCCTCGACGAATGCTTACGTCAAGATCCCACAAGTCGAGTAGCCGTGGAGTCTTTTGGCGGACACGGAAAACTTGTCATTGGCGGCGAGGTGACTACTCGGGCGCAAGTTGATTACGCGGCTATTGCGGCCGAGGTTTATCGACGAGCCGGATATTCTGATTTGCTCGAGATCACGGTTAATGTTGTCGAGCAGTCGCCGGACATTGCTATGGGTGTCGACACGGGCGGGGCCGGGGACCAGGGGATTATGTATGGTTACGCGACAGACGAGACGCCGGAGTTTTTGCCGTTGGCGCAAGTTTTGTCTCGTGGCCTTACCGATCGTTTGACCGAGGCTCGGGAGAGTGGTGAGATTGAGTGGCTCCGGCCGGACGCAAAGGCTCAGGTAGTTTTTAGTGAAGGGAAGATAACTTCGGTTCTCGTCAGTTGCCAACACTCCGATCAAGTTTCTCAAGAAGAAATTAAAAAAGTTGTTCAAGAGAAAATTATTCAACCGGTTTTTATTGAGCGAAAAGTTTCGCTTGAACACGCCGAGATTTTAGTGAATCCATCCGGGCGTTTTGTGCTTGGTGGATTTCAGGCTGATACCGGACTTACTGGTCGCAAAATTATGGTCGATACTTACGGTGGGGTTTTTCCACACGGTGGTGGGGCTTTTTCCGGAAAAGATGCCACCAAAGTCGATCGTTCGGCGGCTTATGCCGCTCGTCACGCGGCTAAGTATTTGGTGACCAAAGGTTTGGCTCACCGTGTTCTGGTCTCACTCGCCTACGCTATCGGTCGGGCCGAGCCGCTTATGGTTTCGGCGGTGGACGAGAACGGAAAAGATTTATCAAAATATTTGTCCGGGTTTGATTTTACTCCGCGGGGAATTATTGCCAGATTAGATTTACAAAAACCAGTTTTTTATGAAACAGCTCGGCGTGGGCATTTTGGGAGAGAGGGAGTAAAATGGGAAGAAGTTTAGGTTTGTAACACCATGAAAATAATTCGCTCCAATCGTCGCAGTATCTGCCTCGAGATTACTCCCGAGGCGGTTTTGATTGTGCGAGTGCCTGAGCGGGTGCCGCAGAGTTATATCGAGAAGTTGGTTCAAGAAAAAGCTGATTGGATTCAGAAAAAAATCGCGGCCGCGAAGAATCGACCTCGGGCGCAAGAAAAAAGTTTTGTTGACGGCGAGGGGTTTTTCTTTTTGGGGAAAAGTTATCCTCTAAAAATTACCCGAGCCAAAAAAATTGAATTGACCGACGAGCTGATTTTTCCGGAAAAGTTTTTACCCAAGGCCAAAAACAAACTCGAAGTCTGGTACAAACAAGAAGCCCGAAAAATAATTTCCGCTCGAGCGGAAATTTTTGCCGAAAAAATGGGCTTAAAATTCGCGGCCGTAAAAATCAACAGCGCTCAAAAAAGATGGGGCTCGTGCAGTCGGAAGAATCATTTGAATTTTGGTTGGAAGTTAATTCTTCAACCTCTCGAGTTGGTCGATTACGTGATTGTTCACGAACTAGCCCACATCCCGCACAAAAATCATTCTCGAGTTTTTTGGCAATTGGTGGCCGAGTATTGTCCAGAGTTCAAAGTTTATCGAAAACGCTTGCGCGAGGATCGGGTTTGTTGGTTTTAAAATTAAT
The DNA here is from genome assembly GCA_003511125.1 of Candidatus Uhrbacteria bacterium. Lineage (GTDB taxonomy): Bacteria > Patescibacteriota > Patescibacteriia > UBA9934 > GWF2-40-263 > UBA12403. The sequence continues at coordinate 13,020 of DOJV01000016.1, forward strand.
CCAAGACCGGCGTGGCCGGTTTTTTTATTGACCTAAAAAATTAAACAAGTTATCATTTTGTTCGGCCCCGCCAGCAATCCTCCTTCATTCTCGTCGGAGTTGTTTCATGCCTCCCCAATCTACCCTCTCGATCTCCTCGTTCTCTTTCGTTGATTTCATTTCTGATCAGGCTGTTCTGTCTTTTCTCCATAGCCTCGGCCTCGAGACTTTTGGCCAGCTCGTCGACGCTTTGTCTGTCGAGGTTTTGACCACCGATTTGACAATATTGCGCGTTTGGCGAGAAAGACTACATTGTCAATGTGTCGGTGATGTTCGGCAGTTGAAGCGTCGCGGTTTTGAACAGCTTCCTGGTTTCGGTCAGTTTCATTGGGGACAAACCAACGAGATCCTGCGCTCGCACGGCCTGCCCGAGATCGAGGACGATCCGGTATCTGCCCTCAAAGTAGAAAAACTGAACGATCGAGCTCGAGTCGAGATGGCGCGTCCCGGAAGTTTGTAGGGACCGATGTTCTTTTTCGTTTTTTTTCTTCGTCCGCGTCGCTTTGTAGCGCGCGGATTTTTTGTTTTAGCTTGTAGGAGGTTGTTTGTAGGGCGGGGTGGTTTTTTTAGGAAATAAATTCAATCCTACAAATTAAAACAAAAAACCCTCTGTCAAAGCAGAAGGTGGAAGACGGAGATCATGGAGTGACCTGGGTGAAGTGGCCGATGGCGGCCAGGGCGGAGATGAGGATGATGAAACCGAAGGCTATGAGGCCGAAGTTGACGAAGAAGCCGGGTTCGTCCGATTGCGTCATGAGTCGCCGGCGCAGGGCACGGGATTCGTCGGTGGCACGGAGGAAGGCGGTGGTGGGGTCGGCATCGTCAGGCATGATTAACTCCGATTATTGCCCGAAGGCGAAGCCGAGCGGAAGGAAAAGAACGACGAGAAAGAAGAACGGTGTGAGGCTTGCGAAGAGCAGAACGAAGAGTCCGCGATCGTTTTCCATGAGTAACCTCCGTGGGGTTAGTTTGGCGGATTTTTTTGAGGGAGTCAAGGGAGGAGGGAAGGAGTGTGTGTTGGTTTTTCCGGTTTTGATCTTTAAATGAATTTATGGGAGAATAAAAAAAGAAAATTAACT
>DOJV01000015.1 GCA_003511125.1 Candidatus Uhrbacteria bacterium
AAATTTTTTGCCGCCGAATCGCCGGAGCGATTAATTTCATTATTGCGTTTGCAACGTCAAGAGCTCGAGGCCAAAGAAAAAGAATTAACCGCGGCTCTTCCTAAACTTCAAGCCATTTACAACTGCGAGGGTACCAAGCCGCAAATTCGTTACCTTGAAGGTGTCGACGGCGTCTCTTCGGTCATGAAATTTTTCGAAGAAACCGTCGGCGAATTTATTCAAATTGTCAATCTTGATGAAGTCGAAAAAATTCAGACTTTTTTTCAGTATCAAAATAAACATTTCAAATCTTTACGTCAGCGTGGCGTTTCTTACCGCCTACTGGCTGTTGTCGACGAACCGGACTTTTCCAAAATTCCAATCATCCCCGGCGGCGAAGTTCGTTTGATTCCCGCTGACAAGTTTCCGCTAAAAGGCGACATCTCGGTTCGTGGAAATTCAGTTTTCATATATTCCTTTCAAGAACAAATGATGGGGATCGTTATAACCAGCGCGGATATCGCGAATACAATTCGCCAGTTGTTTAATGTGGCTTGGGAGGGAAGCGGTGGGTATATGAGTGAGAAGCGGTAACCTCTTAGATTAAAAACAAAAAACCCGTCTCGGGCGAAGAAACGGGTTTTTTGTTTTTCTCTGTACACCGCTTTCTCGTTCTCCTCCCTTCCGGGGAAGCCGTGAGGGGTGAGTGAGGAGCGATATCCAAAGATCAGCGGTCGGACTCAAGAAGTGAGTCCGACCTAGGGCCGCCGGCCGCGTCCACGAGGACGCCGGCGCGGCGGGATGACATCGGGCAGAGGACGCGGCCGGAACCTGGCGCGGTTCTGGAAGGCCATGCGGGTCTGTTCCCACACGAACCAGCCAAGGGCCCGCACCGGCCAGCTGACGATCCAGCCGGTGACCTGCAGGCTCCGAACCAACAGCCGCCCGAGCGCGTTGGCCGCCTGGTTGGCCGCCGCCTCGATCTGCCGGCCAAGCCAGCGGAACGGCCACGACAGGATCCGCCAGTAGAGACGGAGCAGTCCGAACGCCCAACGCTCGGCAAAACCGCAATGCTTGATCTGACCGATTCCCCACAGTGCGATCACCGGCAAGCCGAAGATCAGGAAGAAAGTGGAGAACACAGCCTCCGGACCGTAACCGAAGGAACCAACGAGGGCGTGTGGGCCCATGGGAAACTCCTGGGGTTGAAACCATCTCTGCTCACCACTCTCAAGATTGAAAGTGACGCGCAAGGAATGCCAGCCAACCCAACTCGCGAGAAGCGCGAGGGGTTGGCCGAAAGGGGGGCGTGGGGCTACTCGACGACCTTGACCGTGATGTCGGTGAAGATCAGTTCGGGCCCCCAGTAGAATGCGTCGAACACTTCGGTGCCGGTCTCCACATCGGTCCAGAATGGATCGATGATCCACAGGCCGAAGGTTGTTCCGGGCTCGATGAACTCGGTCGGCACGAGCTCGAAGTCGAAGATCTCGGTCGTGCCGGCGTTGATGTAGACCTCGTCCATCAGGTTTTGGCTGCCATCGTTGTAGATGTCATCCATCCACCAGAAGAAGAGTTCCGAATCGTAGCCGTCCGAGTTGCAGTTATAGCCATCGTTCGATTCGAACACCGAGCTTCCGCTGGTGTGCGAGAGGTTCGAGGCCTCGCCGCTGTGCTCGACCGTGGTGATCCAGTCAGCCGGCTCGTCGTTGATCTCCTCGAGGACGATCGTGATGCCGTCGAGGATGACATCGCCGCACGGGTGGGCGGTGATCCCGAATTGGAAGTGCGCCGGCTCGCCCTGACGGATCTCGGTCTCGGTGTCCCCGATGACCGAGTAGATCAGGTAGCTCTCGGTGATCTCGTAGCGGCCGAAGCCTTCGGAGATTGAGAAACCGGAACACTCGTTTGGATCGACGGCGTCGGTGTCCTCCTCGTCGATCGGCTCTTCGGTCTCGTCTTCGGGCAAGTAGCCGGTGTCGACGTTCTCGTCGTCCGGCTCTTCGCTTGCGGTGTCGGTCGTGGCCTCGCCTTCGATCTCCGGCGTCTCGGCCTCATCACCGATCCGGTTGACCTGGTAGTCCAGGTTGCACCCGGGGGCGAGGAGGAGGAGGGCGAGGGGGAAGGCGGCACCGATGAGGATGACGATGGGGGCGGGGATGCGGATCATGGTTTCTCCTGTGTGCCTACCGATTGTTGATTCAGTAGGACTTGGGGGGGGTGGTATTGGCTCGGGTTTTAACCCTCGCTATCCGCCACTTTTGTGATAAACAACGAGGGTTGGCCGACTTGAGATTCCTGCAGGGGCAGGAAGTCGGCCTAGAAGAGGCGAACCTACCGGAAGAACTCTTCCGTTGGTTCGCCGATGTAGACGATCCGGGGGTCGGACACCGGGAAGGTGATCTTGATCGTGTTTCGGCTGTGGTGGCCGAAGACCAAGGTGTCGACTTCGATGCCACCGCTGCGGTGCCGGCACACCGCGGCCTCCGTGCCGTCGACCAGACACGGCCAGCCGTTGAGCTGGACCGATTCGTGGCAGCGGTGCCGGGAATCGTCTTCCCAGTACCGGGTGTGCCAGTTCTGGTCGGTGACCTCGGCACAGGCCCGGTCGGCCCAGTCGACGTACACGTCGTACTCGACCTTCATGGCCAGGAAGATGCTCCCGATGACCATGGCCGCGATGGTATCGAAGCACAGGATCCAGGAGATCCTGCAACCGAAACCGTTCTCGATTGCGGTCAGGAGGTTGTGGAGGCGGGTGCGGATGGAGAGTTTGCGGGTCATCGTGACTCCTGTTGCCTGCCGATTCCTCGACAGGACTTGCGAAGGGACGCGGCCGACATGGCCGCAAGGGATTCGGACTTGAGTAACCCTCGCTATCCGCCACTTTTGTGACAAACAACGAGGGTTGGCCGATTGGTCTCGCGAGTGGTGCGAGGGTCGGCCGAACGAATAGTTTTACCAGTTGTAGCCGGGCAGGGTGATGTCCATGCCGTCCTCCGGGGGGGGGGTAGGAGTTGATGTTGAGGAACAAATACGGGCATCGTAGAGATGTTGCAATGCAACGTCTCTACGTGCGGTCCGTATTCGTCCCCCAACAAAACAAAACTCGCCAAAGGGCGAGTTTTATAAAACACGAATTTTGTTCTCAAAAATCTGGAGGGTAACGACGTAGTAACCTGCGCCAGGCGCTGGTGTGCGTCAAGATCATCTTGCGTATGGAAAAAGCCAGACAAGCCGGGTTTAGCCATTTGACGATCACTTAAATCTTTGTTCTTGCGAACGCGGATTCAAGCCTCTCTCCTCCAGGTTTTCGAGAACAATTTTCTCTCTCCAATTTTTCCAAAAACCCTTCGCCCAAGTTTTTGGAAAATAAATTTTTAAACAGATCTCAATTAAGGAAAATGCGTCTTAGTTTGGAAAGTATAATATTGATCCATTACTGAGCTTGTCTCGTTTAGCATGAACTGACGAGTTCCGGCCACCTGGCCGGAAACTTTCCTTAATTGGAAACTGGTTTTCACCATCTGTCCACGATTTCTCTAGGATCATAAACAAGTGGGGTAGGCCAAAAACTATTTTTTGAGCCGGTAAAACAACGGATTACTATACCATATTTTTGACCTCTTGTCAAGACTTGAGCGAGGTTTTTTGGCTGGGTTTAGCGGGTTTAGGGAGTTCATCAGCCGTCATTGCGAGCGCCGCGCGAAGCAATCTCCTCGAAGACACCAATTCGATAGGTTGCTTCGCGCGGCGCTCGTAATGACGGTCGGAAGCGGGTCCCCCATCCCCTATCCCCTCCACCCCAAAACATGCTATAATTCTCCCATGCCTCAGCAAATTATTGGTCACGAGAAAATCATTTCTTTCCTAGAGAAAACGCTGGAAAACGGGCAAATAAGCCAGGCCTTTCTTTTTGTCGGCCCGCACGGGGTGGGGAAAACCACGGTTGTTGAATGGTTGATTAAAAAAATTCTTGGTCCCCAAGGTTTTGATCATCCCGATGTTTCTGTGGTGGCCCGTTTGACCGATGAAAAAACCGGTAAAACCAAATCGGAAATTGTTGTCGATCAAATCAGAGATCTGCGCGAGCGCTTGTCCATGAGTGGTTTTATGGGTGGTCGAAAAATCGCTTTTATCGAAGAAGCGGATTTTTTGAACGTCGAGGCCGCCAACTCTTTGCTTAAGACTTTAGAAGAACCAACTTCTGGCACGATTTTGATTTTACGAACTTTGTCCGCAGAAAGAATGTTGCCAACCATTGCTTCGCGTTGTCAGATTTTACGCTTCACTCATGTTCCTTGCACCAAAATTGCTGCAGCCTTGTCGGCTCGCGGGGTAATTAAACGCGAGGCCGAGGCCATTGCCGCTTTGTCTTCCGGCCGTCCGGGTTATGCTTTTCGACTGCTGCGCGACGAATCAACTCGTTCATTAGAAGAAACCACTGTCGAACAGTTTGTAGAAATTCTAAATTCGCCGCTTTCAGCCAGATTTGCCAAAGCTGCCGATTGGTTGCCAAAAGATGAAGTCAATAAAGCTCGACAACTAAAAGATTTGTTAGATCGTTGGGAGTGGTTGTTGCGCGATGTCTTTCTTATTTCCTCTGGCGCCGAAGATTTGGCGGCCCGAGCCGTGGCTTATCCGGAACTTAAAAATTTGGCTCGTAAAAAAACCAACCAGCATTGGATTTCTGTTTTGGAAACTCTCCGCGAAATAAAAAGCGATTTGAATTTTCATGTTAATCCCGGTCTGGCTTTAGAACGTTTGTTTCTTAAATTGTAAAAAATAACTTTACGCTTTCACAACTTTTACCAAACCCAAAATATGTCTAAATTTTCTCTATTCATCATTGCCGCTTTGGCTTTGATAACCGTTACTGGCGCTGGTTGTTCACTTCCGGGCATGACCAAAAAAACCAGCGACACTACAAAATTTGGTGGTGTTTATAAAACCAGCGACGCTGGTTTAGGTTGGACACAAAAAACCGCTTTTCCCACTTCCCAGGGAGTTGGAAATATAGGTACGGCTTCAATTAAATCCATGGCCATTGATCCCCAAGATCATAAAACTATTTATCTTGGTACTTCAGAAAACGGTTTGTTGGTTTCTTATAACGGCGCCGAAACTTGGCAGGCGGCCAATGATAGTAAAATGCAAAGCGGTTTGGTTTCTTCGGTGGCGGTTGATTATAAAGACATGTGTTCGCTGTACACGGCTGTTGGTCAAAAAGTTTATGTTTCCGAAAATTGCGGCCGAACTTTTGAAGAGTCTTACAACGAAACTCGTTCCGGTATCAAGGTTAATAAAATTATCACCGATTGGTATAATCAAGGCACGGTTTATATTGGCTTGACCAATGGCGATGTTTTAAAGAGCTCTGATTTTGGCAAGTCTTGGTCTAGAATCAAATCTTTCGGCAAAGTCATTAATGCTTTTTTGATTAGCAATCAAGACAGTCGAGTTGTTTTGGTGGGTACTGAAGATGGTTTTTGGAAATCCACCGATGCCGGTTTAAACTGGACCGAAAAATCTAGCGTTTTGAAAGATTTTTCTCAGGCTAAAGAAGTTTACGATTTGGTACAAAATTCCAGCGGTTTGACAGTAATTATGTCTAACAGATATGGTCTTTTGCGTTCCACCGATCTTGGCGAGACTTGGGAGGCTTTGGTATTATTAACGCCGGCTAAACAAGTGGTCATTACTGCCCTGGCTCTTGACCCCAAAGATGCTAATATCATTTACTACACCACTACCTCAACTCTTTATAAAACAGTTAATGGCGGTCTTAATTGGACTACCCAAAAATTAGTCACCGGTTGGGAAGCCGCGCATCTTTTAGTTGATCCCGAGGAGCCCAGTAATTTATATCTCGGCTACCAAATCTTAGAAAAATAATTCTCCTCCCATTAGACATTAGAAATTAAAAATTAGACATTCCCACCTATGCACCCCTCAATTCTAGCCCACAAAACCTCTTTCGAAGCCGTCATCGATCACTTGCACCAAGAACTAAATCAAATACGCACCGGTCGAGCTACTCCGGCTTTGGTGGAAAATCTTTCGATTGAGGTTTACGGTTCGACCATGGAAATGAAAGGCGTGGCCTCAATTTCTGTTTTAGACGCTAAAACTTTGATTATCGAACCTTGGGATAAAAACACTCTTAAAGCTATAGAGAAAGCCATTCAAGAATCCTCCATCGGTATTAACCCGGTTGTCGACGGTAAAGCGGTGCGGCTTTCCATGCCGGCCATGACCGAAGACTCGCGCAAAGCTTTGGCCAAAGCCATGAAAGAAAAATTAGAAGAAGCCAAAGTCGCCGCCCGTTCAGTTCGCGAAAAAGCCCGCAACGAAGTCATCGAAGCCGAAAAACAAGGCGAATTCACCGAAGACGAAAAGTTCAAACTCCTCGAAGAACTAGATAAATTAACCAAAGAATACACAGATAAGGTCGAAGAAATGGGAAAAGCCAAAGAAGAAGAGTTAATGACGGTGTAATTCTCGTCCTTCTCCCATGGTCCTCCTCCACCGCGGCAGTGAGGGAGGAGGAGCTTGAAATTGTTTTGAAAAATTATTTACTCTCTTTCTCCCTTCCTCACCGCCGCGGTGGGGGAGGGTTGGGGAGAGGGAAAGTCTTATGTCTGAAGTATCAATGGAAACCATCGTTAATCTTTGCAAAGCCCGTGGCTTTGTCTACCCCGGTTCCGAAATCTACGGCGGCCTAGCCAACTCCTGGGATTACGGTCCGCTCGGAGTTGAATTGAAAAATAACATCAAACAAGAGTGGTGGAAATTTTTTGTTCAACAACGCCTCGACATGGTCGGTCTCGACGCCGCGCTTATTATGAATCCCAAAGTTTGGGAGGCCAGCGGCCATTTGGAAACTTTTACCGATCCGCTCGTTGAGTGCAAAGAATGCCACGAGCGTTATCGCGCCGATCAAATCGATTTGAGTGCCGCTTGTCAAAAATGTGGTCGCAAAGAGACTTTTACCGAGCCGGCTTCGTTTAATCTTATGCTTAAAACCTGGCTTGGCCCCAAAGAAGACGCCACAGCCACGGTTTATTTCCGTCCCGAAACCGCTCAGGCGATTTTTGTGGATTTTTTGCAAGTTCTTCAGACTTCGCGCAAACGCGTGCCTTTTGGTATTGCTCAAATTGGCAAGGCTTTTCGTAACGAAATTACTCCAGGTAACTTCATTTTCCGGACTCGCGAATTTGAACAAATGGAAATCGAATATTTTATCCGTCCCGATGAGTGGCAAAAACATTTTGAGTCTTGGCTCGAAAATTTGAAGGCTTGGATTCGTCACTGTGGAATCGACGAGAGTCGTGTTCACGATCTTGAAGTTCCGGTCGAAGAGTTGGCTCACTATTCCAAGCGTACAGTCGATATCGAGTTTGATTTTCCGTTCGGCCGCAAAGAACTTTATGGTTTGGCTTATCGCACGGATTTTGATCTTTCAAACCACGCCAAGTTTTCCGGTGAAAACATGACCTACACCGACCCGGTTTCCGGCGAACGTTTTGTGCCGCACGTCATCGAGCCTTCGCTCGGTGTCGATCGTACCTTTTTGGCCATGCTCGTCTCGGCTTACACTGAAGAGGAAGCACCAACTAGCGCCGAGGGCGAAACCGAAAAGCGCGTTGTTCTTCGTTTACCAAAACAATTCGCTCCAATTAAAATCGCCATTCTGCCTTTGTCTAAAAAAGACGAACTCTCATTAGTCGCCAAACCGCTGGCCGAACAACTGGCCAAAAATTGGCGTGTTGATTATGACGAGACGCAATCAATCGGCAAACGCTATCGTCGCCAAGACGAAATTGGTACGCCGTATTGCGTGACCGTTGATTTTGATTCGCTTGAGGATAAGGCGGTGACCGTGCGTGATCGAGATACGATGAAACAGGAAAGGGTGGCTGTCGCTGACTTGGAAAAATATTTTAATGAGAAATTCAATAATTAGTTTTGATTTTATGGGGGGAAAGAAAATAACTTTATTCGAAGGTCAAAAAATTCGTCGTCACTGGGATGACAAAAAAGAATTGTGGTATTTTTCGATTTCCGATGTTGTAGCTGTTTTGACCGATAGTGTTGATCCTTTAGCGTATTGGCGAAAAATGAAAGAAAGACTACTGGCAGAAGGTGGAAATGAAACCGTGACAAAATGTCACGGGTTGAAAATGGTTGCCCAAGACGGAAAAATGCGTCTTACCGACGTTGCCGATACCGAGGTTTTAATGCGCCTCATCCAATCCATCCCTTCTCCCAAAGCCGAACCTTTTAAGCTTTGGCTTGCTCGTACCGGCTATGAAAGATTGGAAGAAACCGCCGATCCGGAGATTGCCATCAACCGCGCTCTGAAAACTTATTTGAAAAAAGGTTACAGCCCAGACTGGATAAATCAACGGCTCAAGAGTATCGAGATACGAAAAGCTTTGACCGACGAATGGGAAAATTGCGGAGTAAAAGAAGGTAAAGAATTTGCGATTTTGACTGACGAGATGGTTCAAGCTTGGGCCGGTTTAACCACAAGAGAGTACAAAAACCTTAAAGGACTGAAAAAAGAAAGTTTGCGTGACAACATGACTAATCTGGAATTGGTTTTAAACATGTTGGCCGAAACCGCGACCACAGAAATTTCCAAAAAACAACAGCCAAAAAATTTCGTTCAAAATAAAAAAGTCGCCCGTGAAGGCGGTGGTATCGCCGGCAATGCTAGAAAACAAATCGAAGCTAAGACTGGCAAAAAAGCCATTTCCAATTATAATTTTTCAACTCAAAAAAATAAACGACTCAAAAAATAAAATATGCCAGAAGCCAAAAAACTTTCGAATAACTTGCGCACCATTCTTGTCCCATTTGCCGGCACCGAAGCCGCTACTTTGATGGTTATGATTAAAGTCGGTTCGCGCTACGAAACGCCCGGGCTGAACGGTGCCTCGCATTTTATTGAGCACATGATGTTCAAAGGCACAAAAAAGCGTCCCTCGACACTTAGTATCAGCAAAGAGCTCGATTCTGTCGGCGCTTCCTATAACGCTTTTACCGGGAAAAGTTATACCGGATATTATGCCAAAGTTCCGGCCGAGAATTTTGCTTTGGCTGTGGATTTGCTTCACGACATGATTTTTCAGTCGCTCTACGCGCCGGTGGAAATGGCTCGCGAACGCAAAGTGATTATCGAAGAGATCAACATGTACGAAGACAACCCGTTAATGCACATCGAAGACTTGCTCGAAGAAAAATTGCTCGAAGGCAATTCGGTTGGTTGGAATATTGCCGGCAATCGCCAAACCATGGAAACCATGAAGCGCTCCGAGATTATCAAATTTCGCGACACTTATTACACGCCGGCGCGTGTTGTTTTGGCCGCGGCCGGTAAATTGCCGGCGAACGTCGAAAAAATACTCGAGGCTAAGTTTGGAAAAGTTAAGGGAGGTCAAGAGTCACCGGAATTTTTGCCGTACGCTAATGTTGGTTGCCCCTGTTGTTGGCCAAAAGCCGCGGTTCAGTTTAAAGACAACCAGCAGATTCAGTTGGCCTTTGGTTTTTTATCGCCAGGCTTGCGTGACGAGAAAAAAGATTTGCTGGCTGATGTTTTGGCGACCATTCTCGGTGGCACTATGAGTTCGCGATTATTTATTTCTGTCCGTGAACGCAAGGGTTTGGCTTATTTTGTCAGAGCCGCGCAAGGTTCGTATGAAGACATTGGTGTCTTTTCAATTCGCGCCGGGCTCGATAAGTCACGTTTACCCTTGGCCTCGAAAGTCATTTTCGACGAAATCCGCTCAATCAAGAAAAAGGGCCCGACCACAGCCGAACTCAAGCTGGCCAAAAGTTATCTCAAAGGCAAAATGAAACTCGCGCTCGAGGACTCATCTCACCGTGCCGATTTTTACGCTCGTCAAGAATTGCTCTTAGATAAAATTGAGACCCCGGAAAGTTATTACAAAAAAATTGAAAAAATTTCGCTCAAAGAAATTCAAGCCATGGCCAACGAAATTTTATCCGAAGACAAAATGACCGTCGCCGGCATCGGTCCGTTCAAGAACGAAAAAAGTTTAATGAAAGAGGTCGGGTTGGTTTAAAAAACTTATTCAATTTCGCCATCGGCCCTCCCTCCAACCCTCCCCCACGCGTGGCGCGTGAGGGAGGGAGAACCCAATTTTGTTTCCCCCCTCCCTCGTCGCCGCGACGGGGGAGGGTTGGGGAGGGGGGCCACCTCGTTAAAATATGAAACTAATCATCGCCAATTGGAAAATGTATCTCGGGGTTAAAGATTCTGTGAGACTCGCCAAGAATATTGTGGCCGGAAAAAATCAGGTGATTGTTTGTCCGTCTTTTGTGGCTATTCCTGAGGTCAAAAAGGCCCTTGGTAAAGGTGTTAAGCTTGGTGCTCAGAACGTCTCTTGGCAAGAAAGTGGTGCCTTGACCGGTGAGGTTTCGGCAGGTATGCTAGTCGAGCTTGGTTGTCGTTATGTTATTGTCGGCCATTCCGAAAGACGCCGGTTCTTGGCCGAAAGCGACTTTGTAGTCCGAGAAAAACTTAAGGCGGTTTTGGCCAAAAAAATCATCCCAATTTTGTGCGTTAGCGATCTCTCGGAATTAAAGATTTTGAATCAGCTCGTTATTAACGATCTGATTGTCGCCTACGAACCAGTCTGGGCCATCGGCACCGGCAAAACTCCAACCATGGAAGAAATCGCCGACATGCACAAAAAAATTCGTGCCCGGGCAGGGAAGTCAATTAAAAAACTTCTGGTCATTTACGGCGGCAGTGTCGAAGAAAAAAACCTCAAAAATATTCTCGCCCTCCCCGAAGTCGACGGTGTCCTCATCGGCGGCGCCAGCACCACCCTTTCATCTCTCAAAAAAATTCTTCAATAATTTTAAAATTATCAGCCACGGGCTGATCCGCCCGAGGCGGAAAAAATTTTCCACTATGCTTTTCTGGCTTATCCCCTTAATCCTCTTAATTGCAAGCCTGATCGTGGCCGGGGTTGTTGTTTTTAGAAAAATTCCTCAACTGCGGGTTATGAATATTGCCGATCTGCCAGAGGAAAAAGTTAAACAAGTTAAAGATTTTATTTTACAGCAACGTTTTGAAAGAACCCTAAAACAGCATTTTGGTTTTTTTGCTATTTTGGCCAATAAGGCCTGGAAAGAATTTAATCGTCAAGGTCGTCGTTTGGTGCAAAAAGTTTATGCCGTCGAACAACGTTATAGAAAAATGCAAAAAATCAACGTCTCCACAGTCACCCCGGATTCCGAGATTGTGCGAAAATTAATGGACGAAGCCGAAAAATTGGTTGACGAAGATGAATATTTCGAAGCCGAAAAAAAATACATTGAAATCCTGAGCCAACACCCTAAACACGTTAAGGCTTACGAAGCTTTGGGTAATTTGTATGTTCTTGATCGCAAATACAACCAAGCCCGCGAAACCTTTTCTTTTGCTCTAAAATTAAAAACCGACGACGCCAGTGTTCATGCCGCCCTAGGTGAACTGGAAACTAAAGACGGAAACCCCGAAGCCGCCTTGAACGAATTCTCCAAAGCCATAGAGATTCGTCCAAACAGTCCGCGCTATTTGGATTTTTTTATTGAAGCCGCCATTGTTGCCGGAAATTTTGCCGAAGCTCAGCGCGGTCTAAATAAACTTAAGGAGGTCAATCCGGAAAATCAAAAATTAGCCGATTTCGAAGAAAGAATTACTGGTTTGGCCAAATAAAATCTTAATCAAAAGATGTTGACAATCGGGGCTTTACAGAAAATCAAAAATTAGGTATTATTTTCGCGCCTCCAAAACGCCGTTGTAGCTCAGTCGGTAGAGCACATCCATGGTAAGGATGAGGTCACCGGTTCGATCCCGGTCAACGGCTCCATACGGGCAGATACCGAAGCGGTCAAACGGGACAGACTGTAAATCTGTTGGCTTACGCCTTCGCTGGTTCGAATCCAGCTCTGCCCACCACGCCGATGTAGCTCAGTGGTAGAGCAACGGTTTTGTAAACCGTAGGTCGTCGGTTCGATAACGACCATCGGCTCCAGTAATTTGTTCTGAT
>DOJV01000062.1 GCA_003511125.1 Candidatus Uhrbacteria bacterium
TTTTTTTGATACGGTTTATTTTCATCCCATGGTGGTACACCAATGGTGTCTGCTTCAAGATTCCGACCGGAATAATAATCGCGGCGATTGCCTTCGTAAGCCATATTAATTTTTTTAGTTTTTTCTAAAATCTAAGTGCCTTCTTATTCTAAACCAAAACCCTCGGAATTTCCAGAGGGTTCTGATTCACCCGCCAGATGGCGGATAATTTGTTTTATTTTGGTCTTCCCATAACGCTCACTCGAGGCCAAAGCCCCGACTAAACGTTTGTCGGACTTTTTATTGAAAATTCTGTTTTGAAATTTTCAATTCTTAATTACCGAACAATCTGTAATTAAAAATTGAAAACTATTATCTGTTTAAAGAAACCGTCGAGGGAAAGCTGGAAAGATAGACCGGAGTCTCGGCTTTGACCATGCCGAGCATAGGCACTTTGGCCGCGATATTTTTCATGGAACGAATTTCGGAAATTTTTACTTGCATTGATTGATTATCAAGCTGGAGTTGGTTGATAGCGGTTTCCAAATCTCTGATTTGATAACCTTTGGTAGCCGAGGTATTCACTTGCACCACATAGACCAAGGAACAAGACACCACGACTAAAAATAAACACAGGTTTACCCACATAACATTCCGCGTCAAAAAAGCAGCGGCTGTGCGAGTTTTTTTAACTGAAGTAAATAGAGTTTGAGTGAAGCGGGACATAGTCAGATTTTCTCGACCACTCGGAGCTTGGCGCTGCGTGAGCGCGGATTGAACTTGGTTTCCTCCTCCGTTGGAACGATGACGTGTTTGTTAATTATTTTTAAGGTTTTATTGTTTTGTTGTTTGCAAAAAACTTTGACGATTCTATCTTCCAAAGAATGAAAAGTGATAATCGCCAAGCGACCGCCCGGGACCAAAACTTCGATGGCGGCCGGCAAAACTTTCTCGACTTCACCGAGTTCGTCGTTGGTCACAATTCGCAAGGCCTGAAAAACTTTGGTTGCTGGATGAATTTTTCCGTGGCGCGGAATAACTGTGGCAATAAAATCAGCGAGTTCCAGGGTTGTTTGTATTTTTTTTTCTTTTCGCTCGCGAACAATGGCTTGAGCAATTTTCTTGGCCTGGCGTTCTTCGCCATAAACCAGGAAAATCCGAGCTAATTCTTCTTGATTCCAAGTATTAATGATCTCGGCCGCAGTTAAATCACCGGCCGGATCATATCTCATATCAAGTGGTCCTTCAGTCTGGAAAGAAAATCCGCGTGTGGGGTCATCGACATGAACTGAGCTGAAACCCAAGTCCAGAAGCACGGCATTAATGGGAGTAATTCCTTGAACATAGGTTAAGTGTGCCAGGTTGACAAAAGAGTCATGTATAAAAGTTACCCGCTCGCCAAAGCGAGCTAAACGCACCCGAGCGGTTTCGATTTGCCGCGGGTCGCGATCCAGCGCCAACAGTTTTCCGTTCGGAGCAGTTGCCTCCAAAATAGCTTCAGCGTGTCCACCCAAACCAACCGTGCCGTCGATAACATTATCGCCAGGTCGAAGATTAAGGATCTCGAGAGTTTCGTTCAGTAAAACAGGGGTGTGAGTAAACATATCGTATAAATCGTAGAATCGACCTCGTGGCGAGGTCTCGTAGAAGTCGTAGAAATCGTAGATGACGTAAATCTACATTTTCTACGACTTCTACACCTTCTACTCCACTAGACCCCGAGTTCTCCTAACCGTTCGGCGATATGCTCAGCGTCGGCTTCAGTGGCATTCTTGTATTCTTCCCACTTGGCCTTGTCCCAGATTTCCAATCTGTTATAAAGGCCGGCCACCACCACCTCTTTCTCAAGACTCGCGTATTTCCGAAGATATTCCGGCAAGATTACTCTTCCCTGTTTGTCCGTCTCGACGTCCATGGCACCAGCAAGCATGAGTCTGGCGAAGGCGCGCGTATCGGACTGCCCCAGGGGCAAACCGGCCAATTTTTGAGCCAGCTTGTCCCACTCCTCCTTGGGGAACAGGAAAAGAGAAGAATCAAGACCGCGAGTAATAACTGCACCCTTGGCCAGTTCGCCACGAAACTTAACCGGCACGGCCAGCCGGCCTTTTTCATCTAGGTTGTGGTGATACTCGCCGATGAACATAGTTGGGGGGGGTAAAGGGGGGTAAAGGGTTGTTAAGGGTGGTTAAGGGTGGTTAAGGGTGGTTAAGAGTGGTTTCCAATTAACCCACCTTTACCCCTCTTAACCCCTCTTAACCTCCCTTAACACAAGACTCAAGGAAGTTTACCGAAGATTGGTGGACTCTCAATTTTTAAAATAAAAGCGAGCACCGGACATTTCAGTCCGATCCCCACTTTTTTCCACCTGCTCCCATTTTATTCCACTTGTGAACACCCGTCAACATCTCCTGTGAATAAAAAAACCAGCTTGTTTCAGCCAAAATGTTTTGTTTTAAGAAAATATGTGGATAACTTTAATTCCCCACTTTCGAATCAATACGACCACATTACGTCTGATCGGGAGTAATGTGGTCGTTCCAAACCCAACAAACCCCAAATCTTCTCTTTTTAAGAACGGCCAGCTAGTTGTCGACAAATAGAGCCAGGACGAGGATAAAAAAACCGACCTGTTAAAAACAGATCGGCAGAGACAACACCTAGAACGGTGCTTCGGCTCGGTCGAGTTCCTCGACCATTGCCGGGAAGTCGCCAAGCTGCCACTCGAGGAGGGACAGCTCGAGGTGACGGATGGCTCGCGGCAGGGGCGAGTTACGCAAGGTCTTATCGAGGCCCTTATCTCGATCACTCTTCATAACCTGCAGCAGCGCTTCGAACTCCAACCTCAGGGTCGCGAGCTCGAAGTCATTCCGCGGCCGGCGCGACAAGGCCTTAGCCAAACGCATGCGCATGTCCGAGAACGAACGGCTGTGCCAGAAGATGGCGATGGCATCATTCAAGCGCTTCAGACGACGGGCAGCATCAACTCGAGGACGCGACGATGCCGAACGATAAGCCCGACAGGCTGGCATCAAGTCATCGAGCAAACAACGGCTGAAGAAGTGCTCGAAGGGACTGTCAGCAGACATGAGCAACAAAGACTCGATCTGGCTCTTGGCCGTCTCGTCGACGGAGTCAGAGAGAGCCGCGACCCAGAATGTGAGCTGACGCAACAGGTCCAGGTTCTTCTCGCGCTCATCAAGAAGGACGGACATGCGGCGGTCGACGCGGACGCTGATGCTGCGCGCATCAACGGCCCGGCGCTTGGCGTGATCGCGAACCGTGGCCTGCAAGGCCTCGGTGCGCGACAAATTGACTCGACCCAGCGAGTCGAAAATGGTCGAGGCCATGACGGCGCGCTCGGCCATGCCGGCACGCAACTTGTTGCGCGAATTCCGCAACAGATCGGCCGTGGCCAGTGAGGCTTCGGTGTATGCCTTGCGCCGAGCTGGCGAGAGTTCACGCCATTCGCCAACCATGTCCCACAGAATGCCGTGACGAGCCACAATGACCGAAAGCTCGATCAGCTCGCCCCTAGCCCCACCTCGCTGATCATCCCGACCGTAGCGACCTTGGGTGTGAACACAAGACCGGATAGCCGTATCAAGATTCTGGTGGATGTGAAAGATCGAGGTCTCCCAATTCCAGATCAGAATGTTGCCACGGGTGAGGAACGGTACCTCACTGACGCGAGATATATAACGCATGACAATTGGCCGACCGTCGTTCGCGACCAGCAGAACTTGGAAACAATTACTGCCGATGTCATTCTTTCCGTACTTGGTGGTGACGATCATGGTATCCTCTTGGTGTGATAGCTTTTGCAAACCGGATGAAAGGAACTATCAAAGAATGAGAGTAATAAAAAAAACGAGAATTGTCAAGGAAACAATCTCGTTTTCTTTTTTTACCAAGTAACCGACCCACTCTTAATCTCTTCGTTCAAAGAAAAATCACTCCACCCCGCCAATCTCCCCAAAGTCACTTCTCTTTCCTCCTCGGTCGCCACTCGCGGAAAATAACCCTCGATGCGAGCCGGAACCAATTCCAGACTCTTCCTCACCTCGTTAAACTCTAAGTGGACGATTAACGATTCATTCTCGTCCTCACCAAACTGATCGAAAATAAAATTACCAAGGGAATAAAAAATCAAACCGTTTTGATATTTTTCAATTCCTTGAAGCACGTGTGGATGATGGCCAATGACAATATCGGCGCCGGCTTCGATGGCGGTGTGGGCCAACTCTTTTTGTTCGGTGTTTGGAAAATGTTGATACTCAGCTCCCCAGTGAAAAGAAACGATTGTAATATCAGAGACGGCCGCGGCTTGAGAAATCTGCTCGGTCAAACTTTCCGGAGTCAGGTTATAAATCGTTGTATCAAAAGCTAAAAAAGCCATTCGTTTACCGTTGATCTCTAAAAAAACCGTCTCGCCGTCGTTTCGATAACCACCAATCGGAGAAATTCCAGCAGCTCGCAAATTTTCGACCGATTCCTCCCAGGCCGCTTGGCCGTAGTCACCGTTATGGTTGTTGATGACCGAGAGATGAGAAAAACTTAAAAAACCCAAAACGTCGATTCGCGCCGGATCGGCCTGGAAACGAATTTCTTTGGTTGACTCGAGAGTCGAAGTTGCCAAAACACTTTCCAAATTTCCAAAAACCAAATCGCTATCCAAAAACTCGCCATAAACTCCGGCGAAAGCTTGTTCAACCGGAACCGAATAAAGTTTCGAACCAACCGCTCGAGACAACATAACATCGCCGACCGCGGAAATTTTCAATGAAAAAATTTCTTTTTTGGCAGCAAAGAAAATCAAATAACTGGTTCCTGGATCATTCTCAGTACCGATCAAACGACCGATATGTTCGTGCCAAACCAGCTCGCCTTCGAGACCCTGGGCCTCGACCCACAAAAGATAAGCTTGCAAAGTAAAAGGTGAATCAATAAAAGTCTCGTCCAAAATGCTGATGGCCGAAAAATTTTTAGCCTCGATTAAAGACAATGTCCGAGCGTCGTTTACAAAAGCTTTTTTTGATCCCAGCCCATGCGAGCAATCCAGGCTAAAAATCACCAAAGCGTCATCAGGCAAATTTTCCTGAAGAGCGGAAACCAGGTCTCGGGCTTCACTTTCCACGGCCGGTGACTTGGCGATAATCGGAACAATCGAAACATCTGGAAAAAGTTTGGCAATAAACGGTAGGTGAGTACCAACCGAATGTTCGTTTGTAAAAGAACTCGGCTCGTCGGACACCACTCCGGCTCCAACTAACTTATTGATAATTTTATTATCAGTCTTAACCACACCAAAATCAGTTTGAAAATCCCAGCTGGCGCTTTGCACCAAAACTGAACCTTGATTGTCGTGAGCCGGCCCAATGATGACGATTATCGAAGGCTTGTTTATTTGAGCGGCCAACTTCTGCCAGTATTCAGAAAGCTCGTTGGCAATCAATGTATGATGCGGGAAAAGACCAGCTTTAACCTCGCCACTTCCCTCAATCGGAACCAATCCGGCGGCCGCGACATAAATATCTTTAATATCCGGAACACCAGCAATAGAAATAAGATTTGGTTCGGCTGACGCGGGAATGTAATATTCTAAATTCTGATTATTTTTTAAAAAACAAAATAACAAAACCAAAACCGAAAACAAAAGACCGGCCAATAAAATAACCAATAAACTTTTTTTAGGTCTTTCTAAAAAATTACAACCTTTCATAAAGCCCAAAAGGGGCCGAAGAATTACGGCCCCTTGTCCTGCTTTTATTTAATAGTGATAATTGCTGATTCATTCAAGTAATTATAATCGCTCGGATCACCGGTCGACCGAATGAATGTCGGCTCGGCCACATAAGTTCCTGTAGTTACCACACGGGCGTAATAAGTTAAGGTGTACAGACCACAAGTATCTCGAACTTGTTTTTCATTGCTGACAAAAAAACTGATACGTTGATTTTCCATAGAATTTGACCAACTCTGACAGCCATTGGTTCTCCAATAAGGCTGAACAACCGACAAACCCGAAGGCACAACATCAGTAATCTCAAAAGTTTCAAATGGAGTGGTCAGGTTCTTACCACTTAAGGGAACATCGTAAGTAATTTCGACTCTGATTAAATCGCCTTCAGTAAAAGTCGTGCCAACCGAACCATCAACTACAGAATATTTTCTAGTAAGTTTGAGTTCGCTATCAGTATCGTCATCAAGCGTCAGCATCGGCTGATCGTAACGACTAATGGCCACGGCTTTGCCTTTTTCAACTACTGGCTTCAAGCTGTTTAACTCATCGACAGACAAAGGAAGAGTTAAAGTTTGTCCATTCTCTAAACTGACCGAACGAGATTCGCCTTCAAAAGTGTATTGTACCTCGGCGTTTTGGCTGGTCAAATTCTTCAGGGTTTCTTTTAAGAACAAGACTTGGTCAAGAACCAAGAGGGTGTTGTAATGATTTTGTTCGGAAACATAATCGTAAAGAACATCACGATCTTCTTCAAGTAAACTGCCGGCCAAAATCGCCATCAAGACCGTTTGTTCGCCTTGAGTTTCCATGTCTTGATTCGGTAAATAAGCGTAGCCATATTCTCGAACCAAATCTTTGGAGAGTTCACGATAAATAACCCGAGCTCCTTCACCATCGCCAGACAAATCCATGGCCAGGGCCAGATAGATTTTAGTGTTTGTATTCAACTCTTCTTCTTGAGACATCCGCTGAACTTCGGACAAAACCGGTTCACCTAAGCCAGCTAGAGCGGCGTAGGCTTTAACAGCTTCTTCAGCGCCAATTTCCACACCGTTTTTTTCAGAAGAATACAAGTAGTTAGAAAAATAATTAATTAATCGACCCTGATTAAAAGGCGCTCCGCCGAGCATAGCTACTTTAACCGAAAGATCAAAATCCTCATCGCCATACTCAATCAAACGAATACCGTTCTCTTGATAAACACCAGCGATCTCCGAAACCGAATTGGTCTCATTAAAATATTCGTTCAGAAGTTCGCCGGACACCTTCCTTGTCACAGCCTCGTCAGCCCGATCGCCAAATGTCCGATAAAGCCGCTCAAGCTCGGGATAATATTGACCACGACCAGCATCGACAAAAGTTACGTAAGTCAATCCGTCAACGGATCCGGACAAAGTCGTTTCCCCGTTCAGCTCGACCGAAGAAACAACCGGTTCGACTAATCGAGATTTTACGATATCGACCGTGCGAGTCACGGTGTCTTTCAAGCCTTCACTGGAACCAGTAATCGTAATTTCGTGTGGGCCTTCAGAAAGTTTTGGCAAAACAAATCGAGCTGTTTCGCTAACCAAGGCATTTTGAGTTTCTTTTTTCTCGACATCCCAAACATTGATTTCGTATTCAACAGAACTTCCTGAACCAACATCAGTACCAGCGGCCCGCAGTAAAACAATCGGTCCGTCATCAACTAAATAACTGTCGCGCATTACCGGAACCACGAAGAATGGCAAGGTGGAATCAAGGTTAATCTTGGTATCACCGGCCATTTTATTTTCTGGATCAATAGCCTGAGCGGTTAGGCGCCAAGAAGTAATATTATCTGGCATGGTAAATACATAAATCGCTTGGCCATTTTTATCAGTACTGATCACAGCGAAAGCGGCCATGTCCTTAAAATCGACGCGTCCACGTTCGCCACCACCACCTTTTTCGGCACCAGCCGACACAGACTCAACCATACGACTGGAAGATTTGGTGGCTATAACGCCGTTGTCAACATAGCCATAAAGATCATTCAGAGGATCGACTTCTTCATTCATCAAAGCGTAGAAAGCCTCATCAACCACATTCAAGTTAACCTCAGCCGCTACCGGATGGTCATTCAAATCAGTTGTAACAACCGCCACCTCGACATCGTCACCGGGGCGATAGTTTTCTTTATCTGTCTGTAAAGAAATATTAATTTCTTTTTGAGAATTATCAAAATTAATTGTATATCCGTTGCTACCGTATCCATAATCATTAACCTCAGCATAAGCCGAGCCATTAAAAAAGACTCCAAAAACCGAAATTTCCGGAATATCTTTTGCTTCAAAAGTAAATGAGTAGTTAACTGAGTTTTGCAAATCTCTTTCTTGAATACCGCGCTGGGCTCTAAAAAACAAGAAATTATCGTTATTATCGATGACAAAATCTTCTTCTCGACTAACAACTTTTAAATTCACCTGATCGCCAGTGTGGTAACCAGCAAAATCGCCTTCGGTATCTTCCGAAGCATCGGTATTTTTAAAATAAAGATAAGGCTGGCAACAATTCTCGTAAGTAGACTTTTGCCAAACATGCGCAGTTAATTCATCGGCCATACCGTTTTCATCACGAGCTGATAATTCCAGGTAATAATTAGCCTCGGAATTAGTGGCGGCAAAAGTATAAGTTGCTTCACCGTTTTCGTCAGTAATCAAAGAGACGTCGGCAATTTTGTTTTCAATTTTTTCGTAATCATATTGTTTAATAACTTGCTTGCGAATAAAATCGTAAGTCGTGCCAATTTCAATCTGCTTATAAGTTAACTCGGTCAAAGTGCCGGTAACGATCTGATTAGGACGAACGATTGGCGCAAAAATTTCTGGATCCCAAGAATTGATGGCCTGAACATTGCGAGAAATTATTTTTATGGTTCCGGTACTATTTTCAATTCCAGAAGTTTGACCATCGTAATCCAAATAGACCTTGGGCCCAAAAACTATCACCGAACTCGAAGCTTCAATACCAGCCTCTTCAGGACGAGCCGGCTCGACCTGAAGCCAAGCAGTAATGGGATAACGATTGTTATGATTTTCTTGAGCTTTAAACGATCCACGGGCGTTTCCAGCTTCGTCTAAAATCAATTCTTGAAGACCACTGTCTGTATCAACCTTTACTTTCAAACTCTTAACCGGCGTGCCTTCAAAAAATTCTCCATGAACGGTATAGCCAACCGTATCACCAACCCAAGTCGCATCAGTGTCAGGTATAATTGAAAGAGTGTAAGCCGGCTTTACATATTCGGAAACGGTAACATCTTGATAGACAACATTTTCCTCGCCGAGTTGAACACCAACTTGGTAACGACCAGCCGGAATATTTTTAAGTTCAAGTTCACCGGTAAAAATTCCAGTATCTGAAACTTCGACCTCGACTTCATCAAAAGACTCAACTGAACTGTTATTATAAAAACACCCGAACGGAGTACAATTACTGCCTTGAGAAAAAACTACACGAAGTGACTCCGGTTTTTTACCCGAATCCCGATGCTCCAAGTAACCCCAAAATTTTACCGTATCGTTCATTTGATACATTGGGCGGTCAGTATATAAATAAGTCCAATAATTTTGTGAAGCCGATAAAATTGGCGAACCTTGTTCGCGACTATCTCTGGCAAAAAACATACGATAAGAAGTTTCCAATGGAAGAACAATAGCTTCGGACCCGGAACGAACCTCCAATAAATCTCTCAAGGCATACTCTTCGTTAGTCATTCCCGCTTCGACCGGAATTGAAGCCATTCCGTTTTTATCGGTTTTTTCTGATTGATCTTCGAAACCAACAAATTGAACGGCCGCGTCAGAAATTGGTCCGTTAGTTTCAGCACTATTAACCCAAACCAAAGTCTCGTTCACCGACTTAGCGGTATAGGCCGTGACTTGACTCGACTGGATCAAAGCAAAACGATGCAAGCCGGCGTAAGAAAAGTCGGCCAGATAATAACCGCGTGGCAAAGTCTCGGGAAAGAAAAGATATTTTTGCCAGCCAGCCTCAGTACCAACAGAATCAAAAGTCATAACTGTCGGCATACTAGCAGCATCCACGACAGATTCGAAAGACAAATAATTCGACCACTCGTTTTCCCGAGATTTTTTGAAAGCTGTAAGATATTGTTGGTAATCAGAATCCAAAATTTTAGAAACAAATTGTTTGACTTCAACATGAATGTTTTCATCGCCATCAAAATTCCTCCAAGAAGAAAACGGCACGGCGATTTTTTCGCTAGGCACGACCGAAAGATATCTTTCATCAATCCAAAAATCAGCTCCACGTTCAGTATCGTCACTGGTCTCAAAAGTAAACACGTAATCTTGACCCAACTTGTCATCACTGCCTTTTAAACCAAGATCGCCGTCGATAATCGCGGTGTAAACCGTTCGTGCTTGCAAACCGTCTTCTGGAACAAAAACAAAGGTTTTTCGAGATTGTTCAAAATGCCCCTTAAGACTCGGGGTAATTGAGAAGGCTTTTTCAAAATCTTTAAGGGAAATATTTTCGTAATTAAAATTCACTTCAATCCCGGAATCCAAAGCCACCTCGGTGGTGCGATTTCCCGGAATAGTATTTGCCACTTTAAAAGTACTTTTGACTTGAAAGGCCCAATGGTAGGGACGATCAAGAGTCTCGCCTGCTAAATCGACAATCTGAGTCGGTAAAGTAAAAGTTATCACCTCGGCGGTCGGCAAATCTTCGGAAAAAGTTAAACGAATTTTTTTATCAGAGATTTGATCGAACTTAACATCGCTATCGATACTGAAATCCATAAGGTCTTCGATATCAGAAACCGCAACCGGATTTTTACTTTCTAAAACAAAAGACGAGCTTGTTTCAACTCCAAGCGAATCAGAATCTTCGGCAGTCAAAACGAAATTATCTTGAGCAAAAACGGTTTTGACTCCGTAGAACGGCTGGAAAACAATCGTGGCAATGACCACGACAACTAAGGCAGTCACCCCAACCGTGGCAAAAGCCCGACGGCCGGAGAAAAACAAAGCCCGAAAAGAAACTTTAGACATAGAAGTAGCGTGTCTAGCCGACTCTAGGCGAGCAAACAAAGCTTCCTTGAATCCCGGCCGCGGCACAAAATTTATTGAATTAGCCTGACGAGAAAAAATCTCGTTCATTTCTGTAAACGACTCAGCGGCGGGTTTATTACGTTTCCAAAAAGACATATTAAAGTAAATGTTTTAATTTTTCTCCGGCCAAAGCACTGCATTTTTTCAAGGCTCGATGGATGATGACACCCGCATTGTTAGGAGTACATTTCAAAACCTCGGCAATTTCTTCGTAGCTGGCTTCGGCGTAATATTTCATAGTCACAGCCAAACGATCGCGTTCGGAAAGTTTTTCAAGAATTTTTTCCAGGTGTTCACCGAGCATTAGACGATCGGTTTTTTCAATAACATTTTCGTGATGATCGGCTGGTTGAAAAGTATTTTCTTCATCATCAAGAGAAAAACTTTTCTTGGCCGTGCGATAATAATCAGTAATGCGATTAGTGGCAATGCGATAAATCCAGGCTGAGAAAGACGGACACAGAACAAAAGAAGTTCGTTTGGCAAAAGCTTTTATAAAAACATCGGAAACCAAATCTTCAGCAACTCTTTGATCGCTGACTCGGCGAACAACGAAAGTGTAAATTTTTTGAAAATAGCGTTCGTAGAGTTCGGCGAAGGCGCGATCGTCTCCGTCGGCCATACGTTGGGCCAAAATATTGTCATCAGTTTCGGTGATGGATTGGACGGTTTTGAAACCTCCGAGAAAATCTACGGCTAATGTTAGAAAGCGAGACCAGGGGTTCGCTAAATAAAACGAGAAAGATGGATAATTGTTACGAGGGATAAAATTCATAAAAGACTTCGGGGAATAGGTGTCGATCGACACCTATTCCCCGAAGTAAATCTATTTCAAACTTTTCTTACTTCTAACCATTCGATGGTATCTTACCGCGAAACGATGGGCTTCGTCACGCGCTTGCTGAAACAAATTCTTGCCGCGCTCGGCGATTTGCAAGGTTTTATTGTCGTTTCGATCAAAAACCAACCGATCTTGTTTACGATCAAAACCCTTGGCAATGCCGATCACCAGAACTTTTATTCCCAAATCTTGAAATACTCGAGTAATTCTATTCACCTGCCCCTCCCCGCCATCAATGACAAAAATTTCCGGTAAAGGCCAAGTATACACATGTTTCAAACGGCGACGAATCACTTCTTCGAGCATAGCCACATCGTTCGCGCCTTTGACGGTTTTGATTTTGAACTTTCGATACAAATTTTTGGCCGGCTTCCCGGCCTCAAAAACCACCATCGAACCAACAGCTGAAGTACCAGAAATGTTACTGATATCGTAAGCCTCGATTCGACCCGAAAGATTAATGGTGTCTTCTTTGGTTTTTGTGAGTGGTAGGTCCGAATCTTCACGGGAAATGATGGCGACATCCTGAATATGTTCCAAGGCAAAAATTTGATTACGGAGTTTGGCAGCAACTTCGAACTTCATCTCTTTCGAAGCTTGGTTCATTTCTTTTTTTAACCGATCAATCAGGCGAGTTTTTTTGCCTTCAAAAAACAAAATCAAGTTTTTAATAATTCGCCGATAATCTTTTTTTGAAATCTTTCCAACACAAACTCCGGGACAGCGGCCGAGATGAACATTGAAGCAAGCTCGACTTCGACCAGTAATTTCCGGCGGTCGACAATCGCTCCAAGGAATAATTTTGCGCAACAAGTCGAGAGCTTTACGCAAAGCCGCACCGCTGGTGTATGGCCCAAAGACAGCCAAAAATTCTTTTTTGGCTTTGACCGAAAGTTGGCGGCTAAAAGGATTGATACCGAGCCGCTCGAGCTCAAGCCCACGCATTAAAAGTGGACGAGGAAAATCTTCGTTGGTGATAACAAGGTAGAGAAAACTTTTGTCATCGCGTTCCAAAATATTATATTTGGGTTTTTGCGATTTGATTTGGTTGGCTTCAAGGACCAGGGCTTCAATGACGGTTGATGTTTCGAAATAATCGATCCGAGCGATTTGACCAACCATTTCGGCGATGCGGCTGTCGTGGGCTTTGGTAAAGTAGGAATTAACGCGTTTTTTGAGCGAAGTGGCTTTGCCAATGTAGAGCAGGTTTTGATTTTTATCAAAGAAAAAATAAACTCCGGGAGAATCGGGAAGGTTTTGATTTTTAATTTTAATATTTTTTGGAATCATACTTTCAGTATAAAAGAAAAAGAAAAAACCGGCCACATGTGACCGGGTGGCACCGCTATGGTGCCTAGTAGCTAGAGGGAAGAATCGACCTGACTAACCAAGATTCTCAGCCGCCGTACAGCAGCTTTGAAAATAATTGGCACTGACTGCCAACTATTGGCCATCTGCACACACTCCCCTATGGTTTCGAGCCTTTCGGCCCGCCACACAAGGAGGGTTTGGTACACAGACGCCTCCTGTTTACTACCGCCGCAACTGCGGTCTCGTAGATCGCGTCCCTTGCGCTGATTCCTCGGCAACTCGAGCAACTCCAACAGTTTTTTCTTTTCGGAGTCGCTATTGGCGAGAGATACTACTTTGGCCCAAAGCCGATCCTGAAGATCTGAGCTAAGGTACCAACG
>DOJV01000014.1 GCA_003511125.1 Candidatus Uhrbacteria bacterium
CATTTTACCTCAGAGGCTTACCCACAGGAAAGTCTGAAGATCCCGAAAACATTTCGGATAAAATACTAATTCTTGTTTTTAACCCTTCTTCCCTAACTCCGGCATCCCCACCCCCAAATGTTCGTAAGCCTTCTCCGTCGCCACCCGTCCACGCGGTGTCCTTTGCAAAAATCCGAGCTGGATCAAAAAAGGTTCGCAGACGTCTTCGATGGTATCAGCTTCTTCTTGGGTGGCCGCGGCAAGGGTGCCGAGGCCGACCGGGCCGCCGTTGAATTTTTGGATGAGGGTTTGGAGGATGTGGCGGTCGACTTGGTCGAGGCCGTGTTCATCGATCTCGAGCATTTTGAGGGCTTCTTCGGCCGTGGGTTTGGTAATGCGGCCATCGCTTTTGACGGCAGCGAAATCGCGGACGCGGCGCAAGAGGCGGTTCGCTATACGCGGGGTGCGGCGGGAGCGTTTGGCAAGTTCGCTGACGGCCTCGGGTTCGGTTTCGACGCCGAGGATTTGGCCGCTGCGTTTGAGGATTTTTTCCATGTCCTCGTTTTCGTAAAAGTTTAGATGATAAGTCATGCCAAAACGGTCGCGGAGTGGGGAAGAGAGGAGCGACAGGCGGGTAGTGGCGCCGATGATGGTGAATTTTTCGAGATTGAGGCGCAGTGTGCGGGCGGTCGGGCCTTTGCCGACGACGAGGTCGAGGGCATAGTCTTCCATGGCTGGGTAGAGGACTTCTTCGATGGTTTTGTTCAAGCGATGGATTTCGTCGATAAAAAGAATATCGCCTTTTTGCAAGTTTGATAGAATTGCGGCCAGGTCGCCGACGCGTTCCAGGGCCGGGCCGCTGGTGATTTTGATTTGGGCCTCCATTTCTTTGGAAATAATGTGAGCCAAAGTGGTTTTGCCAAGTCCGGGATTACCATAAAACAAAACATGCTCAATGGGCTCGCCGCGGCCTTTGGCGGCGTCCATAAGGATCGAGAGATTGGCCTTGAGAGCGTTTTGGCCAACAAACTCAGCCAAAGACTGTGGCCGCAAACCCACCTCAAAAGCCCGTTCCGGCTCATCAGCGCCGGCATCCACAGTTCTCTCTGGGGTTTCGATTGCTGGGTCGTTGCGTTGAATCATATGGCTTTATTATGAGGGAAAAAACGATTATTTGGAAGGGGAAGATTAAAACAAAAAACACCGGGCTTAACCGATGATTTTTCTGGTGGGCAAGGAGGGACTCGAACCCTCGAGGCCTGTCGGCCAAAACATTTTAAGTGTTTCGCGTATACCAGCTCCGCCACTTGCCCACGGCCAAAAGAATAACAAATTTATTCAACTTTGTGAAGTGTTGCCAAGGCAAAAGACTTATGATATAGTTTTCTTCGTCAAAAACACTCCTGCCCTTGCCAGGTTTTGGCGAGGTTGGGTAGTAAAAAAATTTAAAAAAATGCGGCAGTAGTTCAGTGGTAGAACGTCTCCTTGCCAAGGAGAAGGTCGCCGGTTCGACCCCGGTCTGCCGCTCCATCCTTTGGGACTTGAAGTTTGTTCGAGTTTCGAAGGATGTTTTGTTTTATTACTGATTTAGGGGTCGACCGATCCCCGGCTGTGCCCCTACGAAGCTCGCCACGAGCGAAGTGGGGCCTGCCGTTTTCCCGGCTGTGCCCCTACGAAGCTCGCCACGAGCGAAGTGGGGTTTGCCGCTCCAGTGAAATTTAAAAACTCCTCGGAAATTTCCGAGGAGTTTTTGGTTGGGGAAAGCTAGGTAGTTAGGTTGATTTTTTCGTCAACACGTTTTAGATGGCCGCGGACAGCGGTAATTTCGCAGTTGAC
The DNA here is from genome assembly GCA_003511125.1 of Candidatus Uhrbacteria bacterium. Lineage (GTDB taxonomy): Bacteria > Patescibacteriota > Patescibacteriia > UBA9934 > GWF2-40-263 > UBA12403. The sequence continues at coordinate 1,816 of DOJV01000014.1, forward strand.
GAAATTATAAAGTTTGGCGAAGGAGTTGTTAGTTTTTACGACTTCGTTTTCTATTTTGTTGAAGCGTTAATTTACTCGGTCAAATCTTTTATCAACATCTTGGAAAAGATCGTCGATGACATCAAACCTGAAATCAATGTGGTCAAGGTTTTCTTTGAATATCATAGCCAGACTTTCGCTTTCTTTTTCGAGGTCTGTTTTTGTTGCGAAAGGTTTCAGATTTTCTCTGGTCGCAAAAGGCTTAAAATTTTCTTTTAATTCTTTGTTTGGTCATTAAACCATCGAATCTGTTTTTCATTCGGTTAGACAGATTTTTGATTGATACAGCCAAGTCTTCAATTGTGATTTTCTTTTTCATAGCTTTCCTATTCTAACATTTCTAGGCGGCGACAGCGGCTGTGGATTGCGAGGCTCCGGTCTGTTGTTTTTTGAAGGCCCAGCGGGCGCCGCATTTGTTGCCGATTTGGTATTGGGTTTTGGCGGTTTCGTAAATAAAGCCTTTCATTTCAGCCGAATGTTCGTCGTTTAGACCGAATCTTTCGGTCATTTCATTGCATTTGTCCATTAAGTTGGCATACCAGTTTTGAGTTGCCGAGCTAAAGTTTTCCATAGTGTTTTTTTGTGGCGTTTAGAAACGCCTAAGTTTTAATTAATTATTAAATCGGGCTGGTTTTGACGCGGTCCATGGCCTGATCCCAGCCCATGTGTAAGCCTTTTTGCCAGCATTCACGGAATTGTTTGTAGACGACTTCTCCGAGCAGAGTGCAGACGACTGGTTGTAGGCCATAAGCATAAGCTTGGCGTTCAAACTCATCTTGCTGGTGCAGGAGATAGTTGGCGGATTTTTTCATATGGTTTTCGATTTCTTCTTTGGCGATTTCGGAGGGCATAAAAGATTAAGCCAAGGATGGCTAAGCTGCCGACAATTAGAGCTTTGCTTTGTTTATTTTTTTGAGCGGCGGCTTTTCCACTGTTGTCGGCGGTGGCAATCGTAGTCGCGGTTTCGACGTCTTCCTCGATCTCCAAGTCTTCCTGAGAACGCGGTAGCAGAAAATATTTTTCTTCACTTTGTCCAACCACGCCGGTTATCATGATTCGATCGCCGGGTTTTAGTTCGGTGATTTTTATTTCTGTCCCGTCTTTGATTTTAACATCGACCAAACCATGATCGTTTTCAATAGTGAGCGCATTGCTGGATTTTTCGGTTATCAAGCCGGATAAACGAACCAACAACCCGGCATTTTCCAAACCGATTGTTTCCGGTTCGTAGATTGCGAGCGTCAGAGAGTTTTCCAGGACAGAGAAGGTGTCGTCTTTACCGATTTTAATTCGCGGTTCGTCGCGGTTGGTGCTAGTGATGCCGCTAAGTTCGACGCGGTCGCCGATTGTTAGATCAGGAAAGTTGGCGTCGGATTTGTAGATTTGAATTCCAGTGCCAGCAGCAGTCAGATAAAAGATTTGGTTGCTGAAAGTTCCTGGAGCGGCCGAAACCACACCTTCAACAAGAACCCAAGAATCCTTTTCCAAACTCCTAGCCTCGGCCAAACTTACGCGGGTAGGAGATTTTGTCGCAGTAACTCGTCCATTATCGAGCTCACCGAGGTCTTCTGAAACCAAGCTTGAATCTTCCAACTCGGCAGTTTCCGGAAAGCTGTTCGGTTCATTTGGCGTAATGATTGTGGTCCAACGCCAGTTATCACCGTCGCGGGCGAAGCTGAATTTTTTAGGTGCGTCTTCATATTTTGTTTGATCCAAGAGGCTATTGTCCGCGGCGTAAAGCCAGACAGATTCACTTCCGGAATTGTTAAGAGCAAATTGGAATTCGTTTCGAGTCACAATTTTTATTTGTCCGGATGCGAGTTCGTAGTGTTCGTTGAAAGTCCAAGAATTTCCGGCCGCGTCTTTTAGAGTTAGACCATAAAGATCGGCGGTGGTTCCGTAATTTTCGAGTTCGATGAATTCGTCGGTGGCGTCGGCGCCGTCGGTGTTCGGATAAAGTTCGGACAAGCGAATTGTCGGTGGTTCGGTCAACGATACGGTCTCTGCGGTTTCTATTTGTTCAGAAATTTCTTCGGCCGAAGCAGTTTCGGCGGTTTCTTCGGAGGTGGTTTTTTCCGTTTCTGAAGTTTTTTCCGCGACGGTTTCCTCGATTTCTTCTTTGACAGTAACCGTGATCAAATTATCTTCGCCCTTGGTCGGTGTTTCGGTTACCACGAATTCTCCGGCGCTGTTTTTGGCCAGCGAATTTGGATCACTGGCCGCGGGAATATTATTTTTTCCATAAACAACTTCGTCGATAATATTTCCGGCCGGATCCAATAATCGAATAGTGTCCGTGTCGTTGTTTAAAGCTCCGGTGGAAAATTCAACTACGGCTTTTTGTTCCCAGCCAAGTAGAATACTTGGAAAAGAAATTTTGCGGCCCGAGCCCTCGGAAATTTTCCAGCCGGCGAGGGGGATGACATTGTTGTAAGGATTCAAAATTTCCACCCATTCTTTTTCCCCGGAAATCGGATCAGAAACAAATTCGTTTATAAGCAAGGTACCCAGCGGATAAGAAACTACGGAAGTCGCCGAAGTTGTTTTTGTTGAATCTGAAATTGTCTCGGTCACCGTAGCGGTTGCCTCTGAATTTTCTGTCATTTCTTCTTCTGCCTCTGTCTCCGTTTCTGCCAATTCTTCTTCTACCTCTACTTCTATATCTACTTCTGCCAATTCTTTTTCTTGGGAAGAAGTAGTTGTATCGTCATTTAAGACTTCGTCAAAATCATCTGTGACGGCGGGAAGAGAAGATGTAAAATCATCGGCCTCTGTTGTTTCGTCAAAATTAATTTCTTCCCCCTCGACAATTTTTTCAGACAACCCTAGAGAATCCTCCGTCTCAATTTGATTCCCTGAATCGGTTTCTTCGATGGGGTTTTCTGAGTCAGAATTTGAATTGTCTTTTGAAGAATCGACCACTGCGTCATCGGGAATCGTTTCTTTTTGTGTTTCTTCGGCCTCGGTTATTTCTTCAGCGGTGTTTTCGATAACTTCTTCTGCTTCTTCCTCGACTAAATCTTCTGTAACAGTTTCTTCAGCAAAAGTGTCCAATTCCTCCTCGGTCAAATCTTCCTCTTGGGAGGAAGTTGTCGTCTCGGCAGAGGGAGTTTCGTATTGGAAAGTTGTCTCTGTCAAATCAATTTCTTCCTCTTCATTCCCTTCAACTGCTTCGTCTACTTCCACCCCCTCGTCATCCTCCACCCACCAAACTCCCGGCGTTCCCAAATCTTCAAAACCGACATCAAAGCCCTGTGAATTTTCTGCCGCCAGCCAAGAGTCGGACAAGGTGCCGTCAGTCAGAGGTTGTTTGCGTACCATGGAAACTGTCTGACCAGAAGTTGTGCCACCAAAGAATGGCGGACCACCGTCTCCGGCTTCATCTATTTGATTTCCGGCAGCGTCTTTTAACAGAAGATGAAAACTTGAATTCGATAACGAGATGCCTGAGTTAACGTAGTTTGGCGGTGCTGATAAAGTCGAGTTGTTATTTTCCGCGCTGTAGTTGGCAATAAGATAAGTGGCTTTTGGCGGGATTCGACTGCTTTCCGGTAAGGTCAAACTTGACCCGCCGGTTCCGGCGCCCTCAATTAGCCAGCCCGATAGATCGATCTCTTGATCTCCGGGGTTTACTAATTCTAACCATTCATCGATCGTACTTTTTGACGATCCGGCCCAGCCGATTTCTGAGATAAAAATCAGCCTGGGGGAAATTTCTGATTTGATTTCATCTGAATTTTCTGCCCCAATAACTTGTGCCGCTCCGATCGGGGAAAACAGAAGAGCCGCTAAAGTCAGGAAACAGATTAATTGTTTCATATGTTTAATTGTTAATGATCAGTTGCGGTCGTGGCCAGCGACCTCCCGTTAACGAGAAAAGAAACAACTCCCCGTTAGGAGTTGGAAATTCTATCGTTCGGGTAAAGGGTAAAAATTGTAAAAGCGTAAATTTACATTTTTACGTTTTTACATTTTTACCCACACCTTCACGATTTTGAATTTCCAACTCGGGGGAGTTGTTTCTTCTTGTTGCTACTTACAGCACATCATGTTTTTATTTTTTTGTCAATGGTTGGGGTGTGGAAAAAATAAAAAAAGAACGCGCAAGGTGGCGCGTCGTAAGAGGTTAGTGATCCTTTTCGAACTGTCTAATGAGTTCGGAAAAAAGTTTGGTGAGTTCTTTTTGAACTTCTGGAGCTTTTGAACTTCTGATGATGACCGGCATGGCTGTAACACCAAGGTCTCGTCCGAAAATCGAAGCGCCGTTCAAAACTCGACGCAGTTTTTCGTCTCTTTCAAGTTCCGGGTCGGTGGCTTCGACGATCTTAAAACGGCAAGCTGTTTTTTCTTTGATGCTTTCAATTTGCAAATACAGAATTCGTCGGTTTTGCCAGACGACTAAGTAGTCGCCGGCATACAAAATGTCGTAGTGCAGTGGCACCTCAAAAACCACCACCGCTTGGCTAAACAGAATTGCTAAAACCCCGGCCGAGGTAGTCGCTCCGTTAAAATGAATCCTGCCGTCGATCGGGTTTACCAGAATTTCTTCCAGAGACAACTTCAGTTTTTCGGTATCTGACTTTGAAAGATTTAGAATCAATCTGGTCAGGAGTTGTTGCGACATGGCCGAATAGAAGGTCGAAATCTTGTAGAGTTCTTTGTTTCTTTGGAGCCGGTTTGTCCAGAAGACATCTTGGATTCCAAAAAGGCAGGCCACCAACAACACCAGAATCGAGATCGGCGATTCCAGTCCGGTTTCGTTTTTGATCCAGCCACTCGCGGTTTCTATGAACTCGCGGTGGTTTTCCTGGGTTCGTTCCGGCCATTTTGTTACCAGACCGATTCTTTCCGTTGGCGGGTACTCAATCAAATCGGCGGCAAATTGCCGACCGCGATCCACAAATTCTTCCAGTCTTTTCCAGGTTTCAATCGAAACAGGAATTTGTTTTTCCCGGTCAACTCTTTTTATCCGTGCTTCAGCGATAATCGTTAGCACCGATCTGTTTTGGTCGCTCAAAATTATCTCCTTTGCAAAGAACTGATATAAAGAGCTTAGTGATCAGGTTAGAAAAAGTCAACTGAATTATAAAAATAAATATGCTTCGCTGTCCACACCTCTCCAAGGTCCTCTCCGAAGGAGAGAAAACTCAAGTAGTCTTGTTATTCCTCTCCTTCGGAGAGGACTTTGGAGAGGTGAATAACAAAATCAAATAAATCTGAATAAAAAAAGAGCGCGGGATTAGCGCGCAGAGACGGCTTGCACTTCGATCGCGTCGGGCGACTGAAGCAGTGAGGGTTGGTGACGTTGGCTTCGCAGAAAAGTTCTGAAAGCTTCGGCCGTGCTGTAGCAATCCTCCACATTACCCAAGTTGTAGCCACCCATGCTGATCAGAGCCAGGACGGGCACAGTTGGTAGACCGGTGTGGCTCGCGAATTGTTCGGCGCCGAACCACAGGCGAGAGGCTACTTTTCCTGAAGGACGACCAGTCAGGTGGTAAAAAGTGGTTGGGTAGATCTTCGAGACTGCCTTGACCTGGATGTACCAGTACTCTCTGCCGGCCGAGGCAACCAAGTCGCCGCCTTGATTGACGTCGAAATAGAGCGGTGTTTGCCAGGTTTTGAAACCGTGTTGGTTCAGAAGGTGAGCCAGACGGGCTACGGCCAAGCCACTGCTGTAGGCCTGGGACCAAGGCTTGGCTCGGTGGAGTTCGATCATGGTGTCGAACAAGACGACGCGCTCTTCCCGGGTCAGGGTCATCAGCACTTGTGGAAAGAGACAGTGACGCATGGCTGAAAAGGTCAGCAGGTCGTCGATTGTGTAGCGGCTAAAGTGTCGCTTGCGCCGGCTGACCAGGCAGTCGCCGATTCCGGTTAGGAGCGCCAGTTTGATAATCAGAGCTGTCTTGGGCTCATAACTACCAAAAAGTTCGTCCATGATTTCTTCAATCTCTTTTTGGATGGCCAGACTGCCGGACCGTCCGCGCTGCGAAATCCCGACCCCGTCGGACAACGGGTGTTTGATCAGCCCTTTGCCGAAAGAGTGTCCTATGGCCAGCGCCTGTTCCAAAAGATAAGCGGTATCCTCTGGGAGTGGATCTTTGCCCGGCGATACGGTCAACGGTACGAAGCCGTTTCTTTCCCAGTATTTTGCATTCAGCATGGTTCCTCCAAAGCCAACACAAAGACCGGCTATTTTTACTCTTTTTACCAAAAATGTCAAGGAGGGTTGAAAACTTCGTCGGTTTATAGTAATATCCACCCGTCCTTTAATGGATAAATTGGGCGAGTGGTGAAATTGGCATACACGTTAGCCTTAGGAGCTAATGGGGCAACCCGTGAGAGTTCGAGTCTCTCCTCGCCCACCAAATTATCTGAATTATGGTCAGAATAATTCGTGTGATTTATACGAAGTGTTTCTTACGGAATTATTCAAAATCATTGTCTGTCAATAGTCACTTTAATCATATTTCAGACAAATAATTGTTATGCGTGTTATTCTTCTTCACGGCTTTAATGCCACTCCGGAAATGAATTTTCATCCTTGGCTTAGACACGAACTCGAGGCCAAAGGTTTTAGTGTGACCGCACCAACTTTTGATTTGAAAGTCGGAGTTGAATTGGATTTTCCGGCACTTTTTGAGGAGATGAAAAAACAGATCGGTTATTTAAAAAAAGATGATATTTTGCTTGGTCATTCGCTCGGTGCTTTGTTGTTGCTTCAGTATTTAGAAGCCGTCGAAATGGTGGAAACCCCGCGGGCCATGATTCTGGTGGCTGCGCCCTGGAAGGTTTCTCGGCCAGAATTGCGCTGGCTTTTTGTCGACGAACTTGATGCCGATGTTTTAATGTGGAAGGCTCGAGAGTTTGTGGTCGTTCATTCCAAAGATGATAAAATGGTGCCGCTCGAGCACGGCAAAAAATTAGCCGAGTCGCTTAAGGCACGGTTTATAGAAACCGAAGTTGATGGTCACTACATGGGGACCGAATATCCAGTTCTACGAGATTTGATAATTAATCTTGCCAACACACCGATTGTTTACGAGCCGGGAATGGAATTGAAAAATGATTTTGAATAGATAACCGAGTCATTTCGAACGTCACACAGGAATCTAAAAAAAGCTCTTCAGATTTTTTTATGGGCAAAGACCAAATTCGAGTTAGATCCTTCCCGCCGTCGCTCGCGGCAAGCTGTGGCGGGCGCGGCACGTGGCGTTCAGGACGACCGGCAAGGAAAAAGAAATTTTCACAAGAAAATCCGAAGAACTAAAAAAAATAAAAGAAGGGTCTATTCCTTCTTTTTTGTTTCAACTTTCATCCAGATTTTTAATCCTTTTTCGGTCCCATGTTTTCTCATCAGATCGAGTTTCTTTTTTACCGCCTGACGGACTTTCAAGAGTTTTTGTTTGTTGTTTATTGCTGGTAAATTAGCGGATATCGCCGCAATCTCGCGTTTTTTTATCCCCTCTTTATAATAGCGGGCAAACGAGGTGTCAAAATCTAGGAAAATTAAATTGATTCCCGCAATAAACCGCCGGCGAAGCCGGCAACGGTTTCCATTTAAGACGAAGTCCTTGCTCGATTCCGATATGCCAAAAAACCAACAACCAACCAACCGATTCAATGAGCGTAGCTCTTATCCAACCAACAAGCCACCGACGAAGTCGGTGGTAGTTGACT
>DOJV01000041.1 GCA_003511125.1 Candidatus Uhrbacteria bacterium
GCAAGTTTTGTCTTGCTTTGATTGCAACACGGGCATCTCCAAGCAAGACTACACTTGAAGAAACCTACGAATTTCGCTTACCAGACGAGGGTTCAATTCCCTCCAGTTCCACCAAAAAAACACGACCTTAGGTTGTGTTTTTTTGTAAGTCTGTTTTTTTTTGGCCGGAGTTTTTTTGAAAAAAATTCAGAATTCATATTCATAAAAGTAATATTTAACAAAAGATTCTTTTTTTTGGTTTAAATTAAATTAAAGGTTTTTGGCTATATCAAAATAACACCGATCGTTAGTGATCTTGATATTTTTTCAATTTTACTAAATTTTTCCCACTTTTTACTATTCGAAAAACCACCAAAACTCCTCATTGTTAATTTTTTGTGAGACTAATCACAAAACTAATCACAGAATCGAATATTTTTAATTTGCAGAAAGGTATGACATTTCTATTTAGTCTTTACATTGGAGTTTTTAAATTGGGAGACTTGAAAAAAATATGTTATAATAATTTTAACTAGTTGATCTTGAAAATTAGAAAATTCAATAAATTTTAAAATTAAAAAATATGCCTCCACGAAGCGTTGACCGACCACACCTGATTTCGGTCTCAACTTGGACTATTTTTAAAGTCCTTTTAATCCTGGTCGCTATTGGTTTGCTTTGGTTGTTGCGCGATATTATGGCCATGCTGTTTGTGGCTTTGTTGCTTACGGCCCTTATCGATCCTTTTGCCACTTGGTTTGCCAGGCATCATATTCCCCGAGCTTTGGCAGTGATTTTGGTTTACGCGGTTTTGTTGGCTTTGGGTGTCTTGATTGTGGTTTTGTTGGTTCCACCATTAATCAGTCAGGTTCAACAATTGATCGCCAATTTTTCTTTGATTTTCGATGGTTTAACGCATTCCTTTTCTCGACTTCAAGATTTTACGGTGGAATACGGCTTTGGTGAAAATTTTCAATCCAGTCTACAAACTTTAGAAGATGGTGTGACCAGTTCTTTTATCACAATCTTTTCCACCATTTCTGGCTTTTTTGGCAGCTTGGCCGCTTTTGTTATCGTCCTGGTTTTGACTTTTTACATGGTGGTCGAAGAAGATGCCGCTCGCCGGTTTTTTAAAAACGTTGCGCCGGTTGAGTATCAGCCTTTTTTAGCCAACCTGTTTAATAAAATGCAAAAAAGAGTTGGTTATTGGCTGCGCGGCCAGTTAGTTCTTGGAGTGGTGGTTGGCTTAGCGGTTTATCTTGGATTGCTGATTTTAGGAGTTCCTTTTGCTTTACTTTTGGGTTTGATTGCCGGTCTTTTGGAAATTATTCCTTACGCCGGTCCCATACTTTCTTCGGTACCGATTTTAATAATTGCTTTTTCAATTTCGCCAATAAAAGGTTTTGCGGCTTTGGTTTTAGTCATTGCTATTCAACAAATTGAAAATAATATTTTGGTACCAAAAATCATGCAGAAAGCAATTGGTTTAAATCCGGTTATCAGTATTGTGGCCATGTTAGTTGGGATTAAATTTGGTGGTTTGGTGGGCGCTTTATTGGCTATTCCTGTGGCTACCATGATTTCCGTGGCCATCGAAGAGTTGTTTTCCGGTTCGGCCACCGAGGGTAAATAATTTTTTTAATTATGTTTAAGCACTTGCACCATCGAACTTGGTTTCCCGCGGTAGTAGTTGGTTTGTCCTTATTTTTAGTGATCTTTATTGTTTGGGCTTATTTGGCCAAACAAAACTTATCTGATCTTGAAGCGACTAACGGGCCGACCATAACCAGCGAGCAGTATCAAAACGAATTGCTTGTTTTGGTCGGCGATTTTTGGATTCAGTACCAAGGCCAGGTCGACGACGCGGCTCGTTTGTTGTTTGTTTCGGATTTGGAACAAAACTTGTTGGCTTTAAAAGTACCGTCTGAAAATCGATCGGTGCATTTTGAGTTGGTTAGCAGTTTGGAGCTTCTGCGACAAGGGCTGGTGGGAAACTCAGAAAAAATGGCCAGTGGTTTGGTGCGTTTAGAAAAAACTTTTAATGACAATCCTTGGTTAAACGTCGAGTAAATTTTATGGCTCGTGTAGAAAAAGTTTTAAAGATTCAACAAGAGGTGGCGGAATTGCGGCAAGAGGTAGACGAAGTGGAAAAAGAAGAAAACAAAAATCATGGTCGCGGAAAATTAAAATTAGGTTGTTTTGGTTTGATGCTTTTGGTTATTTTGTTTTTGCTTGGCGGTAGTACTTGGTGCCTGGCGGCTTCGGGTCTGGTTACGGTTCCGGTAGTTTCTAATTTGGCCTACGAACCACCCCAATCTTTGCACCAAGTTGAAGCTGGTTCACCACTCGATGTCTACGTTACAGAATTTTTTAGCTCGCTGATAACCGATCGTTTACAATCCGGAGCCGGAACCCTGGCCGATCGTTCCCTTGATCTTTCTTTGCCCGAAAGTTCAATCACCGCTTCGCTTCGAACCTTGGCTCAAGAAAATTCAATCGATTGGATTAAGGCTGAAGAAATTCAGGTGGCCATAGAAAAAGAATCTGGCGTAGAAATTTTTATTCCTTTGGCCAATCAAGAAAATAATAACGCTGTCCGTTTGCTTTTTGAGCCCGGTGTGGATCAGGGTTTGTTGGTTTTAAATCAGGTTAAGGTCAGTGTGGGGAGCTTTACATTTCCGTCCCGGTTGACTAATTTAATGGTTAAACCATTGTCCGAGCAGGGTTTGAATAGCTTGAATCAATTAATTGGGCGTTATGCTTTGATTAAGGAAATTCAGGTTTTTGACAGCTCGCTCGAGATTTCTGGCGATTTGGCGGTGGAAATAATGAAACTTCAATAAAACATGTTGTTACTTTTACGAACTTTTCCGATTTTGGTAGCCTTGACGGTGATTGCCGGTTCTTTGGCTTTATTTTGGTTTCCCACTCAGCCGTTTGTTGTGGCTGGTTTGGCCTTGGCTTTATTGTTTATTTTATTAAGTCGTTTGGCCGATTGGAATTTTAAAAAAATTGATGCCTGGATTCTGCTTGGCATTCCTTTTCTTTTGGCCGTCTCTTCTTTTTTTCTACTGTTATTTTTGGAAGGGAATGGCATGAAAATTTTGGTTATCACTTTGGCCACTTGTCTAATTTGGTTGTTTGCCGAAAATCTTTTTACTTATCTTCATTTGCCGGCGGCTTATCAGGTTAATGCTTTAGAATATTTATCATTGGTAGTAAACGTGGTTAGTGTTTATTTTTTTACGACCGCGCTTTTTGCTGTGCGTTTGTTTTTAAGCGCGCCGTTATGGAAGTTGGTGCCATTTTTTGCGCTATTTGTTTTTGCTTTAACGGCAGCTACTTTTTGGGTTTGTAAAATTGAAAAAGAAAAAGTTTTGGTTAATTCTTTGGGTGGTACGATTTTATTTTGCGAGTTGTTTGTGGTTTTTTCTTTTTTACCGGCTAGCTTTTTTTCCAACGCCGGGTTGCTAACCTTGTTTTTTTACTTGTTTCTTGGTATTGTTCGTTCTCAGCTTTTGGAAAAGTTAAACAAAATTGTTCTTAGAAGGTATCTGGTTACGGTGTTTATTATAGCTTTATTAATTGTTTGGACAGCTCGTTGGACTTAGTTTTTTAAGATTCGGCGAGTTAATAATTGTTTGGTGAACTTAAGCGAATTATGAAAATGTTTTCCACCACTTCAATTCTTTTTTTAGCCGTGGCTTTGGGTGCCGGGGCCGGGATTATCGCTACTGCTTTAACTATGGGTTCTTTGCAAGATTATTTTTCGGTTATTTCGAATTCCGGTCCGATTGGTTTGTCTGGCGAACGTCCCCGAGCCGAACCCGGCAGTTTTGAACAAGCGGTCGAGGAAGTAAAAGAAAAAGTTGCTCCGGCCACGGTAGAAATTTTTGTCGCTCCTTCTGACTTAACCGGGGCTTATGAACCTGGCGAGGGCGGTGCCAGTGGTTTTTTTATCACTTCTGACGGTTGGCTGGCAACTATTCCTTACGGATTTAATATTACCGAGTCCGGATCAACAAAAGTTCTCTTTGGCGAAAAAATTTATTCGATTCAAAAAGTTGTTCGCGATTCTTCTTCCGCTGTGGTTTTTTTGAAAATTGATGTGACCAACGCTCCAGTAACGGCTTTTGGTAACGCCCTGTCGGTTGTTTCTGGCGATAGGTTATTTGTGGTCGGGGCGGCCAATGGTTTTTTGGCCACCTCGCTTTTTCGCACAGTTAGAACCGGCGCGATTTCCGGGCCGGCGGCTTGGGTTAGTCGGCGTTTTGAACTTAACCAAAAAATTAATTCACTCTTTTCTGGCGCGGCGGTTTCTAATTCCTCGGGTGAGGTGATCGGAATTTTAGATGCCAATAATTTTTCTGAAACCGTAACCGTTTTGCCATTTACAGCAATTAAATCAGCTATCGATTCACTTCTTAAAGAGGGCACCGTGACTCCGTTATGGTTTGGTGCGGTGGCAACCGACTTGTCGCGAGCTATTGGTTATGACGCCGATTACACCCGTGGCTATTCGCAAGGCGCTTTGCTTGGTACAATAACCAAAGGTGGCCCGGCTGAAGTTGCTGGATTATTACGAGGCGATATTGTCACCTCTGTTGGTGGTTTAGAAATTACCGATCAACAATCACTGGACGAACTTTTGTCCGCCTATCGTGTTGGTGATACAGTTAATTTGGTTATTGATCGCGCCGGCACATTTTCCAAAATTGATCTAATTCTCGGAACTCATTAATTTAATGGGAGCGAATTATCCGCTCGGGGCGGATAATTCGCTCCCTTCTTTACAACTTTATGTCCAAACGCCATTCCACAATTCTGGCGCGAGGCTGGGCAACCATTGTTTCCTTTACTTTACTTGGTTTGGTAATTGCCCTGTTGGTTTCCTTCTTGCAACCGCTTCGTTATTCTTCGACGGTTCGCCTTTTGATTTTGCAAGAAAACGCCAGCTCGCTCGACGCCTACACGGCCAGTCGTTCCACCGAACGCTTGGCCGAAAACTTGGCGACCATTGTTTACACGACTTCTTTTTTTGATCAAGTCATGAGTGCCGGGTTTGATATTGATAAAACAGTTTTCCCCACTCGCGAAGATAAAAAAAGAAAAACCTGGGGTAAAATGGTGGCAGCCAGTGTTTCCCGAGGCAATGGTTTGTTAACGGTTTCGGTTTTTCATGTTGACATTGAACAGGCCGAACAAATTGTTAATGCCATTTCTTATGTTCTAACTCAACGCGCCGAAGATTATCTTTCCGGAAGTGATGTTTCTGTACGCGTGGTTGATTCGGCTCTTAATTCCCGTTGGCCGGCCAGACCAAATATTCCGGCCAATGCTTTTTCCGGATTAGTTCTTGGTGGTTTGGCGGGTGTGGGCTTTGTTTTACTACAAGCCGAAAAAGTTCGCCGTCGGCATCAGTTAATAGATGAGGANNCTGGTGGAGGAGGTACGAGTAAGTGGTGAGTAAAAAAAGAGCAGAGAAGAGAATCAGTTGGTGGACGTCGAGGAGTTGAGGATTCCTACGATATCGTCACCGGTCTTGTTGTGTACCGCCATTTCTCGAGCTTTCGTGAGGAGGTCGGTGTGATCATGGTTCCGACCGTTGCCGAAGCAGTGACCCAGGGCGGTGGCCGCGCTCATGATTTTTTGAACGCGATCGGGGCGTTCGATTGGGAGGAAGATAGCACTCTTGAACTCGTTGAGGAGTCCGAGGAGGTTTTGGCGGACGACGGCCTGGTCGATGACGGTTCGGGTGCTGGCACGACGGCCGGACTTGGAAGCGGCGGAAGACGGGGCGAACGACATCTGGGAACAATCTCCTGTCTTGTGAGTCAAGGCTCACGGTTTGCGGTGCTCCGGCCAAGAGTTTGGCACGGCTCGAATAGATTACAGGGTTTTGGGCTTGACGTCAAGATGGTTTTTATTTATACTTCAGCCATTAAATCATTCAGGTGGAATCAGCCGATTTGTTTTCTCCCTTTAAAAAGGGTACAAATTCGGCCCGCCGAAGTTCTGCCTTGGTCGCGCAAGACGCGGTCTCGGTAAGATAAAAAAGAAAAAAACTATGCCTACCATTCCTTCTCTTGAAGAAATGCTCAAGGCCGGCGTACATTTTGGCCATCAGGCCCAGCGCTGGCATCCAAAAATGGAACAATATATTTTTGCTGAACGTGGTGGAATTCACATCATCAACCTTGAAGAAACTCAAAAACTTCTTAAAGAGGCTTGCGAATATTTAAAAGGCGTCGTCTCGCGCGGTGGCCTGGTTTTATTTGTCGGCACCAAACAACAGGCTCAAGAAGCCGTGTCTAAAGAAGCCACTCGTTGCGGCATGCCTTATGTTTCCGAACGCTGGCTTGGCGGCACTCTGACTAACTTTAGCGAAATCAAAAAACTCATCCGTCGTTTAAGAACTTTAAAAGAACAGCAAGAACGCGGGGAATTAAAAAAATATACCAAAAAAGAACAATTGTGGTTAACTCGCGAAATCGAAGATTTGGAAGTTAGAGTTGGTGGTATTCAAAACCTTGAACGTTTACCAGAAGTGGTTTTTGTCTTAGACATGCGTGGCGACAAGACCGCAGTTTTGGAAGCCAAAACTGTTAATCTTCCCATTATCGCAGTTTGTGACACCAACATTAATCCTGATAACGCCGACTTTATTATCCCGGCCAACGACGATGCCACCAAATCGTTAACTCTAATTACTCGTTTAATGGCCGACGCTGTAATCGAAGGTCGCAAAGTTTTTGAAACCGCCAAAGTCCAAGCCGCGGCCGCAAAAGAAAATAAATAATAAAAGAGTGAGGGACGGAGGCGGGTCTAAGGGGGCTTAGGAGGCGGATTGTTTTTTGATCCACCTCAGCCCCTTACGTCCCCTCAGTTCATTACTTCCCTTAAAATATGATCGACGCAAAAACTGTCATGCAGTTGCGTGCCATGACTGGCGCCGCCATGATGGACGCCAAATCCGCTCTCGAAGAAGTCGGGGGTGACTTAACTCAAGCCGCTGAATTGTTGCGTAAAAAAGGCATTGCCAAGGCCGATAAAAAAGCCGAGCGGGCCACCAAAGAAGGTCAGGTTTTTACCTATCTTCACAGCAACAAAAAACTCGGCGCCATGGTTGAACTTTTTTGCGAAACCGATTTTGTGGCCAAAACCGAACAATTTCAGACTTTGGGTAATGACTTGGTTTTGCATGTCGCGGCCATGAATCCAATCTACGTTAAACGCGAGGACGTTCCGGTTGAAATTATAGAAAAAGAAAAAGAAATCTACCGCGCCGAACTTTCCAGCCAAAACAAACCAGCCGAGATTATTGAGAAGATTATCGAAGGCAAGTTGAACAAGTTTTATTCTGACAATTGTTTCTTAGAACAGCAATTTGTTAAAGACGATACTCAGACTATCGAAGAACTAGTAAAAAGCGCTATTGGCACTTTGGGCGAAAACATGCAGGTTGGTCGAATCATGAGAATGAATCTTGGTGAGTAAAATTTGAGAATTCGAAAACCACCGAGCGTCAGCTTGGTGGTTTTTAGTAAAAAGGTTGTAAAAAAAGCACTTCAAGGAATGAAGCGCTGCGGTGAGGCGGGGGGCGACTAGTCTTCGTCGGCCTCGGGAAAGCGGTAACCGCGAGGGGCTGAGACGAAGGTGATGGTGAAGGCGCTCTGGCCGCCATCGAGCGGGGAGCATTCGACCTGTATTTCGTCGCCTTCGTAGAAGAGGTTGGCGATTTCGGTCATGGCTGCCTTGAGGTTGGGCCAGATCTTGTCGGTGGCGAAGGCGGCGGTGTCAAAGACCAAGGTGTCTTGACCACCGATTTGGACAACACGGAAGTCTTCCTCCTCGACGCTCCACCTGATGTGTTCGTCGTGGCCGATGAGACGCTTGAGGACGCGTTTGAGTTGTTCTGGCCTCGGTGGACGCATGGTTGGCTCCTTTTTGAGCAGTGAGAGCACTCGAAGGTATCTTATGGACCGAGAAGTTTTTTGTCAAAAATGTGTGTATAGATTTTTTTGTTCAGAAAGATTCTTTTGTGGTAAAATATACGCGTAATTTTTAAACAAAATCGTCATCAAGAGTTGATGTATTAGTCCAAGTCGTCATTGCGAGCGGGGCGGGGTAATCTAAATCGGGTTCTAAGAATTCGAAGAGATTGCTTCGCGTGGCGCTCGCAATGACGGCCGTGGGTAGGCTCGCGATGGCGTCAACAGACACTATGTTAAAAGTCTCCATCAACGGTTTCGGCCGAATTGGCCGCACGGTTTTCAAAGCTGGATTTGATCGTAAGAACATCGAATTCGTGGCCATTAACGATCTTACCGAACCGGCCATTCTGGCGCATCTTTTAAAATACGATTCGGTTTTTCGAACTTGGTCGCACAATGTTTCTTTTGATAAAAATCATTTGATCATCGACGGCAAAAAAATTCCGGTCGTGGCCGAGACTGATCCGGCCAAATTACCGTGGAAGCAATACTCTGTCGATGTCGTTCTCGAATGCACTGGTCGTTTTACTAACAAAGAAGCAGCCGAAGCTCATCTTACAGCCGGCGCCAAACGTGTCGTTATCTCTGCTCCAGCCAAAGAAGTTCCAACTTATCTCATGGGAGTAAATCATCAGAAATACAAAAAGTCCGAAAAAATTGTTAATAACGCTTCTTGCACCACTAACTCAATTGCCCCAGTTGCGGCGATTGTGGACGAAACTTTTGGTATCAAAAAAGCCATGATGACCACCGTCCACTCGGTCACCGCCGAACAAAATATTGTCGATGGCTTGCCACCAAAACTCAAGCCAGACCTGCGTCGCGCTCGCTCGGCTCTTATCAATATCGTCCCAACAACAACCGGTGCCGCCAAAGCGACTTACGAAGTTGTTCCGAATTTGAAAGGCAAGTTCGACGGTTTGGCCATTCGAGTTCCTTCAATTGATGTTTCGCTTTCCGATTTTACTTTTCTTTTAAAGAAAAAAACCACGGTCGAAGAAATTAATGCGGTTTTTAAAAAAGCCTCCAAGTCGCCGCGCTGGAAAGGAATTCTTGGAGTCTCAGAGGTTCCGTTGGTCTCGACTGATTTTATTGGTCATTCCTGTTCTTCGGTTGTCGATTTGGAAATGACTCGAGTTGTTGACGGTGATTTGGTTAAAGTTCTTGCCTGGTACGATAACGAGTGGGGTTATTCCGAGCGGTTGATGGACTTGGCGGAATTTGTTGGTAAAAAGTAGCGCCTATGCGCTGGTGGATGTTTGAAGGGGCGATTTGGTTTTTTTTGATCGCGGTTGGCGCCGCTTTGATCGAAGTTTTTACAACTCATCGTTTAAAAATCAAAAAATCAAGTACGGTTTTTCTGTCCGTGCTTGTTTTGTTGGTTGCCTGGAGTGTAATTTTTTTCGGAAGTTTTATTGAGCCAAGAACTTTAATCGTTCGTTCGGAAAATTATTCTTTGTTTGCCGGGGTTGAGAATTTGCGCGCGGTTTTGATTTCAGATACTCATGTTGGACCGTATAAAAACGCCAGTTGGATAAATGAAATTGTGAACAAGAGTAACGCCGAGCGTCCTGACCTGGTTTTTCTTCTCGGTGATTATATTCTCGGCGCCGAGGGTGATGTTCGCGATCTCGATCGCTTTGGTGATTTGTCGGCGTCGCTTGGAGTTTACGCGATTCTTGGCAATCACGATTACGATAACGATCGCGATCTCGAAGTTCAGAATAAACTTGAGAGTTTAGGAATTCGAGTTTTGCGAAACGAGAATGAAAAAATAATTTTGTCCGATGGCCGTGAATTTTATTTGGCCGGCGTTGCTGATTTGTGGAACGATGCCGATTTGGAAAAAACTTTTTCTGGTTTGACCGAGGCTGACGAGGTAATTCTTTTGTCGCACAATCCTGACGCGGTTTTAGATTCAGAAATTCGTTTGGCCGACTTAATGCTTTCCGGCCACACACACGGCGGCCAAATCCGTTTGCCGTTTTTCGGTGCGGTTTCCAAGATTCCGACAATCCTCGGACACAAGTATGATAAAGGTTGGTTTGAGTTGAATGGTCTGAATTTTTTTATCACCTCCGGCACCGGCGAAATGGGCCCACGAGCCCGTCTGTTTAATCCGCCGGAGATTGTGGTGTTGGAAATGGAGTAAAAGGTGTAAAAGTGTAAACCCGGCAGCTGCCTGGTAAAAGTATAAAATTATGGCGGCATACGATTTTTACAAAGCTTCGTCACGAAGCTGATTTTACATTTTTACAAGGTTTTGCTGCGAAGCCGATTTTACACTTTTATGATTCCTCAAAATATAGTAAAATATTGTTGCTAATTTTTCTTACATTTTTATGCGTTTGAAACGTCTTCGTAATGCTAAAACTCTTCGCGGTAAGCGGGTTTTGGTTAGAATTGACGGAAACGTTCCGGTTAAACGCGGCCTGGCCATAGATGGCCCACAAGGGCGCATTGCCCGTTCGGCTGTGGGTTTAGAGTGGTTGCGACAAAATGGTGCGCGCATTATTATTTTGACTCATCGCGGCCGGCCGGGCGGCAAGCGGGTGGCGGCTTTTTCCAATGCACCCATTGCCAAGCGTCTTGGTGGTTTGTTTGGAATTAAAGTTAAACTTTGTCACGATGTTGTTGGCGAGCGCGCCAAACAAATGGTTTCGGCCATGCAAGATGGCGACATGATCATGCTCGAGAATTTACGTTTTCATCCCGGTGAGGAACAGAACAGTAGAGCTTTTGCCCAGAAGTTGGCGGCCCTTGGCGATATTTATATAAATGACGCTTTTGCGGTTTCTCATCGCGCTCACGCTTCGGTCGAGGCTATTACCGAAGAAATACCATCATATGCCGGGCCGCTTTTAACTCACGAAGTTTCCGTTCTAAAATCTCTTTTTGATGAAAATTTAAAAAGACCGTTTGTTTTGTTGATGGGTGGATTAAAAATGGATGACAAACTTCCGGTTTTAGAAACTCTTTTACCACGTGTCGATCAAGCGTTGATCGGCGGTGCTCTAGCCAATGCTTTTTTAGTCGCTCAAGGCAAAAAAATCGGTCGTTCGACTTTTGATCAGGTTGGCGTGGCCGCAGCCGAAAAGATTTTGAAAAAATGGAGTAAAAAAATTGTTCTGCCGAGCGATGTTTGCGTGGCTCGGCGTTTAAGCGCTCAAGCCAAGCTGGAGTCAATCCAAGTCGAGGCGATAAACGAAAAAGATTTAATCGTCGATTTGGGTAACAAATCTTTAGCCGATTTTGTTTCGATTATCGAAACGGCTCGGACGATTGTTTGGAACGGACCGCTTGGTTACTGCGAGGTGAAAAAATTTTGTTCGGGCACTCATGCCTTGGCTAAAGCCATAGCTGCGCGTGCCGGCAAAGCCACAACTGTTGTCGGCGGTGGTGACACCGTGCCAGTCGTCGAGGCGGTTGATTTGGCAGATCATTTTACTTTGGTTTCAACCGGCGGCGGAGCAATGCTCGAATTTTTGGCCGGTAAGAAACTTCCGGGAATGGAAGCCTTGATTGAATAATTTTTATGAGCGAAAGAAAACAAGAAAAAGAAATTATCACTTCGGCGGTAGTACCAAAAAATTTGGACGAGCTACGGGGATTTTGGCAAGCTAATTGGAATCGGACAATGAGAGCCAAAGATCGTTTGGACATTTTTTTGGAAACCGGAGACGATCCGGACTCTGAAGAGAAGTTTTTTCAAGGACGTCTTTTGATTCATCGCGATAGCCCGATAAACGGCGGGGTTTATTTGGGTGGCGCGGTGCGCGAGGCTATTGTGGTCGACGATACTAAGTTTGACCAAGAAGTTTTTTTGCGAGTTTATCGTGAAGCAACGGAGGTTTTAACGCAACTAATTAGAAATCAACAAAATCTTGATAGTTTTTTTCCAAGACTTTTAGAAATCGTAAACAGAGCCCTGAAACTTAGTGTCGAAAAAACTGAAGAAATCGTGATTAGGTATCTTACCGGGGAAGAACAGAAAATAAGTTTGGGGGTTTTTCTTCACGAGGGTTACGGGGTTTGTCGACACCAGTCCTTGCTCACTGCTTATATAATTGAAAAGGCCATATTAGAAAAGCGGATTTTTGGTCGAGTTTCGGTTGATCGTAATTTTATCGCCGGGTTGGGTGGTCACAGTTGGGTTCGTTTTACTGATCCGAGTGGTCGGGTGACGGTGATCGACACCACTTTGAAATATATTGGTGATGTCCATGGTTGTAATGTACAAAATCCTTGGGATTATTGTCGGCCAGAAGAAATTAAGAAATAAATTTATTTTATATGTCAAAAATAGAAACTATTCATGCTCATGAAATCCTTGATTCTCGAGGAAATCCGACACTCAAAGTTTCGGTGTTATTAACTGACGGCGTTGTTGGTTCGGCTTGCGTTCCGAGCGGCGCCTCGACCGGTGTCCACGAAGCTCTCGAGCTTCGTGATGGCGATCCCAAACGCTACGGCGGCAAAGGAGTTTTGAAAGCTGTAAAAAATGTTAATACGAAAATCAGCCAAGCTTTGGCTGGTATGAGTGTCGAACATCAACGCGAGATTGACCAAAAACTTATTATGCTCGACGGCACTTTGAACAAATCCAAACTTGGTGCCAACGCCATTCTTGGCGCTTCGCTCGCCTGCGCTCATGCCGCGGCCAAATATCGCGGCGTGCCACTTTACGAACATTTGCGTTGGACTTTTGATTTACAAGAAACCAAATATCGTCTGCCATATCCCACCATGAATGTTTTGAACGGCGGCGCTCATGCTGGTTGGTGTCTGGATTTTCAAGAATTCATGATCGTGCCGCAACAAAAAACTTTGCGTGAGCGCGTGCGTTGCGGGGCCGAGATTTTTCACACTCTTGGCGGTCTCTTAAAAAAAGCCGGATATTCAGTTGGCGTCGGCGACGAAGGTGGTTTTGCTGTCCCGTTCAAGAAAAACGAAGACGCTCTTGTTTGGTTAAACAAAGCTTGTCTCGCCGCCGGCTACAAACCAGGCAAAGATGTTATGTATGCTCTTGATCCAGCTACTTCCGAGTTTTACGATACTAAATCCAAAACCTACGAACTTAAAAAAGACGGCGGCAAAAAAACTTCGGCGCAAATGATTGCTTTGTGGAAAAAGTGGATTGCGAAGTATCCTATCATCTCGCTCGAAGACGGTTTGGCCGAAGACGATTGGGACGGTTGGCAAAAGTTAACCAAAGAGCTCGGCGATAAAGTCGCGCTGGTCGGCGACGATTTGTTTGTGACCAATGTCGATCGTTTGCAGAAGGGAATTGAAATGAAAGTCGCTAACGCTATTTTGATCAAAGTAAATCAAATCGGAACTTTAACCGAAACCATTAACGCCATCGAACTGGCCAAACAAAAAGGTTACAAAGTTTCGGTCTCGCATCGTTCTGGCGAGACCGCCGATACAACGATCGCCGATTTGGCCGTGGCTGTGAATGCTGATTTTATCAAGAGTGGTTCACTCTCGCGTTCCGAGCGTGTGGAAAAATACAATCGGTTAATCGAGATTGCCGAAGAAGTAAAATAATCAGTTTGTAAAAAGCCCGTGTTATTGATCGCGGGCTTTTAAAATTTGGCTTTTTCGGGTAAAATACTTTTACTGATTTCTCTTCAATTTTATGACTGAAACACAAACAAACGAACAACCAAAAAAGCCGGTCGCGCTTTTGATTTTAGATGGTTTCGGTGTGGCTCCGGCCAATGATGGTAATTCCATTACTCGGGCTAAAATGCTAAATTTTAAACGTCTGATTCAGAATTTCCCGGCCATGACCTTGCGGGCCAGCGGCGAGGAAGTCGGCTTGTCTTGGGGCGAAATGGGTAATTCCGAGGTCGGTCACTTGGCCATTGGCGCCGGTCGAGTTTATTATCAAACTTTGCCGCGCATTAATCGCGATATTGCCGTGGGAACTTTTTTTAAAAATCAAAGTTTCATCAAGGCTTTTGATTACGCCAAAAAAAATAACAGCGCTGTTCATTTGATTGGCATGGTTTCTACTGGTCGAGTTCACTCCATGGACGAACATTGTTACGCTTTACTCGAATTGGCCAAACAACAAAAATTTGATCGAGTTTATATTCACGCCATTCTAGATGGTCGCGATACGGTTTATAATGTGGCCGCCGATTTCATTCAAACCTTGCAGAAAAAAATGAAAGAATATGAGGTCGGTAAATTAGCTTCCATGTCCGGCCGTTTTTACGCCATGGATCGGGACAACCGTTGGGATCGCACCGAGAAAGCTTATCAAGCCATGGTTTTAGGCCAAGGCGAACAGGCCGTAGATCCTATCGGGGCCATTAAGGCTTCTTACGCTAAAAATATTTTCGACGAACAATTTGTACCCACGGTTTTAACCGAAGGCGGTAACCCGGTAGCCAAAGTTAGCGATAACGATGCCATAATTTTTTTCAATTTTCGTCCTGATCGCATGCGTCAAATTACCAAAGCTTTTGTTTTACCGGATTTCGATAAATTTTCTCGGGTTCGTTTGAACAATATTTTTCCGGTTACCATGACTAGTTACGAGAAAGGCTTACCGGTCGAAATCGCCGTGACTTCCGAGGCTTTACAAAATACTTTAGCCGAAGTTATCTCCAAAGCTGGAAAGAAACAATTACACATTGCCGAAACCGAAAAATACGCCCACGTCACCTTTTTTCTAAATGGCACCAAAGAAGACCTGTTTCCCGGCGAAGACCGAGTAATAATTCCTTCGCCCCGAGTCGCCTCTTACGACGAAACTCCGGCCATGAGTGTTTACGAAGTTACCGATCGTGTTCTTAAAGAACTGGCTGCCGACAAATATGATTTTTTTGTCATGAACTTTGCCAACCCCGATATGGTGGCCCACACCGGTAATTTAGAAGCCACCATTAAAGCCAACGAATCAGTCGATGAATGTTTGGGCAAACTTTCCGAAGCCCTCTTAAAAAAAGACGGCACCCTTTTGATTACTGCCGATCACGGCAACGCCGAAGAAGTCGTCAATCTTCGAACCGGCGAAATCGATAAAGAACATTCAACCAACCCGGTACCTCTTCTAATAATCGGTAATAAATTTCACGGTCAACCAGGCCCAAGCGGCGAGGTTCCCGAGGGCGATCTTTCTCTTATGCCACCAGTTGGCATGCTGGCCGATGTCGCGCCAACGGTTTTGTCGGTTATGGGTTTAGACAAACCAGAAGAGATGACCGGTGTATCATTAATATAAAAAATATGTCAGGAGAATGTCCAACACCATCTGTCGATCAATTAAACGATCGAGAAAAAAATAAAGAGTTGGCTTCGCGCTGGTCTGATCGTTTAGATAAAGCTAGCGATGCTTTGCTGGCCAAAGAAAATTTTACCCTGGACGAACTTTTTGGTTTGGCCTTGAGGTCGGTTTTTGACCGAATTGATCCGGCCGATCCTGAAGAATTTGCGGCCCGTAAAGTTTTGAGTAAGGATGTTGAAAAAGACGCCGATAAAAATCCCGATGTTTATTTTAGAATTTTAGTGGCTAATTTAAATTTAGAACAAGCCGTAAAAGAGAATTGGTCAATGACCGCATCAACTCTTTTGGCGCCGGCTTCGCGTCTTATTAGTCAGGCAATTTTTAAACCAGACTGGTTTAAAGATAATTTTAATAATGACATTTTGAGTTTGTACAAAGCTTTTGATAAATTCGTTCTTTCTAAAGCCGAAGACGTTGGTGTCAAAATAAAATATTTGCCGCAAGCCGGAGATAGGGTTACTTGGCGTGGTCGTAGAGTAGAAATTGGCAGATTTTCTTTTGATGGAACTATTGCTTTGAAAGTTGATTACCAAACAGATCGTGCATTGTCATCAGAAGGCTTTTTTTCCTCCGAAGTTCCAGCTCAAGAAATTCTTTTGGCCTTTGATAGCGAACGTCGTTCTTTTGAAGGAAAGAATTTTGTTGTTGAAACTTCTGGTGGAAATGCCGCCCGTTCTTTTATCGATCAAATCAAAATCTTGCTCGATAAAGAGGATATCCCTTATAAAAATAAAGATTTTCAAAAACTTAGACAAGAGTTTTTTCAAGTTATTAGAGGCCGAAGTGCCAAAGAAAAAATTAAGATCAAGATTGTTTGGAGCGGAGACGGTTTTAATATCGAAGAGGTTTAATAATTGTGTCTAAGAATTTTTCGGCCGAAAAAATTTTCTTGTTTACCAAACAATCGCCGGTTTTATCAAACTTGGCGATTTTTGCGGCTAGCAAATTAATTTGGGTTTTAGTTGGCTTACTTTTGGTTTGGGAAATCGTTATAAAACATTTGGCCGGTCGTTCAGTATTAGCTATTGTTGTCAGTATTTTTTCAGCTTGGGCCATTCAGTTGGCAGTCGCCTATCTTATAAATCGCGAACGGCCTTTTCGCCACCATCACGAAAAACCTTTAATGGAATTGCGTTGGAACACACCGTCTTTTCCATCTGGTCACACTACGGTTTCTTGCGTCATGGCCGCCGCAGTTTTTGCCCAAGATCCGGTTTGGGGTTCGTGTTTTTTTCTGGTTGCCGCTGCCGTGGCTCTTGGGCGTATGGCCGTTGGTGTCCATTATGTGAGCGATGTTGTTGGCGGAGCGGTTCTGGGAATTGGTGTGGCCGTTGCGGTTTCCAGATTCGTTCTATGACACCGGCCGAAATTTCAAAATTTTTTTAGACGGTCTGGAAATTAAGGATCAAAAAGCCCGCCGGTAAAGGCGGGGTCTCGATCAAAATGGGGTAAGCCTACGAATTGCTTCGCAACTTACATTTAGAAGATAGGTTCTTCAGACTTTCTTATGGGT